>CAZAQB010000175.1:0-6587 GCA_964487155.1 uncultured Ectothiorhodospiraceae bacterium
ATCGTGCCGACAGCAGGAACGCTGGTGGCCATGGCAATCATGCGAACCCATGATCTGACTGAGGAAACGGCACGCGAGATACGGACAAAACTGGAAGCACGCAGAGGGGTCAGGGCCATTTCCGCGTGCGTTCGGTAAAACAATGTGGCGGTTAATTATTCAGCCTGTCCCTCGCTATCCATGGCAGGGTTGCGGTAACAACTGGCCTCAACGATGGCTCGTGGGGAGGTCTCGGACGGACTTGTGGCTGGCTATCGGCGGCTGAGGCGGTCCAGAAGGGCAATGTGAGGTGGTTCGCTGGGTTCTGGGATCAGATGATTGCATGGCGCACCTTTGCCGAGAGCCACTCGCTCGCTATGACCGTGGCGAGGATGGTGAGCAGTATCATCGAGACCTGGGTCCAGGCGACGCTGGCAAGGCTGGCGTTGAGCTGAACGCCGATGCCGCCGGCGCCGACCAGGCCCAGCACCGTGGACTCGCGGATGTTGATGTCCCAACGAAACACGGTGATCCCCGCAAAGGTGGGCATGACCTGGGGCACGATGCCATAGGCCAGTACCTGAGGGGCGCTGGCTCCCGTGGCGCTGACCGCCTCCACCGGCTGCGGGTCGATCTCCTCGATGGCCTCGTAGAGCAGCTTTGCGCAGAAGCCGATGGAGCGCAGCCCGATGGCGAGCACGCCCGCCAGCACGCCCGGGCCGATGATGGCTACCAGCATCAGTGCCCAGATCAGGGAGTTGATGGAGCGCGAGGCGACGATCACAAACAGCGCCACGGGGCGCACCAGCAGCACACTGGGCGTGGTGTTGCGGGCGGCGCAGAAGGCTACCGGCACGGCGAGCAGCAGCGCGATCACGGTGCCCAGGGTGGCGATGTTGATGGTGTCCCACAGCGGGCCCCAGAGGGAGTCCATGTAGGACCAGCGCGGCGGCACCATGCGCACCGCGAGGTCGGCGGCTTGGCTGTGGGCATCGGCGGCAAACGCCCAGATGGTCCGGCCCGAGAGCAGTTGCCAGCAGTAGACGAACACTGCGGTGCCGGCCAGCCAGGCAGCCCAGCCGGCCAGCGCGCGGGCGCGGTCTCGGCGCCGCCATACGCGCCGGCCCGAGCGGTCATGCACCGGCATTACTTCAGCCTCGCACGGATGCTGCCGGAGGCGTACTCCAGCACCATCACAATGCCGATGATGAGCAGCAGGATGGCAGCCGCTGTCTCGAACTCGTAGCGGTTGAAGGCGGTGTTGAGAGTGGCGCCGATGCCGCCGCCGCCCACGATGCCCACCACAGCCGACTCCCGGAAGTTGATGTCCAGGCGATAGATGGAGAGCCCGACCATGCGCGGCATCACCTGCGGCTGCACGGCGTAGTTGAGCCACTGCAGCCACGACGCACCGGTGGCGCGGACCGCTTCAGCCTGGGCCGGGTCCATGGACTCGATGTCCTCCGCCAACAGCTTGGCGTAGAAGCCGATGGTGGCGAGGGAGAGCGCAAGGAAGCCGGCAAAGGGCCCGAAGCCGAAGACCTTGACGAAAAATATGGCCAGGATGATCTCGGGGAAGGTACGCGACAGGGCCACCACCGCGCGGCACAGCAGATACACCGGCAGTGGCGAGAGATTGCGCGCCGCGCCCAGGCCGATAGGTACGGACAGCGCCACACCCACCACCGTGGAGGTAACGGTCATCCAGACGCTCTCGGCCAGCCCGGAGACGATGGCATCCCAGCGAGCTTCGAAATCGGGCGGAAAGAAGCTGCCGAGGAACCGCTGCCCGCGGGGAACACCGTCGGCCACCCGCCCCCAGTCGACCTCCAGAGTGCCGAGGGCGAACGCAAGGTAGACGGCGGACATCACCCAGAGCGCCCAACGCAGCCGGGCGTCGCTGATGAAATGCGGCTTGCGCCAGGTTCGCACGGCCTGGGCCATCCGCTAGCAGCTTGTCGGACTCGGGGGGTTGCGGCACGCCGAGCCGGCGGGAATCTGCCCCGGGTTCGCATCCTCCTGCGCTGCGCGGATGGTGGCCGACCAGTCCTCCTCGCCGTAGATGTCGGTGAGCGTGGCCGCCCCCAGGCCCTCGGGGCCACCATCGTAGACGATCTGTCCGGCCCGAAGCCCGACCACTCGCTGCACGAACATCTGCGCGAGTTGCACGTCGTGAATGTTGATGATGGCAGCGAGCCCCCGCTCCTCGCAAAGCTCGGTGATGAGACGCATGATCTGGCGCGAGGTCTTCGGATCCAGGCTGGCGGTGGGCTCGTCCACCAGCAACAGGTCCGGATCCTGGATCAGGGCGCGGGCGATGCCGACGCGCTGGCGCTGTCCGCCGGAGAGTTCATCGGCGCGTTTGTCCACCATCGCGTCCAGCCCCACGCGCTCCAGCAGCCGGAATGCCTCGTCCACATCCTGCTGGGGAAACCGGCGCAGCCAGCTCCGCCAGAAGCCGACATAGCCCAGTCGACCGCTCAGCAGGTTCTCCATGACGCTCAGGCGCTCCACCAGGGCGAACTCCTGGAAGATCATGCCCATGCGCCGGCGTGCCCGCCGCAGGGCGCGGGCACCGAGCCGGGTGAGTTCCAGTTCGCCCAGCCACACCTCTCCCGATGTGGGCTCCACGAGCCGGTTGACGCAGCGGATCAGGGTGCTCTTGCCGGCCCCCGACGGGCCGATCAGGGCCAGCACCTGGCCCCGAGGCACCTGCAGGTCGATGTCGAGGAGCGCCTGGTCGCCCGTTCGGTAGCGCTTGCTCAGGGAGACCAGGCGGAGCATCCGCCCAGCTACCGGCAGGCCCTGGCGGAGCCGGCTACTTGCACCTGTACTCGACGCCGTTGGTCCGGTCGATCTGGCGGATCACCGCCCAGTCGAATTTGTGGACGATGCGCACGAAGCCGTCAGCCTGACGACCGAACTCCTCATCGAGGGTACTGCCCGACCAGTCGAAGGTGAAGAAGGCCTGCTGCACCCGGGCCGCCAGCTCCGGGTGCAGGTTATGGGCGTGCCCATAGCCGGTAGTCGGGAAGGTCTGGGATCGGTAGATGCTGCGGATCTGCTCCTGCTTCACCACTCCGCGCTCGATCATGCGCGCCAGCACCGAGTTGGCGATGGCGGCCGCCTCGTAGTCGCCGGTCGCGACGCCCAGGATCGAATTGTCGTGCTTGCCGGAGAATGCGGCCTTGAAGTCCTTCTCCGCTTCGAGGCCGAACTCGCTCTTCAGCAGCGCGCTAGGCGCCTTGAAGCCGGAGTTCGAAGTCGGCGAGGTGAAAGCCATGGAACGGCCCTTGATGTCGGCCGGCGTCCGGATCGGACTGTCGGCCGGCACGATGATCTCCATCTCGTAGCCGACCACCTTGCCGTCCCTGGCCATGGAGGTGAACGGCACGAAACCCGCGCAGCTCGCCGCGATCGGGTTGGAGCCGGTGTTGAAGCCGGCCACATGCAGCCGCCCGGAGCGCATCGCCTCGATCTGGGCGGCATTGGACTGCACCGAGAAGAACACCACCTTCTTGCCGGTCATGCCCTCCATATGGACCAGGAAGTCGGCCCACGCCTTTTCGTACACGGCCGGATCCTCCACCGGCGTGTAGGCAAAGACCAGCGTGTCCGGGTCCGCCCACCGGCTGGAATCCACGGGCAGGTCGGCGATGAGATCACGATCCTGGTCGCAGTACTGCCGATCCAGGGTGCCGCGATGGGGGCAGTCGTCCTGGGCACCGGCAGCCACGGCGCCCAGCAGCGCGACGCAGAACGCCGCGGGCAGGAGGATGAGCTTGCTCGACATGACCGTGTCCCTCGTTCTGGGGGTTTGCCCCCGGGCGGGGTGGGATACTCGCTGCCTTGCGTGCCGCTGATGCGCGGCCGCGCAAACGCCAGCACAACATTCTCGGCACCGCCCGGGACACAATAATTGCGTCTTCGTGACACTCCAGAGACAGCCGCGAGTACCGCAGGGATGCCGCTGGCACTACAGGCCCATGGCGCGGGGGGCTGCCGGACCACGCCATGCATCCATCGCCACCGGTTCGCGGCCCCCGGCCCGGCCGTTATACTGCCTGGCGTCGCCCCGGTAGCTCAGCCGGATAGAGCGGTCGCCTCCTAAGCGACAGGTCGCAGGTTCGAATCCTGCTCGGGGCACCAGAAACTCTCTATATTGCAGATATATAGAGAATTGCCGCCCAACCTGACAGCCCGCACCGGCGCATTTTGCTCCAAAAATGCTCCAATCGGGTGCGGGATCGTCGCCTCGGTCACTACACGTCTCACACTGCTGTGGGGGACAGGTGGTGGCATCCATTCGTCAGCGCGGAGACACCTGGGAGGCACGGGTGCGCCGAGTCGGGTACCCGGTTCGCTGCGCCACCTACGATAACCGAGAGCCGGCGGTGCAGTGGGCCAGGGAGGCCGAACAGAGCATGCGCGACCGCCTCTGGTTCGACCCCACGGCCCCCAGACAGACCAGTATCCACAGTGCCATAGAGCGCTCATGCAGCGAGGTCCTGCCGGGCAAGCGATCCCAGCATCCGGTGAGATCTGCCGCCCACCACCTCGCGCAGAAACTCGGCCAGTACACGCTGTGGAGTCTCAGCCCAGGCGCCATCCGAGAGTACCGGGACCAGAGACTGCAGCAGGCCAGGCCTCAGATTTTGATCCACGAGCTGTCCGTGCTCTCCCGGATCTACATCGCCGCACGCCGGGAGTGGCACCTGGAGGTGCGCAAACCCACCAGGGAGGTCCCCTGGCCCGTGCGGCCGGACAGCCGCGACCGCCGCCTGGACTGGGACAGCGCCCTGGCGCTGCTCACGAGCGCCAGAGACTTCGAGCATACGCAACGGCGCACCATCCCCATTTATGAGCTGATCGTCCTGGCTCTGCAAACCGGTATGCGCCGTGGCGAAATTGCCGCAATACGCCGCCACCATATCAATCGCCGGGCAGGTTCGCTCAGAATTCAGACCTCGAAGAAAGGCCCAGCTCGTGAAATTCCGCTCACACGGCGGGCCCGCCGCGCTCTGAGCCCGGCTACAGGAGCGCGGCGTTCTCGATCGCCCGATCCCACCGGACTCTATCACCCAGGCGTTTCGAAAAGTCACTGCTCGCGCGGGTCTTGAAAACCTTCGTTTCCACGACTTGCGCCACGAGGCCACATCTCAGTTTGTGAAGATTTCCGAACCCCATCAGCTTTTCTATATGATGGGCCACAGGAGCTTGCAGAGATGATGAAATACTATCACCCGAAACCCTGGAAACTCGCCTTTCGCCTGTCCAACCGCGAGCGGTTTGTCTCCCCCGCGGAACGCAATCCACCCAAGTTAAGGAAACGCTGATCAAATGCGAAATCCAGCCGCACCGGCGCCCGCCTGGAATTTTGCGAGCCAGGAGCAGGTGCTCGGCGCCGCCGCGGCCCTCCGGCGGCTGCCGTTTCGCCGCATTTCGCTGCAGATCGATGCAGTTCGCGGCATTTCTGCCATCTCAGGACGCACCTTGGGCGTATTGGGGCAACACTCGTCGCCCCGCCAGCACCAAGTTGGCCAGGCCGAACAGGCTGTAGAGCTGCGCCTCGTTCTTCGCCAACCCCCGGTACCGGGTCTTGCGATGCCCGAAGCGGTTCTTGAGCACGTGGAAGGGATGCTCCACCCGGGCGCGGATCTTCGCCTTGACCTGCTCGCAGAACTCCAGATCCTGGCCCTCTTCGTCATCGCCCAGCGCCTTGCGCAGCCCCCGCTTCATCGCCACGTACCAGCGCGTGTTCGACTCGGCATGCTCGGGGCGCTTCTCCACACCCTGGTAGGCCGAATCGGCGAAGGCCTCGCGCTCCTCGCCGTGGAGCAGGCGATGGGCCTGGCTGATGTCGGATTTGTTGGCGGGCGTGGTCGCCAGGCTGTGCACCAGCCCCGAGGCCGCGTCCACGCCGATGTGCGCCTTCATCCCGAAGTACCACTGCTTTCCTTTGCGGGTCTGGTGCATCTCGGGGTCGCGGGCACGCTCGCGGTTCTTCGTCGAGGGCGGCGCGGCGATGATCGTGGCGTCCACCACGGTGCCCTCACGCAGCAACAGCCCGCGCTCGGCCAGATGGGCATTGATCACCTCGAAGATGCGCCGGGTGAGTCTGTTGTTCTCCAGGCGGCGGCGGAACTTGAGCAGCGTGGTGGCATCCGGGGCGGCCTCCCGACCCAGGTCGATACCCACAAAGCGGCGGATCGCCTGGGAGTCGTAGATGGCGTCCTCGATCCCCTCATCGGAGAGCCCGAAGCACTGCTGGGCGACGTACATGCGCAGCATCCGCGCCAGCCCGATGGGTGGGCGGCCCCGGCCCCCGCCGGCCGGATAGGAGGCCTCAAGCTCAGCCTCCAGGGCCGACCAGGGCACCAGTGCCTCCATCTCGGCGAGGAAGCGATCCCGGCGGGTGACCTTCTTCTTGGTGGCGTACTCCAGCTCCGAGAAGCTCGACTGCATGGCGCTCGCTCTCCGTCCCAACCGACTGGCGCTATTATCCCAGGCGCAGCCCGCCGGCGGGAGGCCGGGGCGGGAATAAATCAGTGTTTCCCTAGCAGCCTGTCGGACTTAGGGATGATCTACTGCGGCGGCGGCAAACGGGG
>CAZAQB010000176.1:0-6515 GCA_964487155.1 uncultured Ectothiorhodospiraceae bacterium
CTAGGGTGGGACCGGGTGCCCCGGCACTCCCCCGCCGAGCCAGCGTCATGGTGCTGCTCGGGCATCACAGGCGCGGAGATGGCTGCTGCCGCGGCGCCGATGCCCCGGGGCCGGCAGCCCAAGAGGAGGTCCATGCGGTCGTCCAATCCCTGGCCCAGGGCCTTGGCCCAGTTCGCCGCAGTGATGGCACTGGCCCTGGTGGTGGGGCTGGCCATCGGCCAGGTCTGGGCTGCGCTGTTCTTTGGCCTGCTGGGCGTGCTCGTGGTGCAGGCACGCAATCTGGTGCGGCTGGAGCGCTGGCTGCGTACCGGGCGGCGCATCCAGCCGCCGCGCTCCCTGGGCTTGTGGGGAGAGATCTTCGAGAACCTCTTCCATCTGCAACGCCGCCACCGCCGCCGCCGCCAGCGCCTGGCGGATCTGTTGCGCCAGTTCCGCCAGTCCGCCAACGCCATGCCCGACGCCACGGTGGTGCTGCGCGGCCGGGGCGAGATGCTGTGGTGGAACCCTCTGGCCGAGCGCTACCTCGGCATCCGCTGGCCCCAGGACGAGCGCCGCCATATCGCCAATCTGTGGCGCAACCCGGAGTTCAGCCGCTTCCTGCGTGATGACGACTGGGGCAAGGCCATCACCGTGCCGAGCCCCTCCCAGACCGGGCAGATGCTGGAAGTGCGCATCGTCCCCTATGGCGAGGAGGAAAAGCTCCTGCTGGCGCGGGACGTGACCCGGCTGCGGCGTCTGGAGACCATGCGCCGCGACTTCGTCGCGAATCTCTCCCACGAGCTGCGCACCCCCCTGACGGTGATTCAGGGCATGGCGGAGACCCTGGTGGATTACGGCGCCGCGGAGGCCGGCGAACTGGAGCGCCCGCTGAGGCTGGTGCTGGAGCAGACCCGGCGCATGAACCGCCTGGTCGAGGACCTGCTGCTGCTGTCCCGGCTGGAGACCGGCGAGGTCTACCGCCAGGCCCGGCCGGTACGGGTGGAGGGCCTGCTTGCGGGGCTCGCGGAAGAGGCGCGCAGTCTGGGCGAGGGGCGCCACGAGGTGAGCGTGGAAGGCGACCCCCAGCTGCTGGTGAAGGGCGACGAGCAGGAGCTGCGCAGCGCCTTCGGTAACCTGGTGAGCAATGCCGTGAAGTACACGCCGGGCTCTGGCAGCGTTCACATCCGCTGGTTCCGGGATGAGCGCGGCGCCTGCCTGGCGGTCTCGGACACCGGTATCGGCGTTCCGGCGCATCACATTCCCCGGCTCACGGAGCGCTTCTACCGGGTGGACAGCGGGCGCAGCTCCGAGGTCGGTGGCACGGGACTGGGGCTTGCCATCGTCAAGCACGTGCTGCAACGTCATGGCGCCAGGCTGGAGGTGACCAGCCAGCCCGAAGTGGGCAGTACCTTTACCTGTGTGTTCCCCCGCTGGCAGGAGCGCAAACCTGCCCGATGAGGGGCCGTTCATCGGTCGCGCCCGATCGCCCCGAGGGCGGGCCTCCCACAGGTGGCTTTGGGCCGGCGCCCGGAGACAACTGCTGTCGGAGCGGCGCCCTCGCCGCGATTCTTCATCCGGCGGGACAAAATACATAATCAGGTTCTCGACAGCGAAGAGAGGTCGTTCATGGGACGTACCAGATTTGGCGCAGCGATCATCTGCGCCGCCCTGGCGGGCGGCGCTGCCGCCTCCGCTGCCCAGGCCGCGGACCTGGTCCGGGTGGATGGGTCAAGCACCACGTTCCCCATCACCGAGGCAGTGGCCGAGGAGTTCCAGATCGAGGTCCGTGGCAAGTACCGGGTCACCGTCGGGGTTTCCGGCACCGGGGGCGGTTTCAAGAAGTTCTGCCGGGGCGAGACCGACATCTCCAACGCCTCGCGTCCCATCAAGCCCTCCGAGCGCGAGGCCTGCGCCGAGCGCGGCATTCGTTTCATCGAGTTGCCCGTCGCTCTGGACGCCATGGCGGTGATGGTCAACCCGCGCAACGACTGGGTCAGCTGCATGACCACCGCCGAGCTCAAGCGCATCTGGGAGCCCGAGGCCCAGGGACGGATCAACAACTGGCGCCAGGTGCGTGAGGAGTTCCCTGATCGTGATCTGCGTCTGTACGGCGCCGGTACCGACTCCGGCACCTACGATTACTTCACCGAGGCCGTGGTGGGCGAGGAGGGCGCGAGCCGCGGGGATTTCACCGCCAGCGAGGACGACAATGTGCTCGTTCAGGGCATTGCCAACGACATCAATGCCCTGGGATTCTTCGGCTATGCCTACTACCAGGAGAACACCGACAAGCTGAAGGCCCTGGGCATCTCCCACGAGGGTGGCCCCTGTGTCGAGCCGTCCATCGAGAACGCCAAGACCAGCCGCTACCAGCCCCTGTCGCGGCCATTGTTCGTCTACGTCAGCATAGAGTCGCTGGAAGACAACCCGGCGGTGCGGGAACTGGTGGACTACTATCTGGATCCGCAGCTGGCGGCGGAGCTGGTTCGCGAGGTGGGTTACGTGCCGCTGCCCGCCGAGGCTTACCGGCTGGCCCGGCGCAACGTCGCCGAGCGCCGTACTGGCACCGCCTTCGCCGGGGGCGCCCAGGTGGGCATCTCCATCGAGGACCTGCTCGAGGCCGAAAGGCAGGACTGAGCCCGGCGCCCCGCACGCGCCCTCCGCGAGTGACCGCCATGGCCGAACCCGTCGCCACGAACCGGGAGCGCACCGCCCGGTGTCAGGCTTCCGAGGGCTTTCTGCGCCGGCGCCGGCGCATTGACCGAGCCATGCGCGGCATCCTGTTTCTGGCCGCCGCCCTGTCGGTGCTGGTCACCGTGGGAATCGTCTACGTGCTGGTCCGGGAATCGCTGACCTTTTTCAGCCATGTCTCGGTTTGGGAGTTCCTCACCGGCACCCAGTGGACGCCGTTGTTCACCAACGCCCAGTACGGGATTCTGCCGCTGCTCTCGGGCACCCTGACCGTCACCGTGGTGGCCCTGGCGGTGGCCATCCCCGGCGGCACCGTGCTGGCCTTCTACCTGAGCGAATTCGCCCCCAACCGCGTCCGTGAGGTGGTCAAGCCCGTCCTGGAGCTGCTGGAGGGCGTGCCCACCGTGGTGTACGGCTATTTCGCCCTGCTGTTCGTCACGCCGCTGCTGCAGACCTTCATCCCCGAGCTCTCCGGATTCAACCTGCTGGCTCCCGGGCTGGTGATCGGCATCATGATTCTGCCCTATGTCACCTCGGTCAGCGAGGACGCCATGCGGGCGGTGCCCGGCAGCCTGCGGGAAGGAGCCTACGCGCTCGGCTTCAACCGCTGGCAGACCGCCACCCGGGTGGTGATGCCGGGGGCCTTGTCGGGCATCACCGCGGCCTATGTGCTGGGCATGTCCCGGGCCATCGGCGAGACCATGGTGGTGGCCATCGCCGCCGGCCAGAACCCCAATCTCACGTTCGACCCCCGTGAGGGTGCCGCCACCATCCCCGCCTACATCGTGCAGGTCAGCCTGGGCGACGTGCCGCACGGCAGCATCGCCTACCAGACCATCTTCGTCGCCGGTCTCACGTTGTTCGTCATCACCCTGTCGTTCAACATCGCCGGGTTCTTCCTGCGGCGGCGATTCCGGGAAGCCTACTGAGGGAGGCACACCGCACATGGCACAACCCCGAGGGGCGGCGCTGGGTTCACGGCGCCGGCGCCGCCCCGGGCTGGTAGACCCGGCCACCGTCGCGGCCCTGATCCGCAGCCAGCGCCGCACCGACGTCACCTTCGCCGCCCTCGGCCTGATGGTGCTGTTCGTCGCGGTGGCCATGCTGCTGGCGCTGGTGCTGGATCTGGCCATCGCCGGGGCGGCCTGGATCGATGCCGACTTCTTCAGCAGTTACCCCTCCCGGCGCCCGGAGCGGGCCGGCATCCTGTCGGCCTGGGTGGGCACCTCCCTGGTGATGGTGGTGACCGCGGTGCTGGCCCTGCCGCTGGGTGTGGGCGCCGGCATCTACCTGGAGGAATACGCCCCCAAGAACTGGGTCACCGATATCATCGAGATCAACGTCACCAACCTGGCGGGCGTGCCCTCCATCATCTACGGGCTGCTGGCCCTGGGCCTTTTCATCCAGACCTTCGGCATGGGGGAATGGGTGCTGGTGGCGGGCATGGTGCTGGCGCTGCTGATCCTGCCGGTGGTGATCGTCGCCACCCGGGAGTCGTTCCGGGCCATTCCCCAGGAGGTGCGCGAGGGTGCCTATGCCCTGGGTGCGGATCAGTGGCAGACGGTGTCCATGTATCTGCTGCCGGCGGCACGGCCCGGCATACTCACCGGCCTGATCGTGGGGCTCGCCCGGGCCATCGGCGAGACCGCTCCGGTAATCACCATCGGGGCGCTGACCTTCATCGCCTTCCTGCCGCCCTCGCCGGTCCAGGGTGGGTTCCCGTACCTGAATTTCGACTGGCTGTTCGCGCCCTTCACGCTGATGCCCATCCAGATGTTCAACTGGGTGTCGCGGCCCCAGGAGGAGTTCCACCAGATCGCTGCCGCTGCGGGCGTGGTGCTGCTGGTGATGACCCTGCTGATGAACGCACTGGCCATCTACATCCGCTACCGACTGCGCAGGGCCCTGCGATGAGCGACCACACGACACGGGAGGATGCCGAATTGCGCACACCCCAAAGCGCCGCGGAAACCCCGGCCACGCAGAAGGAAGCCGGCGGCCGGGGCGCGCGGCTGACCCGCTCGCCCGAGGCCAGGCGGCGCCGGAGCGCGGAGACGGAGCCGCAGGTCAAGGCCGACGTGCGCGGCTTCAGTTTCTGGTATGGGGATTTCCAGGCCCTGCATGACGTGGATCTGCCCATCTACGAGCACAAGGTGACGGCGCTGATCGGTGCCTCCGGCTGTGGCAAGAGCACCCTGCTGCGCTGTTTCAATCGCATGCACGATCTCTACTCCGGCAACCGCTACCAGGGGGAGATCCGCCTGCACCCGGAGGACACCAACCTGGTAGGGGCCGGCGTGGACCCGATGATGGTCCGGCTCAAGGTGGGCATGGTGTTCCAGAAGCCCAACCCGTTTCCGAAATCCATCTACGAGAACGTGGCGGCCGGCTTGCGGGTGCGGGGCATACGCCAGCGCGCGCTGATCGAGGACACGGTGGAGCAGGCGCTGCGCGACGCCGCGCTCTGGGAGGAGGTGAGAGATCGACTGACCGCCTCGGCCTACCAGCTCTCCGGCGGCCAGCAGCAGCGCCTGTGCATCGCCCGGGCGCTGGCCACCCAGCCCGATCTGCTGCTGCTGGACGAGCCCACCTCGGCCCTGGATCCCATCGCCACCGCCAAGGTGGAGGACCTGGTCTCGGAGCTGGGCGGCAAGACCACCGTCCTGATCGTGACCCACAACATGCAGCAGGCCGCGCGCATTTCCGACTTCACCGCCTTCATGCACCTGGGCGAGCTGCTGGAGCACGGCCCCACCGACGAGGTGTTCACCAACCCCCGCTCGCGGCGCACGGAGGACTACATCACCGGCCGGTTCGGCTGAAGGCGCGGGCCTGCCGGCCGCAGCCAGAGCCTTGCCGAAGCCCCCTGTGGGAGAAGCGGCGCCCGCGCCGCGATCTTCGTCGCGCTTTCCCCGTGGGAACGAATCCCGCGCAGCCGGCTCCAAAATATCGAGGCGCGGCCGGTGGATTTGGTGTTCCCGACAGAGTTGGCGCAAGCTTGATCGGAGTGCGCCGGTAGCGGCCCCCGGAGCAGGCGGCCCTGTTCCCGAGCCGCGCGCTGCGAAATGCGCGGACGTTCTGCCGACCCGGCGCCGCCGGGCAAGCCCCGGAACAGGCAATTCAATTGCCAGGAGATTCCTTATGGACAAGCACACCCTCACCCAGCACATCTCCCACCGGTTCAACGAGGAACTGGAGAGCATTGTCGACGACGTGCTGGTCATGGGGGGCGTCGTGGAGCAGCAGCTTGAAGAAGCCCTGCGCGCCCTGGTGGAGGGCGATACCGAGGCCGGCGAGCGGGTCATTTCCCGGGACTACCTGATCAATGCCCAGGAGGTGGACCTGGACGAACGCTGCACCCAGATTCTCGCGCGCCGCCAGCCCGCCGCCAGCGACCTGCGGCTGGTGATGGCCGTGATCAAGGCCATTACCGACCTGGAGCGTATCGGCGATGAGTCCGAGCGCATCGGCAAGATGGCGATGCGCCTGACCGAACAGGACCGCCGCCGCCAGCCGCTGGACCAGATCAATGCCCTGGGCGACCAGGTCCGGCAGATGCTGCGGGGCGCGCTGGACTGCTTCGCGCGCATGGACGCCCAGGCCGCCGTGCGGGTGGCCGAGGAGGACATCGCCACCGATCAGCAGTACGAGGCCCTGATGCGCCTGCTGGTGGGCTACATGGAGGAGCATCCCGACTCCATCGCCGCGGCCATGGATCTGGTCTGGTCGGCCCGCTCCCTGGAGCGCATCGGGGATCGCTCCCGCAATATCTGCGAGTACGTGATCTATTTCGTGAAGGGCAAGGATGTCCGCCACACCAGCTTCGAGCAGATGGCCCGCGAGGC
>CAZAQB010000177.1:0-6496 GCA_964487155.1 uncultured Ectothiorhodospiraceae bacterium
CCACCAGATCCCGCGCTCGAACCTCCATCCCCAGCATGCGCAGTGTCCAGGCGCACCGCTCGGCAATGCTTTTCTGAAGCATGCGGTGGACGTCGCGCTCGCCGAGTGCAGCGTCGAGCTCGGCTCGGAGCGTGAGCGCGCGCCCGGGGAGCCTGAGCGCCATGTCCCGGAGCTCGCGCTCCACGCGCCTTGGGCGCACCCCGAGATCGTTGGCAAACCCTTCCCAGGCCGTCCGATTGACGCGCTCCGGGCGCATCTGACCACCGATGGCGAAGGCCATGTTCCGTGCGAAGCGCTGCGCAGGCGCACGCAACCGGTTGAGCGTATCGATGGCCACCAGGTCGTAGAAGGGAGCGAGCGCCACACCCGGCTCGCCGCGCCTGTAGAGAAAGGCCAGGTTCTTCCCGTGCGCATCAGAGTTGCCGATGAGGTAGTTGAAGATCTGCCAGCGCATCAGCGCCGTAATGGCGCCAATCGGCTGGTTCGCGTGTTCGCGAAGCAGCCTGGCCACCTCACCAAGCCCCGGTCCGCCCTCGCCCTCGTACTTGTGCCGCGACTCGTAGCCCAGCGCCTGGATGATGTCCTCCTGGTGGATACGCCAGACCACCCCGGCAGCATCGCGCTCGCGATCATAGCGTGGGAGGCGCAGATAGGGCATCGACTCGCACCCAAGCGCCAGCAGCTCGGGCTCGATGACATCGAGGCCGCAGGCCCTTGCCAGGCGCAAGCCCGCGTACTCGCTCATGCACACATGAGGGAGGGTCTCGAACTTGAGGACATGCGTGGAGGCGTGAGTGTCACTGGGCCAGAACATCGCACCGGCGTCGATACGCACGGCCACCTTCTGCTGTGCGCCTGCGAGCGAAAAGCGCATAACCCCGGACACGCCGCGCGCCGGCTGACCCCGCCGCTGCACGAGACTTGCCAACGCCTCCCTGGAAATCGGATCGGGCCCATCGACTGCCTGGCTGGGCCGCTCATCCTCGATCAGCACGCTCAACGCCCCGGCGCAGTCCTGCCCGATGGCAAAGAGCAGCGCGGCATCATCGTCGGGATCGAGGCCGAGGTCGGAACACACGCGGCGCCTCGGATTGCCCTCCGGCAACAGCCCCTCAAAGAAGCCGTGGGCGTTGACCCAGGCATCACCCCGCGACAACGGCAGATGAACCGAGATGGGAAACGACCCGGGCGCATCGAGCCAGTGCGCGTCATAGCGGAAGTGGATCGCCCGGTGACGGTCGATATCGAGATGGCCAACCAGCTCGCCTTCATGGAAGACGCGCCCGCGCGTCGCTGAGCGGGCCCGGGCGGCGATACCCTCGCCCGGCCTCACCGCTGCCCGCCTTCATCCTTTGGCGCGGACTGAGGCAGGTGCTCGGCGCGATCACGTCGGCGCAGTGCCGCGGCTTGCTCGCGCGGGAGCATCAGCACCTCCAGCCCGAGCGCATTCGCCGCCTGGATGGCTTTCTCCAATGAAGCACCTGGCTTGCCGCGTTCGAGCTCCGAGAGGAATCTCATCCCCAGCAACGTCGTGTCACTGACATCCTCCAGACGCAACCCTTCGGCATCACGCTTGCCGCGCAGGCACGCGCCCCAGTCTTTCGCCGAACGCACCGGTTTGAGCGCTGCATACGTATCCGGGCTTTGCGGTTGTCGCCTGTAGCGAGCCACCGGCAGCCTCCTATTTTCCCTTTTCGGAAATTCTAGCCGGTCAGCCCGACTGAAACCAGTCTATTGTACTTAAAGGGACAATACCGCAGCAGCAAGCCTCGCCCTGGCAGCGATTTCCGAATAGGTACAATACAGGCTCCCGGAAGGGTGCCACAGACCAACATCGCCCTCGCGCGCGGGCGGCGGCGAGTGGCGTGCACAACAGATGTGTTCCACAACGGATGGGCAAGCGATGCGCTGCGATGCGAGGCTCTACGCGCTGAATTCATGCCGGATTAGGGGTGAGCGTATGATCCGGCCGGCGCTTGGCGGCATCGAGGCCGTGGCCTTCGACGCCTTCGGCACGCTATGCGCCGGGCGCGGGCCGCGCTTCCTGCTCCGCTGGCACGATATATTGCCGGCGCAGGAGGCCCAACGGATCCGGCGAGCCTGGATGCGCGGCGAGTTCGGGCCTGAGGAATTGGTGCGGCTGGGTGATGTTTCGCGGGCGCCCCCGGGCTGGCGTCACTCTGCGGCTATGGCAGATGAATCGAGATCGCAAACCACCCGGGCACATTGAGCCAGTGAGCGTCATAGCGGAAGTGGATCGGGCGGAAGCATGTTCGGACTCAGGTGCGATTGCAGGGTCGCTAGCGCTGCAGCTCCCAGACCACCGACATCGGCCCACTGCCCTCATGGCGCAGGTAACGCACGCGTCCATAGTAGGTAAACGGCGCTGCCTTGTCGCGGGTAAGCTTGGCGTCGCGGACGAACAGGTGCACGGGGATGCCGCGCTGCTCATGTTCGATTAATTCACGGCCGCGTTTCCTGGGTGGTGTGGTGCTGTTCTGTGTTTGCCAGTGGAAGGTGTTCGCATCGATGAAGTAATCATGGTAGCGGTGGTCAGCGGCCTTACCCTGTTTGTTCAGGGTGACCAGTAATACGTGGGCGTGGGGATTGTCCAGGATCACGTGGCCGGCGTTCCAGTTGCCCGGGTTGTACTCGTGGCCGAACAGGGCAGGAATGTCTTCCCGCATGAAGCTTCTGCCTACGGCCATGTCCAGGGGGTCGATGACAGCCTTGAGCCGTGCAAAGGTGCGCATGACTTCGTCCGCTTCCAGGTCAGCATAGTCCGGGTTGGTCGCCTTGAGGATGTAGCGGCCGTTGGCTGCCTTGTGGACGACGCGCAGCAGATACTCGGCGTCGCCGCTTTCGTCCTGGCGCTCTATGGCCATGGTCGATCCGGTGATGGAACCCGCGCTCTCCGGGGTAACGCGCTCCAGCAGCAGGTAGTCGCCGTTTTGAATGGGTCGTTTGCCGCCGTTCATGGAGTTGCCGGAGGCCTGGGCGATGAAGTGTTTGCTTGGGTTCAGGCGGCCGTATTCTGCTCCAACGGATGTGTATTCCTCCGCATCCGCCCGGCCCGCCTTGAAGTGGCCGCAGGCGATTTTGATGTTGGGGAAAAATGGCAGTTCGGTGCGACCCTTCTGATCAGGAAAAGGCAGGACGTCGGCAGTGGCCGGTCGGGCCTGTTGCAGCCGGGCCTGGTAGGCAGCCAGGCGGTAGTCCACCAGCTGCTGGACCATGCTGGCGAGCGTCTCCGGTTGCTGGTTGGGCACCTTGAAGAGCGGTTCAAAACGGCCGTCGCTGACCTGGAACCAGATGTTGGCCTCGTTTGGCTTGTTGCCACCGATCCAGGCGTTGATGGGGTTCCCACGCCAGTACTGGGTCCAGCGGCTTGGGTCGATGGTGTCGATATCCCGAAGGTTCTCGTGGATATCCGGGATGAGTGGGCGCCGCCGACGGAAGACCTCGAGGCTCCGATGCGCCAGGGCCTCCACCGTGGGTGGCAGACGGAACCCGTCCAGTTCCAGGAGTGCCTCTAGCAGCACCATCTTGAAGCACTTGGTCATGGGGGTGACTTCGACCTCCTGCAGGAACCTCTCGTGCTGCTGGAGGCACTTGTACTCAGCGGGTTGCAGATCCCCTTGCGCCTCCACGAAGCGCCACCAGGGTCCGTGCTGTCGACGAAGCTGGGCCATGCTGGCGCCGGCGCGATACATCTCGGCGGCGGTCGGGCGACGGCCCAGCGAAGCCTTCAGAGCGTCGTATTCCTTCTCGAAGCCCTGGGTGTCGAGCTCTTTGAGAAACTCGATGATCCGCAGGTCGTAATTGACGAAGCAGCCGGCGGGCAGGTTGATGTCGCCGCGCTCAAGTTGGCGCGCCAGCTTGGCCAGCGCCTTCCGGGTGGGGCCGGCGCCAAACAGTGCCTGGGGCTTGTTGAGGAAGCCCTTGTGGTTGCCGAGAAAGTCCAGCACCACCAGGCGCTCCTTGGCGTCGTGCCGGCGCAGGCCGCGGCCGAGCTGTTGGAGGAAGAGAACCTTGGAGTCAGTCGGCCGCAGCATCATTACGGTGTCTATGGCTGGCAGGTCCACGCCCTCGTTGAACAGGTCCACGGAGAAGATGACGTCCAGGTCGCCGCGGCGCAGTCGCTCCAGCGCCTCTGAGCGGTCCAGTGTGGCGTTGCCGTGAACGGCCGCCGCGCGCACGCCATTGCGCCGGAACTGCTCGGCCATGAAGTCGGCGTGCTTGCGCGAGCAGCAGAAGGCCAGGGTCCGCTGCTGACGCTTGTGGCGCCACTCACGCAGGGCGTGGCGAGCCCGGCTCAGGGTGGCCAGCTTGTTGGACAGTACCTCAGGGTCGAAGCGCCCGCTGCGCCAGGGAATCTCTTCGTAGTCCACCTGCTCGTCGTAGATGCCGTGGTAGGTGAACGGGCACAGCCAGCCGCCGTCGATGGCGCGGAACAGGTCGTAATTGAAGACCAGGTTGTCGTCGCAGAGGGAGAGGATGTCCGACTGGTCCGTGCGATCCGGCGTCGCCGTCAGCCCCAGCAGAAAGCGGGGTGTGAAGTGCTGCAGTAGCCGGCGGTAGGTGGGCGCTGAGGCGTGGTGGAATTCGTCCACCACGATGTAGTCGAAGTGATCGGCGGCGAACTGCTCCAGGTGGTGACCCCGCCCCAGGGTCTGGACGGAGGCGAACAGCAGCTCCACGCCGCTGTCCTTCTTCCGCCCGCTGTAGTAGCCGACCCGATTGTTGGGCAGTACGCGCTGGAACGTCTCTTCCGCCTGAAGCAGTATTTCTTCGCGGTGGGCCACGAACAGCACGCGGGCCGAATGCATCTGGTCGGCATCGAAGGCGGCCAGATACGTCTTGCCGAGGCCGGTCGCCATGACCGCCAGGCCGCGGCAATAGCCGTCCTCACGAGTTTCTCGCAGCGCGGCGAGGGCCTGGGTCTGAACGGCGTCGGGCGCGGCGGGCAGCGGTTCACTGTCGTCACTGCCCGGCTCCACCGCCTGGGGTGGCGGCTGACGGCGCCGCTCGTAGGCCTCGATCCAACCGTAATCGAGGGGGATGACACGGGGCCTGGCGAAAAGCATGTCGAATTGCTCCCGCACCTCGCGGAAGCGCTCGGCTGCTTGTGAATCTGTGTCATCCGTCCGGGCTACCCGGTAGTTCCATTCCAGTCCATCCGTTAGCGCCTTGCGGCTGAGGTTGCTGGAGCCCACATAAGCGCTGCCATGGACCACCGCGCCGTCCAGGCTGCGCACGAAAATGTACGATTTGAGATGAAAGCTGTCGGTGCCGGCTTCGAAGATTCGAACGTCCGCACCGCGTTCCTTGAGCAACATCAGGCTGCGCAGCGCGTGGGGGTCGGTCACGTCCAGGTAGTCACTGGTGAGCAGTCGCAGGGCGGCTTTGCGGTAGCTGACTGCGTCCACCAGCGCGTCGAAAATCAGCTCCAGCCCGCTGTGCTTGATGAACGCCACCGCGACATCGACTTCGGTAGCGTTGTGAATCTCCCGTTCCAATTGCGGCAGGAGAGGGTCATCTATGCCGCCGGTCACCAGATAACGCGGCATGGCTCTTCAGCTCTTGCCCAGGAGCGCATTGAGCCAGCGTTCCTGGGAACGTTCCGCGCGGTGATCGCTGCCGATCCAATGCTCCAGGCAGTGGAGATCGGGCACCTGATCCAACAGTATATCCAGCCCGGATTCGTCCAGGTCCGTGAAGTGCCGGCCGGCCACGTCCCGCTCCTGATTGCCGTACTTCCACGACACGTACATGGCACCGCCGGGTTTCAATGCCCGGGCAAGTCGCCGGAGTACATCACTCAGCTCCTGGCGGGACACGTGCAGCAGGCTGGCACAGGCCCAGATGCCGTCGAAGCGTTCGGTCCAGACGGCGTCCTGAAAACGCAGGACCGCGACGGACTGACCAATGTATGCACTGGCCAATTGAGCCATCTGCGTTGAGGCGTCGAACGCGGTGACGCGGTAGCCGTTATCAATGAAAGCCCGGCTGTCCCGACCAGACCCGCAGCCGGCGTCCAGAATGTGTCCATGCTCAGGGATGTGGGTCAGAAAGCGGGCGCGCAGGCCACTCATGTCCACACCGACGGTCGCATCGGAGTAGGCGGCGGCGTTGTCGTTGTAGTAGTCAGCCACGGCCATGCTGGGCCCGCCAGCAGTGGTGCCGGTGGATCGGTCGCGCCCCGGTTAGCACGATAAGTGCGTTACTTGGGCCCGGCAACGTGGCCACTAGCAGCCTGTCGGACTTAGGGGGTCGTAGCGAGGCGAGTGGGAAACGGAGGCAGTTTTTTCGCTCATTTGAGGAGAATAGTGGGTGCTATTTGACGAAAAGGAGCGGAAAAAGAGCCCCGTTTGCCGCCGCCGCAGTAGATCATCCCTAAGTCCGACAGACTGCTAGTCAACAAGCCAGGGTATGCCTCGCCGCTACTCCACCGTCACCGATTTGGCCAGATTCCGGGGCTGATCCACATCGGTGC
>CAZAQB010000178.1:0-6479 GCA_964487155.1 uncultured Ectothiorhodospiraceae bacterium
CACTGAGGGTGGTCTGCGCGGCGGTCAGGTAGCTCAGGTTGCGCTCGTCGAGCAGCGCCTGGGCTTCGGCGCCCAACCGCGTGCTGCGAAGCGTGTCGCCCAGAAAGCTCCAGGCGTCCCAGCCGGCCTCGCCGAGGGCGCTGCCGCGCAGATCCGTGAATTCGAGGAAGTCGATGAGCCCGTTCTTGGCATCCAGCGCGATTCGCGCACTGGCTTCGGCCTCCACCGCCGAGAAATCCAGGGCCAGCGCGCCATCAACTAGCTGCAGGCTGATGGCCTCAACTAGAGGTCTCAGGCGCGTCTGAAGCAGCAGGCCCTGGTAGACTGACTCGCGAAGCTCATTCCAAGCTTGATCGAACAATGCCATTTGCTGGGGGAGTATGGTTACGCCCCACACCTGTGTGCCCACAGTGCTCCACACACCAAGCCGCAGAAACCCCTCCAAAAAATTATTGCCGCCGAATCGCTCTAAAGCCTGAAGGCGCGCGAATGTTTCAGGGTTGTCAGCGGCGAACTCCTCAATCGCCGTAAGCTCGTTGGAAACGTGGCGGTCCGTTGATCCCTCAAGCGTAGGACTGCCCGGCACACCCGCCACGAACCTGGACGAGCGAATGGTACTCACTTCGATGCTGGTTGCCATCGTGCTGGTTTCGCTCCACGCCATCACGAGCTCATCAAGCAAAGCCGATTGTTCGGCTTTGGTGCCGGCCGCGGCGTAGCTCTCCAGGACACTGGCCAGATCGGCGCTGAGGCTGGCCGCTTCACGCAGATCGCGCACCCTTCCTGAGCCGTGCATGTCCGGCAGGGCGGCGGCCCTAGCCGTTACCTCCAGCGGGTTTTGATATGCGCGGTGGAAAGGGTCCTCCGCCAGGTTGACGTCGCCCATGACCCCCGCGCGGCCGTCGGCATACGTGAAGCTGCCGAGCTGGGCGAGGGTGTTGCCGCCCCCCAGGTTCTGGTTGACATCCTCGTAGGCGAGGTTCAGCGCGCCGATGCCCAGCTCGTCCAGGGTGTGGAGTTCGCCGGCGTCGGTCTGGCGATTGCCGTTGGCGTCCTGCCAGACCCGCAGCCCGGCGAAACCTGAATCGGCGGCGGTGATGCGGCCATCGGCGTTGCTGTCCAGGTCGGACAGGGCGGCAAAGCCGTGGGCGGCGGTGCCATCGGCCGTCGGGCTCGAGTCGCCGAAAAGTTCGCTGCCATTGTCGATAGTGCCATTGGCATTGCGGTCCAGCACCAGCAGGCCATCATCGGCCCCGACCCAGCCGGTGCCGGTGGCGATGCCGTCACCGTCGTGGTCGAAGACACCGCTTGCCCCGGCTACTACCGGAGTCGTCTCGACACCGTCGCCGTCGAGATCCAGCATCAGGGGGTCGCGGCGGGGCGGTGTCCAGTTGATGGCTTGCTGCAACCAACCGTTGACGCCTTCGCTGATATTGAATCCCAGCGACTGCGTAATAGGATTCCAGATCAGGCTATCCAGCAATGGAATCCATTCGGGCGTGGCGGTCGGCGAAATTGCATCGGGAACTACTCCTATACCTCGAAGCGCATCCACAGCCCACATGCTACATTGCATGCCTCCCGGGAGCGCAAACAACGAATACGGCGGCGGAGCCTGGTCCATATTGCGAATATCATTCGTTAGAGCACCATACTGCTCCGCCGTCAGATTCAGTGGGCCGCTCGTGCCACTGAAATCCGACGATGTGCTTTCCTCCCGCACATCCCCTTCGCCGTAGATTATATTACCCAAACTGTCGCGCTCCGGATAGAATCCCCAGGCTTCCTCACTGCCATCCGGCTTGGTTATATGAAGCCACGTGTGGATATTGTGACTGTCTGTTAAAACACCGGAACGCACCTCTACCGTGTATCCGCTCATTACCTTTCTCTCCCTATGGCGACTTCAATAACGGGCTCTAAAAATGTAAGAATACCAATCCCCAAGAAGAGCGACTTCCGCCACTCTTCGTGCGTCTCTCGATACATCACGATACGAAATCGTTCTTTCCGACCTCTTTTCTCGAACGCCTCCATGCACAACCCTATGATATCCAGTACCGCCCGCCTCGGAATTTCATCGGCCCTATGGAACTTAAGTGTGTAATTACCTGGCGTCCCGGCGACAAAAAGCCACGGATTAGACCTGTCAAACTTTACTGGCATGCCGTGTTTCTTAAGTATTGCTCGGGCTTCGTCAGCAAGAACCGGCAGAAACTCCGGATACGAATATTTGCCAGCTATCGCGATTTGCGTGGACCCCAGAAGGCCGAGCACTAAAAGAAACCTACTTAGCAAGCACCGAAACCGGACTTCAATATACATCGCCCCTCGCCATTTGGTTAGTTTCCGACCCGTAAAAAGGACTACAATTTCCCGTTTTAGCCCTTTTCAGCGAAACAGAGATATTCCACTGCCATGCGGTTACCTGATTCCATCAGTAGCCATGCTGGCAGCAAGTAAGGAAAAGCGGCCACCGAGAATTGCTCAGGTCACCTTTCCTCCAAAGCCTCATCCAGCCCCTTGAGCACCGGATCCAGCAGATACTCGATGACCCGTCGCTTGCCGGTCGCCACTTCCAGCGCAACGGCCATGCCGGGGGCGAGCTGGAACTCCCGGCCCCCGACTGCGATGCGGGCCAAGGCCAGCTCGGCGTGCAGAGGGAACACCAGCCCGATCTGCTCGTCCGCCACGGCGTCGCCGGAGATCTTGCGTACGGTGGCCTCGACGGTGCCGTATCGGGTGAACGGCAGGGTGTCGAGCTTGACGGTGGCCTGCTGGCCGGGATGGACGAAGGCGACGTCCTTGTTGGGCAGCATGGCCTCGACTTCCAGGCCGCCCTCTAGCGGCACAATGCGCATCAGCTCCTGGGCGGGTTCCACCACCCCGCCCACGGTGTGCACGGCAAGCTGGTGGACGCGCCCGGCGATGGGAGCGCGCAGGGTCTGCCACGCGGCACGGAGCTGGGCCTTTTGCAGTTCTTCCGAAAGAGCAGCGATGCGCTGCTCGGCCTCGGCCAGCGCCGCCAGGCGCTCGCGGCGGAACTGGCTGCGAAGGGCGGCGCGCTGGCCCTCATACTGGGCGATGGCGGCCTCGAGCTCCTGGAGGCGGGCCTCCAGGGTGGTCTTCTGCCCGGCCTGTTCCCGGCGTTGCTGTTCCAGCTCCAGGTACTGGTGATGGGCGGCGAGCTGGCGCTCGGCCAGGGCGCCGATGGCCTCGGCGCGTTCGGTGACCAGGGGCAGGGTGGCCTCGATACGCTGGATCTCGTGCCGGGCGGTGAGCCGCTCGGCGCGGGCTCGGCGGATCTCGGCGGCGGCGGTGGCAATCCGCGCCCGGTATTCGTCCAGCTCGCTCAGGAACAGCAGGCGCTGCTGCAGGCGCTGGCTGGCGCTGGCGGTGTCCGGCCATGGGGGCTCGGGCGGTGTCGCTCCCGCCGCCGCCTCCGTGGCGGAGAGCAGAGCCCGCAACCGCACAGCCTCCAATCGGGTCGCCAGAAGTTCGGCTCGGGCGCGCTCCAGATCGGCCTGGCTCAGGGTGGCGTCGAGCTCTATCAATGGGTCACCGGCGGCCACCTGCGTTCCCTCCGCCACATGGATGGCCTTGACGGTGGCCAGCTCCATGGGCTGGATGACCTTGACCCGAGCGGTGGGGACCAGCTTGCCCCGGGCCACCGCGACCACGTCCAGCTCCCCCAGGGACGCCCACACGACCCCCAGGGTGACGAAGGCCACGATGGCCCAGGTGATGGCTCGGCCCACCGGTGACGGCGGGGTGGACTCCACTTCCAGTGCCGCCGGCAGGAACTCCAGCTCGGCGCGCCCCTCAGCCTTGTTCGCCATAAGACGCTCTCTCACTCCCTTGGCGCTTGACCTGTCATTGCCTTGCTCGGCGGCAACCGGTCCGTATGCTCGGGCACCTTCAGCGCTCCACGCCCTGGGCCACCGCGCCAGGCGGCTCGTCAGCGCTCAGGTCGAGGTCGCTGTTCTGCATGGCCAGCAGCCGGGCGTACTGGCCGCCCGCTGCCAGCAGCTCGTCGTGACTGCCCTGCTCGATGATGCGACCGCGCTCCATGACCACGATGCGATGGGCCTGGCGCACTGCCGTCAGCCGGTGGGCAATGATGAAGACCGTGCGGCCGCGCACGATGCGCGCCATGTTGCGCTGGATGATGCGCTCGGACTCGTAGTCCAGGGCGCTGGTGGCCTCATCGAAGATCAGGATCCGGGGGTCGGTGATCAGGGCCCGGGCGATGGCGATGCGCTGGCGCTGGCCGCCGGAGAGATTGGCGCCCTGCTCCCCCACGACGGTGTCATAGCCCTCGGGGAGCTCCAGGATGAATTCGTGGGCGCCCGCAAGCCGGGCGGCAGCCATCACGCGCTCCATGGGCAGGCCGGGATCGGCCAGGGCGATGTTCTCCCGCACGCTGCGATTGAACAGGCGGTTTTCCTGGAGCACGACGCCGATATTCCGGCGTAGCCAGGCGGTATCCACCAGCCGCAGGTCGACGCCATCCACCAGCACCCGCCCAGACTCGGGGCTGTGCAGGCGCTGGATCAACTTGGTGATGGTGCTCTTGCCGGAGCCGGAGCGCCCCACCAGACCGATGACCTCGCCGGCGCGGCCCTCCAGGGTCAGATCCTTGAGCACCTCGGGGCCGTCGGGCCGGTAGCGGAAGGTGACCTGCTCCAGACGCACGTCGCCCCGCACCCGGGGCAGGGTTGCGCGGTTGGGGTTGAAGCCCGGCTCGGCAGGGGTGTTGAGAATATCGCCGAGGCGCTGGATCGAGATGCCGGCCTGCTGGAAGTCCTGCCAGAGCTGGACCAGCCTCAGGATAGGGCCGCTGACCCGCCCGGCCAGCATGTTGAACGCGACGAGCTGGCCCACAGTGAGCTGGCCCTCGATGACCAGCCGCGCCCCGATCCAGAGGATCAGCAGGGTGGCGATCTTGTTGATGTAGCTGGCCGCCTGATTGGCGATGTTGCCGAGGTTGGCGGCCCGGAAGCTGGCCCGCACATAGCCCGCGAGTTGCTCCTCCCACCGATTGCGCATCTGGGGCTCGACGGCCAGCGCCTTGACCGTCTCGATGCCGGTGACGCTCTCCACCAGGAAGGCCTGGTTCTCCGCACCGCGGCGGAACTTCTCGTTCAGTCGGCCCCTCAACACGGGCGTCACCAGCACCGAGAGCAGCACGTACAAGGGGATGCTTCCTGCCACCACCGCGAACAGCACCGGGCTGTAGGCATACATCACGGCCAGGAACACCACCGTGAACAGCAGGTCGATCACCAGGGTCAGGGCCGAGCCGGTGATGAAGTCCCGGATGGTGTCCAGCTCCCGAACCCGCGCCACCGAATCACCCACCCGCCGGGCCTCGAAGTAGGACATGGGCAGCGCCAGCAGATGACGGTAGAGCTTGGCGCCCAGTTCCACGTCCACCCGATTGGTGGTGTGGGAGAACAGGTAGGTGCGCAGCCCGCCCAACAGCACATCGAAGCTCGCCACCACCAGGAAGCCGATGGCAAGGACGTCGAGGGTGGTCAGGCCCTGATGCACCAGCACCTTGTCCACCACCACCTGGAAGAACAGCGGCGTGGCGAGGGCGAAGAGCTGAAGGAAGAACGATGCCAGCAGCACTTCGGCAAACAGCCGCCGGTAGCGCTTGAGAGCCGGCAGGAACCAGGAGATATCGAATTTGCGCAGCGAATTGTCGTCGCCCGCCCGGCGCGTGATCAGAATCAGACGGCCGGCCCAGCGAGTCTGGAATTCCTTTAGGCCCATTGCCTGGGGCCGCGGCTCCCGGGGGTCCTGAATGAGAACCTGATCATCCCCAACCCGGGCGAGGACAACCATGGCGCCGTCCCACAGCGGGCAGATGGCCGGCAGCGGAGAGCGCGACAGTCGCTCCAGGCTGGTTCGAATCTGGCGGGCCTTGAGCCCCAGGGAGCGGGCCGCCCGGACCACCGTCGTGGCATCGACGGCGCGCTCTGAGCTGGCGAATTCGCGATGCAGTTGCTGGGGGTCGGCGGCAACCCGGTGCAATCGGGCGACGACCGCCAGGCATTGCAGGGCGCTGCTGGGGCTCGGATGGATGTGCGCCGGGGAGGCGTCCGGAGTCGCCACGTCCTTGTGTCCACCAGATGCGTGGAGGGAACCGCAGGTGCGGCATCTAATGGCCGCTCTTATAAACCACCAGGCGGCGAGGGTGCAACGCCGGAAGCTTTACACTTCGCCTCGCCGTAATCCACCGGATGCCGGCAGGCGGCATGCCGGCATCGCGTAGCGGGCCGCGCCGCCGGTGGCCCGGCGGATCCAGGGACGCTGGCGGGGCCCCTCCCTGATGACCGAAACGTGAAATGTCCCTCAGCATGGAATTTTGCGACGCAACATGATGTCGGAGTCAGGTAGAGTCCCAGGCATCAATGACACCTGCAATCCGGCCGAGGGAGGTCGATCCATGCAGAATCCTCTCGCCTACGGGC
>CAZAQB010000179.1:0-6473 GCA_964487155.1 uncultured Ectothiorhodospiraceae bacterium
CCCCGTTTGCCGCCGCCGCAGTAGATCATCCCTAAGTCCGACAGGCTGCTAGCCCTGCTCGTCCAGGGCCGCCGCCAGCCGGGCATCCAGGCGCTGCAACCGGCGGCGCGCCTCACCGGCGTCGTCGCACTCGCTGCGGGCCTCCATCAATTCGTGAGTGATGTTCAGCGCCGCCATCACCGCAATGCGCTCCAGCCCCACCACCTTGCCGGAGTCCCGGATCTCCCGCATGCGGCGGTCAAGCAGGTCGGCGGAGGCCAACAGGCTGCTGCGCTGTTCGTCGGGACAGGCAACCAGGTACTCCCGGTCGAGGATGGTGACCTTCACCGGCTGGGACATGTCAGGCTGCCTCCCGGGGTCCAAACCTTCTGGGCTAATGTTCCATGGCTTTGAGGCGGCTGATCATGGCCTCGATGCGAGAGCGCGCCACCTCGTTCTTCTCCATCAGCGCGGCCCGCTCCGAATTGAGGCTCTCCTGGGAGCGGCGCAACATGGCGTTCTCCTGCTGCAAACGCTGGCAGAGCCGCAGCAGGCCGTCCACGCGCTGCTCCAGACCCGTCAGTTGTTCAGCAAGAGAATCAGACACTTGCCCAGCCCCTTGGAGACTATAGTCGAATATAGAGCGCGCTGCAGAGCAGGTCAACGCGGTCCGCCCCGTCGCTGCCAAGATGCTAGCATTCACGGTCGTGAAGACTGCGCACTCCTCCGCACTGGCGCGCGAGCACGCCGAACTGCAGCAGGCGCTGGACGAGGTGGCGGCCGCTGTTTCCGCCGCCGAGGCCCAGGGGCTGCTGTGCGGCATGCTGTGCGCCGGGTCGGCGCAGCCGGCTCCCTGGATCGCGCGGGTACTGGACGGCACCGCTCCACGGGGCGCGGCGGCCCGGCGCTGCCTGGAGAGCCTGGACAGCACCTACCAGGCGACCCGGCAGGCCCTGGACGACCCCGAGATGGGCTTCCAGCCCCTGCTGCCGCCGGACGAGGCGCCCCTGCCCGAGCGCCTGGCCGCGCTGCGCGACTGGAGCCGGGGCATGCTCGCCGGCCTGGCCCTGGGCGGGCTTGACGAGGAGCGGGCGGCGGCACCGGAAGCGGCGGAGTTCATGGCGGACCTGGCGCAGTTCAGCCGCCTCGATACGGCCGGCGCCGAAGCGCCGGCGCCGGAAGCGGATTACACCGAGTTGCTGGAGTATGCCCGGGTCGGGACACTGCTGCTGCGGGAACTCCGAGACCGGAATCCGGCCAAACCACCACCCTCCAGACACCACTGACGCCGGCATGGCCGGCCACCGGACGGGACAGACCATGGCTGCCAGCGAGCACGCAAAGCGCCGCCAGGAGCTGATGCGGCTGATGGGCGACGAAGGCATCGCCATCCTCGCCGCCGCCCCCGAGCAGCGGCGCAACCGGGATGTGTTCCATCCCTACCGCCAGGACAGCGACCTGCTGTACCTGACCGGCTTTCCGGAGCCGGACGCCGTGGCCGTGCTGGTGCCCGGGCGCGCGCAGGGTGAATTCATCCTGTTCTGCCGGGAGCGCGAGCCCCAGCGGGAGCTCTGGGACGGGGAGATCGTCGGCCAGGAGCGGGCGGTGTCCGAGTACGGCGCCGACGACGCTTTCCCCATCGACGACATCGACGACATCCTGCCCGGGCTGCTGGAGGGCCGGGGCCGGGTCCATTTCAGCATCGGCCGCCACCCGGAGTTCGACCAGCAGCTTTTCGGCTGGGTCAACCAGGTGCGCGAGAAGGTGCGCAGCGGCGCCCGGGCCCCCGGTGAGTTCATCGCCCTGGAGCACCTGCTCCACGAGATGCGCCTGATCAAGGACCGCGCCGAGCTGGACGTCATGGCCCGCGCCGCCCGGGTCAGCGCCGGGGCCCACCGCCGCGCCATGGCGGCCGCCCGCCCCGGCCGCCGGGAGTATGAAGTGGAGGCGGAACTGCTGGCAGAGTTCCGCCGCCACGGCGGCGGCCCCGCCTATCCGCCCATCGTGGGCGGCGGCGCCAATGCCTGCGTGCTGCACTACATCCGCAACGACGCCCCGCTGGTGGACGGCGACCTGCTGCTCATCGATGCCGGCGTGGAGCTGGACGGCTACGCCTCCGACGTGACCCGCACGTTCCCCGTCAACGGCCGCTTCAGCGCCGAGCAGCGGGCCGTCTACGAGCTGGTGCTGGCCGCCCAGACCGCGGCCATCGGCGCCGTCCAGGTGGGGCAGCACTGGAACCGTCCCCACGAGGCGGCCACCGACGTGCTGGTGGACGGACTGCTGGAGCTGGGCCTGCTTGCCGGCAGCCGCGAGGAGGCCCTGGAGACCGAGAGCTACCGGCGCTTCTTCCCGCACCGCACCGGCCACTGGCTGGGCCTGGACGTGCACGACGTCGGCGAGTACCGCATCGACGGCCAGTGGCGCGAGCTGGAGCCCGGCATGGTGCTCACCGTCGAGCCGGGCCTGTACATCGCCGCCGGCGCCAGCGACGTGGAGGAGCGCTGGTGGAACATCGGCGTGCGCATCGAGGACGACGTGGCAGTCACCCGGGGCGAGCCGCAGGTGTTGAGCGCCGAGGCGCCGAAACGCCCGGAGGACGTGGAGGCGGCCGTGCGGGAAGGCAGCAAGTGAGCGAGCCTGTCGATGTCCTGGTGGTGGGCGGCGGTCTGGTGGGTTCGTCCCTGGCGGTGGCCCTGGCCCACTCCTCCCTGTCCCTGGCCCTGGTGGAACCGCTCGCCCCCGGCAGCCCCGCCCAGCCCAGCTTCGATGATCGGTGCACCGCCCTGGCCCCCACCAGCCGCGGCGTGTTCCAGGCCCTAGGCGCCTGGCCGGCCATTTCGCCGGAGGCCGCACCCATCCGCCGCATCCACGTCTCCGAACGGGGCGGCTTCGGCTTTACCCGACTGCGAGCGCAGGACCACGGCCTCGACGCCCTGGGCCACGTGGTACCCAACCGCTGCATCGGCGCCGCCCTGGCCCCGTTGCTGGCCTCCCAGGCCAACCTGCAGCGCCACTGCCCGGCAGCAGTAGCCCGGGTGGAGGCCGGAGACGAGTTCATCGAGGCCCGGCTGGAGGACGGCACCACCCTGCGCGCCCGCCTGCTGGTGGTGGCCGACGGCGCCGACTCCGCCACTCGCCGCGGTCTCGGCATCGCCGTACGCCAGCGCAACTACGGTCAGGCGGCGGTGATCGCCAACCTCACGCCGGCCAGGGACCACCAGGGTACCGCCTTCGAGCGCTTCACCGCCGACGGGCCACTGGCCCTGCTGCCGCTCACCGCGGGCCGCTGTGCCCTGGTGCGCAGCCTGCCCCGGGACCAGCTGGAGGCCGTGCTGGCCCTGGACGACGCGGCCTTCCGGACCGATGTCCAGCGGCGCTTCGGCTGGCGCCTGGGCCGGCTGCTGCAGGTGGGCGCGCGCAGCGCCTACCCGCTGCGGGCCCTGCAGGCGGAACGCCTCACGGCACCCCGGGCGGTGCTGCTGGGCAATGCGGCCCACACCCTGCACCCGGTGGCCGGCCAGGGTTTCAACCTGGCCCTGCGCGACGTGGCCCGGCTGGCGGAGGCGCTCCACCAAGCCGCCATCGCCGGCACCGATCCCGGCGCGGCGGGCCCGCTGGAGGAGTACCAGCACGAGGCACGGGCCGACCTGCGCCGCACCATGGGCTTCACCGACGTGTTGGTGCGCGGTTTCGGCGGCCTCGCGCCCCTGGCGCCGCTGCGCTCGGCGGCGCTGCTGGCACTGGACCGCGTGCCGCCGGCCCGACGCGCCTTCGCCCGGCTCGCCATGGGCCGAGCCGCTCCCCTGCCCCGGCTGGCCCGGGGCCTGCCGCTGGCCGAGGGCGCGGCGTGAGCCGGCCGGACTACGACCTGGTCATCGCCGGGGCCGGCATGGTGGGCCTGGGCCTGGCCGCCGCGTTGCGCGGCAGCGGCCTGCGCCTGGCGGTACTGGATGCCCGGCCGCCGGAGCGCTGGCGCGGCGGCGCCTTCGACCTGCGAGTGAGCGCCCTGAACCTGGCCAGCCAGGCTCTGCTCCAGGAATGGCAGGCCTGGGACGCCATCGCCGGCGGGCGCACCGGGGCGTTCCACCGAATCCGGGTGCGGGACGCCGTGGGCGGCGGCCAGGTGGAGTTCGACGCCGCCGATCTGGGCACGGCGCTGCTGGGCCACATCGTGGAGAACAGCCTGGTGCAGACGGCGCTGCTGGACCGGCTCGGCTGCGACCCCGACACCAGCCTGCTGTTTCCCGCCCGGGTGGAGGCCTGGAGCGCTCGCCCGGCGGGCCTGGAGCTAACGCTGGCGGACGGCCGGCGGCTGCACACCCGGCTGCTGGTGGGCGCCGACGGGGCGGGCTCCACGGTGCGGGAACTGGCGCAGATTCCGGTCTCCGGCCGGGGCTACCAGCAGCAGGGACTGGTGGCCGCGATCGACTGCGAGCGCCCCCACAGCGGCACGGCCCGCCAGGTGTTCCTGCCCGGTGGCCCGCTGGCCCTGCTGCCCCTGGCGGGCGGCGGCTGCTCCATTGTCTGGTCGCTGCCCGAGGCCGACGCCCGGGAGCGGCTGGAGTGGCCCCGGGCCCGCTTCATCGAGGCTCTCACCCGGGCCAGCGGCGCCCCGCTGGGCCAGGTGGTGAACTGCGGTCCCCGGGCCGCCTTCCCCCTGCGCCGCCTGCACGCCAAGCGCTACACCGGCGACCGGCTCGCCCTGGTAGGAGACGCCGCCCACGTGATCCACCCGCTGGCCGGCCAGGGCGTCAACCTGGGATTCCGGGATGCCGCCGTGCTGGCCGAAGAGCTGCGCCGCGCGGCCGCCGCCGGGCGGGACCCCGGCGGTCCCCGGGGCCTGCGCGCCTACCAGCGCCGGCGGCGGGAGGACAACCTCACCATGCAGTGGGCCATGGAGGGGTTTCACCGGCTGTTCGTGGATGCCGATCCCTGGCTGGCACGGCTGCGCAGCGCTGGCTTCCAGCTCACCGACGCCCTGGCGCCGGTGAAGCGGGAGTTCATGCGCCAGGCGACGGGGCTCGGCGTCGATGGCCGGGTGCGGCTTTAGCGCCGGGGGGCGCGAGGCGGGTTGGAGGGCGGCTGGCCGCAGCCGTCGCAGGCTGGGTTGAGCATGCGAAACCCAGCGCAATAGGACTCGGTACCCGGCTGCCCCCCGCCGGTAGGTTTCCCGACCTCGCCTATAGTAGGGTGCGATGGCCGCGGTGGGATCCGCACCGCGTCCCAAAGTCTGATCGAGGCCGCCGATGCTCAAGCGCACCGCCCTGCACCAGCGCCATCAGGAGGCCGGCGCCCGACTGGTGGACTTCGCCGGCTGGGAGATGCCGCTGCACTACGGCTCCCAGATCGAGGAGCACCACGCCGTGCGCCGCGGCGCCGGAGTGTTCGACGTCTCCCACATGCGCGCGGTGTGCTTCCGGGGCCCCGGTAGCGAGGCCGCGCTGCGCCGGCTGCTGGCCAACGACGTGGCCCGTATCCGGGAGGACGGCGGCGGGCTCTACGGCTGCATTCTGAACGAGGACGGCGGCGTGCTGGACGACCTGATCGTGTTCCGTCTGCAGGCCGAGCGTTTCCTGGCGGTGGTCAATGCCGCCACCGCGGAGCAGGACATTGACTGGTTTCGCCGCCAGGCTGAGGGCTTTGACACCGCGGTGGAGGCCTGCGACGGCCACTCGCTGCTGGCGGTCCAGGGCCCCCGGGCCTGGCAACTGGCCCTCGGGGTGCTGCCCGGGGCCGAGGCCGCCGGCGCCCTGAAGCCCTTCCGCGGCGCGGAGGTGGGCGAGCTGTTCGTCTCGCGCACCGGCTACACCGGCGAGGACGGCCTGGAGATACTATGCCCGGACGACGACGCCGTGGACCTCTGGGATGCACTGCTGGGCGCCGGCGCCGTCCCGTGCGGCCTGGGAGCCCGGGACACCCTGCGCCTGGAGGCCGGCCTCAATCTCTACGGCCAGGACATGGATCCGGAGACCACCCCGCTGGAGAGCGGCCTCGCCTGGACCGTCGCCTGGGAGCCGCGGGATCGGCTGTTCATCGGCCGCGCTGCCCTGGAAGCGCAGCGCGCCGCCGGGGTGCCCCGCCAGCGGGTGGGGCTGGTACTGGAGGGGCGCGGGGTGATGCGAGCCGGCCAGAGAGTGCGCTGCGGCGAGTCCGCCGGCATGGTGACCAGCGGCAGTTTCGCCCCTACGGTGGGGGGGTCGGTGGGCCTGGCGCGGGTGGATGCCGGCGCTGGGGAACAGGCGGAGGTAGAGATCCGGGGCCGCTGGCAGCCCGCCCGCCGGGTGGATCCGCCCTTCGTGCGGCAGGGCCGAGTCTGCGTGTGACGCAACCCGCCGGGGGCGGTCCTTCGACGAGACACCGCGCCACGGGGGACGACCCGGCCCGGTCCAGTTCCATGGAGCACTGAGGGGAGAAGTCCATGAGCGAAATACCCGACGATCTGCGATACACCGAGAGCCATGAGTGGGTGCGTCTGGAGGACGACGGCCTGC
>CAZAQB010000180.1:0-1652 GCA_964487155.1 uncultured Ectothiorhodospiraceae bacterium
CCCAGGGCGTGCTCGGCGGGGCGCTCGCGGCGCCGGCCCAGCAGCGGATGGGGCAGGGGCTGGGCCAGGTAGCGGCCGGTGACCGAGTCGGGGTGGCGCAGCAGGGTCTCCACATTGCCGTCCGCCACCACCCGGCCGCCGTGGCTGCCGGCGCCAGGGCCCAGGTCGATGACGTGCTCCGCCCGGCGGATGGTCTCCTCGTCGTGCTCCACGACGACGATGGTGTTGCCCTTGCCCTCCAGCCGCTGCAGGGTGCCGAGCAGCATGCGGTTGTCCCGGGGGTGCAGGCCGATGGTGGGCTCGTCCAGCACGTAGCACACCCCCTGCAGGTTGGAGCCCAGCTGGGCGGCGAGGCGGATGCGCTGGGCCTCGCCGCCGGAGAGCGTCGGCGCGGCCCGGTCCAGGGTCAGGTAGCCCAGGCCCACTTCCTCCAGAAAGCGCAGCCGGTGGCGGATCTCCGGCAGCACGTCCCGGGCCACCTCGGCCTCCCGGCCCGCCGGCTGCAGGGCATCGAACCAGGCCGCCGCCGCCGTGACGCTGTCCGCCGTGACCCGGGCGATGTCCCGTTGCCAGAGATCCACCGCCAGGGCCTCCGGGCGCAAGCGCCGGCCGCCGCAGTCGGGGCAGGGGGTCGGCTCGCCGGGCTCGGCGTCGTCTTCGTCCCCGGCCGCGCCGGCCAGGCCGGTGCCGTGGCAGCCGGGGCACCAGCCGTGGCGGGAGTTGAACGAGAACAGCCGCGGGTCCGGTTCGGGGAAACCCCGGCCGCATTTCGGGCAGGCCCGCCGGGTGGACAGCACCCGTTCGTCGCCGCCGGCCGCCGGCGCCACCCGCACCGTGCCCTGGCCGTAGCGCAGCGCCTGGGCCAGGGCCTCCGCCAGGGATTCTTCCTGGGCCGGCGCCACCCGCAGCCGCGCCACCGGCAGCTCGATGTCGTGCTCGCGGAAGCGGTCCAGCCGCGGCCAGGAGTCGGTGGGGGTGAACTCGCCATCCACCCGCAGCTCCTTGTACCCCCGGCCGGCGGCCCAGGCCGCGAGTTCCGGGTAGATGCCCTTGCGGGCGGTGACGAGGGGTGCGAGCAGGTCCAGCTCCCGGCCGCGGTACTCCCGCAGCAGCCGCGCCCGGATGGCCTCCGGCTCCAGGGCGTCGATGGGTACCCGGCACGCCGGGCAGTGCTGGCGGCCCAGACGCACGAACAGCAGCCGCAGGAAGTGATGGATCTCGGTCAGCGTCGCCACGGTGCTGCGCCAGCCGCCCCGGCTGGTGCGCTGCTCGATGGCCACCGTGGGCGGGATGCCGAAGATGGCGTCCACGTCCGGGCGGGCCGCCGGCTGCACGAACTGCCGGGCGTAGGCGTTGAGGGACTCCAGGTAGCGGCGCTGGCCCTCGTTGAACAGGATGTCGAAGGCGAGCGTGCTCTTGCCTGATCCCGACACCCCGGTGATCACCGTGAGCCGGTCCCGGGGGATGGTGACGTCCACCCCCTGCAGGTTGTGCTCCCGGGCGTGGTGGATATGGATGTCGGGCCGCGCGGTGGGGGGCGGGGCGGCGTCCCGCACCTGGTCTGCCGACGCCGGCGGCGCCGCCACCCGGTAGGCGGCCAGGGCGGCGCCGGTGTGGCTGTCGGCGCGCTCCAGCTCCGCCGGCGGGCCTTC
>CAZAQB010000180.1:1752-5105 GCA_964487155.1 uncultured Ectothiorhodospiraceae bacterium
CCCGCCAGCTTGAGGCGCTGGGCCTCGCCGCCGGAGAGCGTCGGCACCGGCTGGCCCAGGCGCAGGTAGCCCAGACCCAGCGCCTGCAGCGGTTCCAGGCGCCGGCCCACCTCCGCCTGGCCGGCGAAGAAGGAAAGCGCCTCGGTGACGGTGAGCTCCAGCACCTCGGCCATGGACAGCGGCAGGCCGTCCTGGCCGGCCGGCGGCGCCAGGGTGATCTCCAGCACTTCGTCGCGGAAGCGCTTGCCGTCGCACTCCGGGCAGCGCAGGTAGACGTCGCTCAGGAACTGCATCTCCACATGCTCGAAGCCGTTGCCCGAGCAGGCCGGGCAGCGCCCGCCGCCGGAGTTGAAGCTGAAGGTGCCGGCGCTATAGCCGCGCTCCCGGGCCAGGGGCTGGGCGGCGAAGGCTTCCCGGATGGGCTTCAGGGCGCCTACGTAGCTGGCCGGGTTGGAGCGGGTGGTGCGGCCGATGGGGGACTGGTCCACCAGCACCACGCCGGTGAGAGCCTCGAAGCCCCGGATTTCGTCATGAGCGCCGGGGGCCTCGGTGGGCTCGCCCTTGCGCTGGCGCAGCGCCGGGTGGAGCACGTCGCGCAGCAGGGTGGACTTGCCCGAGCCGCTGACCCCGGTGAGGCAGACCAGCCGGTTGAGGGGGACGCGCAGGTCCACCTCCTGCAGGTTGTGCTCCCGGGCCCCCAGCAGCTCCAGCCAGTGCTCACCCGGGGGCTCGGCGGGCCGGGGTTCCTCGACCCGGGCGCGGCCGGCGAGATAGGCGCCGGTGCGGCTGTCGGTCCGGCGGGCCAGTTCCCCCGGCGGGCCCGCGAACACCAGCCGGCCGCCGTGCTCACCGGGTCCCGGGCCCAGGTCCAGCACCCGGTCGGCGGCGCGGATCACCTCCGGGTCGTGCTCCACCACCAGCAGCGAGTTGCCGGCGTCCCGCAATCGCTGGAGGATGCCGACGATGCGGGAGATGTCCCGGGGGTGCAGGCCGATGCTGGGCTCGTCCAGCACGAACAGGGTGTTCACCAGGGAGGTGCCCAGCGCGGTGGTGAGGTTGATGCGCTGCACCTCGCCGCCGGACAGCGTCCGCGACTGGCGGTCCAGGCTCAGATAGCCCAGGCCCACGGTCACCAGGTAGTCCAGCCGGTGGCGGATGGCGTCCAGCAGCAGCTCGGTGGCCTGGTCCAGGGGCGGCGGCAGGGTGAGATCCGCGAAGAAGCGCCGGGCCCGCTCCAGGGGCAGGCGCACGACATCGTGCAGGCACAGCCCCGGCAGGCCGGCCAGGCCGGCATCGGTAAGCGTAAGGCCCTGCGGCCGGAAGCGCTCCGCCGGCGGCAGCACCGCCGCCGCCTGCTCGAAGCTGCCTACGCGCCAGAGCAGGGCCTCGGGTTTGAGCCGGGCGCCGTGGCAGTCCGGGCAGGTATCGTAGGAGCGGTAGCGCGACAGCAGCACCCGGATGTGCATCCGGTAGCTCTTGGTCTCCAGCCAGTCGAAGAAGCGCCGGACGCCGTACCAGACCCCCTCGCTCCAGTCGCCTTCGCCCTCCATGACCCAGCGGCGCTGGGCGTCGGTGAGCTCCCGCCAGGGGATGTCCACGGGGGTGCCGCGCTTGGCTGCGAAGCGCAGCAGATCCCGCTGGCATTCCCGGTAGCTGTCCGACTGCCAGGGGCGCACGGCGCCCTGGGCCAGGCTCTTGCCGGTGTCCGGCACCACCAGCCCCGGGTCGATGCCCATCACCCGGCCGAAGCCGCGGCAGGTGTCGCAGGCCCCGGCGGGGGAGTTGAACGAGAAGCGGTTGGGGGAGGGCGCCCGGTAGTCGATGTCGCAGTCGGCGCAGTGCAGGGTGGTGGAGAAGCGCCAGGTGGTCTCCGGCCGGCGTTCGGCGTCCAGCAGGTGCACCGCCACCCGGCCGCGGCCGTGCTCGAAGGCCGCCTCCAGGGCCTCCACCAGGCGCTCGTGGCGTTCCTCGGTGAGGCGCAGGCGGTCCTGCACCACCTCGATGGCCTCCGTCCCGCGCTCCAGGAAGCGGGTGTAGCCCTGGGCCGCCAGCAGCTGCTCCACCTCGTCCGCCTCGAAGTTGTCCGGCACCGGCACCCGGAAGCTCACCAGCGCGGCGCGCTCCGGTGCCCGGGCCAGCAGCCGGGCGGCCACCGAGCCGGCGCTGTCCGGGCTCACCCGTGCCCCGCAGCGCCGGCAGTGGAGCGCCGCCGCCCGGGCGAACAGCAGCTTCAGGTGGTCGTTCAGCTCGGTCATGGTGCCCACCGTGGAGCGGGAGGTGCGCACCGGATTGGTCTGGTCGATGGCGATGGCCGGCGGGATGCCCTCGATGCGCTCGGCGGCGGGGCGGTCCATGCGATCCAGGAACTGACGGGCGTAGGGAGAGAAGGTCTCCACGTAGCGCCGCTGGCCCTCCGCATACACGGTGTCGAAGGCGAGCGACGACTTGCCCGAGCCGCTCACCCCGGTGACCACCACCAGCTCCCCCAGGGGGATGTCCAGGTCCAGGTCGCGGAGGTTGTTCTGGCGGGCGCCGCGGATGCGGATGACAGAGTGGCTCATGGACGGCGAAGGGTACGGGGATCAGGCGCCGGGGGCCAGGGCCGCGGCCAGGACGCCGATCAGGGCGCTGCCGGTCGCATTGGAGGTGGCGCCCATGGCGATGACGCCGTCCCGGTGGCCGGTCATGGCCAGCACCAGGCCGTCGGATCCGTGGCGCTCCACCAGGCCCCGCACCGCCTCGGCCATGGCGGGGGTGCCGTACTCGACCTCCGGCGGCGTGGCGGGCAGGCCCAGCTCCGAGGCCTGCTCCCAGATCTCCGGGCAGTGGCCGTGGAACACCCAGTCCACCTGCGGCGCCGCCTGGTAGACGGCGGCATGGGTCATGGACTCCGAGGAGGGGGCGGCCGGTCCCACGCTCTCCACCGAGTTGGCCGCCAGGCTCCAGCCGGTCACCCGGGCGTAGTCCGCCGGGTCGAGATGGGGCCGGGCCCCGGTGCCGCTGCCGGTGACGATGAACTCCAGCGCCGGCGCCGGCCGGCTGCGCCGGCTCAGGTTGCCGAAGCCCACCCCGCCGTAGCGCCCCGGATCCAGGCCCACCAGGTTGAGCCGGTGCAGCACCGCCCGCCAGCCCTCCAGCTCCGCCACCTCGGCGGCGGTGGGCGCCTCCCCCGGCCGGCGCGTGAAGCGGAACTTGATGACGCCTTCGGTCTCGGTCATGGGGCGCGACTCGGGTGGGTGGGGCTCCAGTTGAAGCGTTGGCAGGGGTGGATGCAAGCCCAGCCAATGCCATTGCGCAGGGTTCGGCCCGAACAGGGGACGCCGGATGCGCTTCGCTTATCCGGCCTACGGCCT
>CAZAQB010000180.1:5205-6460 GCA_964487155.1 uncultured Ectothiorhodospiraceae bacterium
CGGCCTACGGCCTTCGCCCAGGCCCCGGGGCGTGGCCGAGGCCCGCGTAGGCCGGATAAGGCGCGCAGCGCCGCATCCGGCGCCTCACTTCGCGCGCCCCGGCACGCGCCCTCGCCGCGATTCCCGGCTCTGGCCTGGGGCCACCGGCCGGATCCCGGCACAATAGCGACTCCCTACTCTGCGAGGCCTTCCGATGCTTCCGATGCCGTGCCGAGCCAGCTGCCTGCAAACCCTGCTGCTGCTGGGCGTGGCGGCTGCCACGCCAGCGGCCCAGGCCCAGACCCCCTCCGCCCTGGAGGGCTGCCTGCGCCTGGAGACCGAGAGCGAGCGGCTGCAGTGCTACGACACGGTGCTCGGTCGCACCCCCACCGAGACCAAGGCGCCGGACGAGCCCCCACCGGAGCCGGAACCCCCAGCGCCGGCCGACGCCGAACCGCCAGTGCCGCCACCCCCGTCGTCGCCGCTGGCAAAGCGCTGGCAGCTCATCGCCCAGACCGACCGGGGCCCGTTCGTCATCACGCCCTACAAGCCCACCTACGTACTGCCGGCCTCGTGGAATTTCCGCTCCAACAGTAACCCCGAGCCCGGCGCCCGGGATCGGCTGGACAACATCCAGAACCTGGAGCTCAAGTTCCAGTTGAGCTTCAAGGCCAAGCTGCTGCCCGAGCTGCTGACAGAACGCGGCGATCTATGGTTCGGCTACACCCAGCTTTCGTTCTGGCAGGCCTACAACAACGGTGAGTCGCGTCCCTTCCGCGAGACCAATTTCGAGCCGGAGCTGATCTACAGCTACCGCACCGCCTTCCCGTTGCTGGGGCTCACCGGCCGGCTGCTGACGCTGTCGCTGAACCACCACTCGAACGGCCGCAGCGACCCCTTCTCCCGGAGCTGGAACCGGGTCATCGGCGGCGTGCTGCTGGACCGCAACAACTTCGCCCTGAGCGTGCGGGGCTGGTGGCGTATCCCCGAGAGTGCCGACGAGGACGACAACCCGGATATCAACTCCTTCTACGGCCGCGGCGAGATCGGAGCGTTCTACCAGTGGAACGAGCAGACCTTCGCCGCCATCGTCCGCTCGAACTTTGAACTGGGCACCCCCCGGGCCGGCCTGCAGCTGGACTGGTCCTTCCCCCTGGGCGGCGTGAAGGGCTACGTCCAGGTGTTTTCCGGCTACGGCGACGGCCTCATCGATTACGACCACATCAGCCACCGGCTGAGCCTGGGGTTCATGCTGACGGACTGGATGTAGGGGGCG
>CAZAQB010000181.1:0-4814 GCA_964487155.1 uncultured Ectothiorhodospiraceae bacterium
GCTAGGTCCCCCCTCCTGTCTTTCATCCGGCTGCTAAACTCCCCGCCCACTCGGCGGAGGAGACCTAAAGATGGCGCGCCCCGCGCCCCAGGGACCTTGGCGCCTGGCAATGCCGGGCCTGTTCGTGCTGCTCTGGAGCACCGGCTTCATCGGCGCGCGGCTGGGCCTGCCCCATGCCGAGCCGTTCACCTTCCTCGCCCTGCGCATGCTGCTGGCCGCGGGCCTGCTCGCCGGGGTGGCCGCCTTGACGCGGGCCCCCTGGCCGTCCGGGCCGGCGGCCACGACCCACACGGCGGTGGCCGGCCTGCTGGTGCATGGTGTCTACCTGGGGGGCGTGTTCTGGGCCATTGACCGGGGGCTGGCGGCCGGCGTCACCGCCATCATCGTCTCGGTGCAGCCGCTGCTTACCGCGGCCCTCGCCGGCGCCGTGCTCGGCGAACGCATCCGCCCCCGGCAGTGGGCCGGCCTGGTGTTGGGGCTGGCCGGCGTCGCCCTGGTGGTATCTGATCGGATCAACCTGGGGGGCGCCACCGCGCAGAACGTGGCAAGCTGCCTCGTGGCCCTGGCCGGCATCACCTGCGGCACCCTCTACCAGAAGCGCTTCTGCCCGGCCACCGACCTGCGCACCGGGGGCGCAATCCAGTTCGCGGTCACCGCCGCCGCGCTCTATGCACTGGCCCTCGCCCTGGAGACCCGCCACATCCAGTGGACCGGCGAGTTCCTGTTCGCCCTGGCCTGGCTGGTGCTGGTGCTGTCGCTGGGGGCCATCGGCCTGCTGTTCGCACTGATCCGCCACGGTGCCGCCGCCCGGGTGGCCAGCCTGTTCTACATGGCGCCCCCGTTCACGGCTCTGTTCGGCTACCTGCTGTTCGACGAGACCCTGCAGGGGCGGGCCCTCGCAGGTCTGGCCGTGGTCGTGGCGGGGGTGGCCATGGTGAACCTGGGCGCCCATCCGAGGCGTCGCTGAAGCGCGACAACGGGCGCTGGACTTCCGCCCGGACGGCGGATATAGTTTGCGGCGCAGTGTTCCTCGGCAGTCGTTCCGCGGTAGTAAACTCCCATCGTGGCAGTCACTCCGAAGTTCGTCCCTAAGGGCCTGCACCATCCCATATCCTTAAGAGACTCAGGAGAGACTCCATGATGACCGGCACCGTGAAGTGGTTCGACGACGCCAAGGGCTTCGGTTTTATCGTCCCCGAGGACGGCTCCAAGGACGTTTTCGTCCACCACAGCGCCATCCTTGGCAGCGGCTTCAAGAGCCTGGCCGAGGGCCAGCGGGTCCAGTTCGAGACCCAGTCCACTCCCAAGGGCCTGGCTGCCGCCAACGTCCAGCCCGTCTGAACGGACCTGGGCCGGGCTCCTGCGGCCCGGTCTGCGCGCATGGCCCGGGTGATATGCCCCTGACGGGCAGCACCCGAGGCCGCGCCTGAAGTTCACGGACCCCGCCGCGGCGGGGTCCGTTTTCGTTTGGGGCCTCCCTCACCCTCCTGGCCACCGGATCGTATCTCCGTCGAATCGCCCGTCACAGAACTGTGACCTGCAGCCGAACCCGCCACCCTTCCCGGCCTCTACCCTTTTCCTGCGATCCCGGCAGTCTCCGAGGGCGCCGGAGATGGACATCTACAAAGTCAACGCTTCTGGTAGACCCGCCGTCTGGCAGCCTGTCGGACCGGATCAGGGCCCGCCCGGCCAGCCGGCGTAAGGCATGCTAGCGTTTACCGGTAGCCGCCGCCGGAGCCGCCCATGATCGACGTATTGATCCTCACCGAGGACGCCGCGGACTACACCCGCTACCTGCCGCAGGAGCTGGAAGGCGCCCGCGTCCACATCGCCACCAGCGAGCAGGACCTGGGGCCGGAGGCCCGGCAGGCCCGGGTGGCGCTCGCCAAGCCGGCGCTGCTGGCCCGGGTGCTGGATCGGCTGCCGCAACTGCGCTGGGCGCAGTCCACCTTCGCCGGCGTCGATCCGCTGCTGCGCTCCGGCCTGCGCCAGGACTACACCCTCACCGGCGTCAAGGGGGTGTTCGGGCCACTGATGAGCGAGTACGTATTCGGCCAGATCATTGCCCTGGAACGGGGCTTCGCGGCCCTGCGCGCCGCCCAGCGGGAGCGCCGCTGGGAGCCCCGCGCCTACCGGGGCCTCGGCGGCCTCACCCTGGGCGTGGCGGGGCTGGGCTCCATCGGCCAGCACATCGTCGCCACTGCCCGGCACTTCGGCATGGGCGTGGTGGGCTACCGGCGCCGGCCCGGGGAGGTGGAAGGGGTCGGCCGGGTCTACTCGGGCGAGACCTTCCGGGACTTCGCGGCGGTGCCCGATTACATCGTGCTGGTGCTGCCGGCCACCCCGGAGAGCCAACACCTGGTCGATGCAGACACGCTGGACGCCATGGGCGCCGGCAGCTGGCTGATCAACGTCGGCCGCGGCGCCGTGGTGGACGAGGCCGCGCTGGCCGCGGCACTGCAGGCCCGGCGCATCGGCGGGGCGGTGCTGGACGTGTTCGAGGACGAACCCCTGGCCCCGGAGAGCCCGCTCTGGGATCTGGACAACTGCGTGGTCACCCCCCATGTCGCGGCCGAGAGCTTCCCCTCCGACATCGTCACCATCTTCCTGGAGAACTGGCGGCGCTACAGCGCCGGGGAGCCCCTGCAGCACGCCATCGACTTCCAGCGCGGCTACTGAGGTGGGTGTTTACAAAATCAGACCCGCCGGGGCACGGGGCGGGAATCCTGCCCGGCGCCGGCCGAAGCCCGCCGTAGGGCACGTTGCGCAGAAACGTGCCAGCGGGCGGTGCCACGGGTGCCGCGGCTTGGCCAGGCACGCACCCGGAAGGTGAGCGCCTTGGCGTTTGCGACCCGGTCCCCCACGTTTCTTCGCAACGTGGGGCTACGGCGGCGCTGTTCAAGGCCGTGCCGAGACACCGGGAACCCGACAGGACGCATCAATTTTTTTGTCAACACCCTGGGAGGCCTCATACCCATGACCGTGCTGCCAGCCGCCGGTGTTTGCCGCCCGTGACCGCGCAACGGCTGAACGAGCGCTTGACGGCCTTGGACCAGGGCTTCCGCGGCGGCTACCTGGACTTCGCCGGCCTGAGCCGGCAGCTGCGGGCCTGGGCCGAGGCGTTTCCCCACATTGCCCGGCTGGAGAGCCTGGGCACCTCTCCCGAGGGCCGGGAGCTGTGGCTGCTGACCCTGGGAGCGGAGCCCGAGCGGATTCGCCCGGCGGTGTGGGTGGATGGCAACCTGCACGCCTCGGAGCTCGCCGGCTCCAGCGTGGCGCTGGCCATCGCCGAGGACGTGCTGCGCCTGCACCTGGATCCGGATGCCGGGCTGCGCGGCGTGCCGGCGCCGCTGCTCGAGAGCGCCCGGGAGGTGCTGTTCCACATCATGCCCCGCATCGCTCCGGACGGCGCCGAGGCGGTGCTGACCTCCGGGCGCTACGTGCGCTCCGTGCCCCGCGACCACCGGCCTCCTCCGGAGGCGCCGCGCTGGGTAGTGGGGGACATGGACGGCGACGGCCTGGCCCTGGCCCTGCGCCGCGCCGACCCCGCCGGCGACTACGTGGAGTCGGCCCGCGAGCCGGGCCTGATGCTGCAGCGCATGCCCGAGGACAACGGCCCCGCCTACCGGGTCTATCCGGAGGGGCACATCCAGGGCTTCGACGGCCACCGGGTGCCGGCGCCGGGCTTCCTGTCGGACAACAGCCCGGACCTGAACCGCAACTTCCCCTACCGCTGGACGCCGGAACCCGCCCAGGAGGGCGCCGGGGCGTTTCCCGCCAGCGAGCCCGAGTCGCGGGCCATCGTCGAGTTCGCCACCGCCCATCCCAACCTGTTCGCCTGGTTCAACCTCCACACCTTCGGCGGAGTCTACATCCGGCCGCCGGGCCACTACCCCGACACCGACATGGACCGCGGCGACCTGGCCGTCTATCGCCAGCTGGCGGACTGGGCCGAGCGGTTTTCGGGCTATCCCACGGTGAGCGGCCACGACGAGTTCACCTACCAGCCCGGCAAGCCGCTGCACGGCGATCTCACCGATTACGCCTACCACCAGCGGGGCTGCCTGGCGCTGGTGTGCGAGCTGTGGGACCTGTTCGCCCAACTGGGCATCCCGCGGCGCACCCCGTTCGTGGACCACTACACCCATACCGGCCGGGACGAGCTGGAACGGCTCGCCGCGTGGGACCGGGAGCACAACGCCGGGCGCGTGCTGCGGCCCTGGCGGCCGGTGGAGCATCCGCAGCTGGGCGCCGTCGAGGTGGGCGGCTGGGATCCCCGGGTAGGCGTCTCCAACCCCCCCTATGAGCACCTGCCGGAAATCTGCGCCGCTCAGTCGGCGCTGTGGCTGCGGGTGGCCGCCCTGGCACCGCGGCTCACCATCGAGGAATTCCGTGCCGAGCCAGTCGGAGACGGCCTGGCCCGGCTGGAGGCGGTGGTGGCCAACCACGGCTACCTGGCCACCTGCGGCCTGCCCTCGGCGGCACGGCTTCCCTGGAACGAACCGCCCCGGGCCCACCTGCAGCTGACCGGCGCCGCCCTGGTAGAGGCGGGCGACGGCAGCCGGACACTGGATCACCTGGCCGGCTGGGGCCGCGGCCTGCACGGCGGCGCCGACTCGCTGTTCTTCCGCTTCAGCCGGGACGAGGAACCGCGCCGGCGGCTGGAGTGGACGGTGCAGGGAACGGGCGAGGCACGCCTGCGGGTCGGCTGCCGGCGCACCGGCTGGGTGGAGGCCCGCCTGAGCCTGCCGTAACCTACCGCGCCCGGCGTAGCCCCCGGCTATTACCGCCCTGGCCTTCGATGCGGTGTCCCC
>CAZAQB010000181.1:4914-6442 GCA_964487155.1 uncultured Ectothiorhodospiraceae bacterium
CGCGCCCGGCGTAGCCCCCGGCTATTACCGCCCTGGCCTTCGATGCGGTGTCCCCACGTTTCTCCGCAACGTGGGACTACGGCGGGCAGGGCCGGGCGCCCGAGCAATCCCCCCGCCTCGCCGCGGCCCGCCGTAGGGCACGTTGCGGAGAAACGTGCCATCGGGCGGTGGGGCGGGTGCCTCGGGGTGGCCTTGGCGCGGACCTGTGGGTTGACGCCTTGGCCTTCGATGCGGTGTCCCCCACGTTTCTCCGCAACGTGGGGCTACGGCGGGCAGGGCCGGGCGCCCGAGCAATCCCCCCGCCTCGCCGCGGCCCGGCGTAGGGCACGTTGCGGAGAAACGTGCCATCGGGCGGTGGGGCCGGTGCCTCGGGTTGGCCTTGGCGCGGACTGGGGGTTGACGCCCTGGCCTTCGATGCGGTGTCCCCCACGTTTCTCCGCAACGTGGGGCTACGGATGCGCCAGCCGGGCCCGGTAGCCCTCCGGCTCGAACCCCGGGCTGTGGCCCGGCACGTGGCAGCGCCGGCAGATCTGCTCCGGCGCGGTGGCGCTGCGCGGCGTCGCGGTCTGGCCGGCGGCTTCGGCGTGGGCCCGCCCGGCGCCGTGGCAGCTCTCGCACTGCACATCGGCCAGGCCGGGGGCAGGTAGCGGTCCAGGAAGCCGCCGGGCTCCAGGAAGCCCACGCTGTAGCAGCCGACGCATTCCGGATCCCGCTCCTTGCCGTGCGCCTCCAGGCGGGCCTCTCAACCCGGGGCCGCCCGGTTCCGGCGCCGTGCCTCCGCCAGGGCCAGCCAGGAGTGCACGGCGACCGCGCCCAGCACCGCGAGCCCACCGAGGAAGGTGGCCGGCGGCGGATCCTCTCCCAGCAGCGCCCACACCCAGAGCGGGCCGAGCACCGATTCGATGAGCATGAACAGGCTCACCTCCGGGGCCGGCAGGTAACGGGTGGCGGTGGCGATCAGCACCAGGGCCAGCGGCATCTGCACCAGTCCCATCAGGGCGAGTACCGCGTAACTCGGTGCCCCCAGGCTGAGCGGGTCGGCCAGGGGCCAGGCCAGCAGCCCGCCGATCAGGCCGCTGAGGCACACCAGGGGGATGCGTTCCAGATCCGGCTGGGCGCGCAGCAGGGTGAGCACGGCGCCCATGAACAGCGCCAGCAGCAGCGCCAGCAGGTCGCCGCGCCACAGGCCCAGATCCATGGAACCGCCGAATACCGCGCCGATCCCGGCGGCGGCGACGGCGATGGCGGCCCAGGTGCGTGGCCGCACCCGCTCGCCCAGGAACAGCCAGGTGAAGATCCCCGCGAACAGCGGCGAGGCGGCCAGGATCACCACCGTATTGGCGACCCGGGTGTGGCTCACCGACAGCACGAACAGGGCCATGTCGATACCCAGCAGCACCGCCGCCGCCAGGCCCACGCGGCGGGCGTTGCGCCCCGGCGGGAGCCAGGGACGCCGGCGCAGCAGCTGCACCACGGCCAGCGACAGACAGATCAACCATGCGCGCCAGAACACCACATCCCAGGCTTC
>CAZAQB010000182.1:0-6384 GCA_964487155.1 uncultured Ectothiorhodospiraceae bacterium
GCCGTAGGGTGGGTAGAGCGCAGCGAAACCCACCGTCTGCGCCGATGCCGGGATTGCGCTTCGCTCCATCCCAGCCTACGTCCTCTCGACCGTGGGTGCTGGGGCATCCGTAGGCTGGGTTGAGCCCGCGAAACGCAGCAGGGGGGCCGGCGTCACCCCGGTCCCAGTTCCTGCTGACTCTCCTCCAGCTCCGCCCAGCGCTCCACCAGGGCGTCCAGCTCCTGCTGGCGCTCGGTGAGCCGGTCCAGCACCGGCTGGAAGGTCGCCGGGGGCTGGCTGTAGAAGCCGGGGTCGGCGGCCCGCGCCTGCAGGGCCGCGATTTCCAGCTCCAGGGCCTCGATGCGCCCGGGGAGCTGGTCCAGCTCCCGCTGGAGCTTGTAGCTCAGCTTGCGCGGCGCGCGGGAGCGCTCCTCCGCCGCGGGCGCGGCCCGCGGGCGGGCGGGCTCGGGGCGGTCGGTCTGGGCCAGGCCGCGGCCCTGGCGCAGCCAGTCGCTGTAGCCGCCGGGGTAGTGGCGCACCTGGCCGTCGGCCTCGAAGGCGATGACGCTGGTGATTACGTTGTCCAGGAATTCCCGGTCGTGGCTCACCACCAGCAGGGTGCCCTGGAACTCCACCAGGCGGGCCTCCAGCACTTCCAGCATCTCCACGTCCAGGTCGTTGGTGGGCTCGTCCAGCACCAGCAGGTTGGCCGGGCGGGTGAACAGTTTCGCCAGCACGACCCGGTTGCGCTCGCCGCCGGACAGCGACACGACCGGCTGGCGGGCCCGCTTGGGGCTGAACAGGAAGTCCTTCATGTAGCCCAGCACGTGGCGCTCCTTGCCGTGGATGTTGATGTATTCCCGGCCGTCGCCCACGTTCTCCCAGACGGTCTGGGTCTCGTCCAGGTCCTGGCGGTTCTGGTCGAAGTAGGCGACTTCCAGCCCGGTGCCGAGGATCACCGTGCCCTGGTCCGGGGGCAGCTCGCCCAGCAGGATGCGCAGCAGGGTGGTCTTGCCGACGCCGTTGTTGCCCACCAGGCCGATGCGCTCGCCGCGCATGACCTTCAGGGAGAAGTCCTGCAGCAGGGGCCGGCCGCCGAACCCGTGAGTGACGTGGCGGGCCTCGATCACCTTGCGGCCCGAGCGCTCCGCCTGCTGCAGGTGGACCCGGGCGCTGCCCTGGGCTTGGTGGCGGGCCGCGGCCTGCTCGCGCATGGCCTGCAGCGCCCGCACCCGGCCCTGGTTGCGGGTGCGCCGGGCCTTGATGCCCTGGCGGATCCAGGCCTCCTCCTCTGCCAGGCGCTTGTCGAACAGCGCCTCGCGGCGCTCTTCCTCCTCCAGCCACTGTTCCTTGCGCACCAGGAAATTGCGGTAGTCGCCGGGCCAGCTCATCAGCCGGCCCCGGTCCAGCTCCACGATGCGGGTGGCCAGCCGCTGCAGAAAGGCCCGGTCGTGGGTGATGAACAGCACCGCCCCGGGGTAGTCGCGGACCCGGGCCTCCAGCCACTCGATGGTGCTGATGTCCAGATGGTTGGTGGGTTCGTCCAGCAGCAGCAGGTCGGGTCGCGACACCAGCGCCCGGCCCAGGGCCACGCGCCGGCGCCAGCCGCCGGAGAGCTTCCCCAGGGGCCGGTCGCCGGGCAGCCCCAGCTCGGTGAGGATCATGTCCACCTGCTGGTCCGGGTTCCAGCCGCCGTGGGTCTCGATCTCCTGCTGCAGCTCGTGGAGCTCGCGCAGGCCGGCGTCGTCCAGCTGGCCCTGGGAGATCTGGTGGTAGCGGGCAATGCGGGTGCGGGTCTGCTGCAGGCCCTGGTTCACCACTTCACGGACACTGAGCTCGGAACCCGCCGGCAGGCTCTGGGCCAGCTGGCTGACCCGCAGGCCCGGACGGCGCTGGATCTCCCCGCGGTCCGGCGCCAGCTCGCCGGTAATGAGCCGCATCATGGTGGACTTGCCGGCGCCGTTGCGGCCGATCAGGCAGACCCGCTCGCCGGCCTCGATGCCGAACTCGGTGTCCACCAGCAGCGGCGTGTCGCCGAACTCCAGGGAGACGCGGTCGAAGCGGACCAGGGTCATGGGAGAGGATCGATCTCAGCGCTGCCGGGCGCCGGCCACTGGCCGGCGCCCGGCGTGGCGGGGCCGGATCAGCCCTGGTGGCTGCGGGCGTGGGAATCGGCGAACGCGGCCTGCTGCTCCGCGCTCGCCTCGCGCTGGTATTTGTCTTTCCATTCGGCGTAGGGCATGCCGTAGACGATCTCGCGGGCCTGCTCGTAGTCGATCCCCAGGCCGCGTTCCTGGGCCGCCGCCGCGTACCACTTGGACAGGCAGTTGCGGCAGAATCCCGCCAGGTTCATCAGGTCGATATTCTGTACGTCGGTGCGGCTGCGCAGGTGCTCCACCAGGGTGCGGAAGGCAGCCGCCTCCAGCTCGATGCGGGTGTTGTCGTCCATCGGGTCCTCCTGGGACGGTCGTGTTCGCTCGGGGGCGCGCGGCCCGGATCCGCCAGTATGGCGGATTCCGGGCGGGCGTTTCGAGAGCCTTCGGCACCGCTGGCGCAGGTCTTCGGACTGTGTCTCAGGTTTCGCCCCGAGCCGGTCCGGAGGGCTCGCCGGTATCCGTCGGTGCGTCGGCGCTGGGCCGGTCCGCCAGGCTCGCGCTCTCGGTGCTGCGCTCCGGCTCCCCCGCTGCCGGTGCCCGGGGGCTGAGAACCCGCGCCGGCGGTGCAGTGCCGTCCTTGTCGACGCCGAACCAGAGGGTGCGGTGGGGGAAGGGGATCTCGATTCCCCGGGCATCGAACGCCTCCTTCATGCGCCGCAGGAACTCCCGGCGCACCCCCCACTGCCGCCCCGGCCGGGTCATCAGCCGGACGCGGATCTCCACCGCCGAGTCGGCCAGATTGTTGAGGCCGAACACCTCCAGGTCGCCGACGATGTCGTGGGCCCAGTCCGGGTCCGCGCGCAGCTCCGCGGCGACCTCCTGCAGGATCTGCACCACTTCGCCGTAGTTCTCCCGGTAGGCCACCCCGGCGTCCACCAGCGCGTAGGCGAACTCGCGGCTGTAGTTGAGAACCGTGGTCACTTCGCCGAAGGGGACCATGTGCAGCGTCCCGTGGAGGTCGCGCATGCGCACCGTGCGGATGCTGATGGACTCGACGGTGCCGGTGTAGCCGCCGGCGGTCACCACGTCGCCCACCGAGATGGCATCCTCGATGAGGATGAAGGCGCCGGTGATCACGTCGCGGACCAGGGTCTGGGCGCCGAAGCCGACCGCCAGGCCGATGACGCCGGCGCCGGCGAGCAGGGGACCGATGTTCACGCCAAGCTCGGAGAATATGATCATCACGCTGATCAGGCCCAGGCCGATGCGCACCACGTTGCGCAGCAGCGGCAGCAGGGTGAGCAGCCGGGTGCTGGCGCCGGGCTCGGCGGCGGTGCGGCGGGCCAGGGCGCGCTCGATCAGCCCGCTGGTGAGCTCCCAGATCGCGAAGGTGGCGACCACGATCAGCAGGATGGAGATCAGTTTGCCCAGCACCAGGCTGCCGCTGTCCGAGAACAGCCAGTCCAGCGTTCCGAGACCCCAGGCCTGCAGCACGGCGGAGGCGGCGAAGATCCAGATGATGGCCTTCAGAGTCGTGCGCAGCGCCGGCAGGTAGCGGTTGGCTCGCGCCTCGAGGCCGGGGTGGGCCTGACGCAGTTCCTCGCTGATACGGAACAGCCGGCTGATGCCCTGCTGCGCGGCCCGGCTGACCCCCATCGCCACGGCCAGGCTGATCAGGGTCAGGCCGATGGCCTGGCTCAGGAATCCGAAGCCGCCGGGAATTTCCAGCGCCCAGACCCCATAGAGCGCCACCACCAGAGCGAGAGCGGCCAGGTGCCAGAGCGCTCCGAGGCGCTGGCGCACCGCTGGCGGAACGCGCAGCCGCTTCTCCACCGCCGAGACCGCCGGTTCCTCCTCGGAAGCCGGCTCCGGAGCAGGCCCGGAGCCGGCGATGGCGGCGGACACCGAACGGCGATTCTGCATGATCACCACAATGACCATGCCGGCCACGATCAGCCCCAGCAACTTGAGCAGGAACTCATGGGCCGGCGCCGGCATGCCGAGCAGCAGCGCCGCCTCCAGCACGAAGTAGCCATAGATGGACAGCCGCAGCAGGCGGCGCAGCCAGACGTACAGGTAGGCGACGGTCTCGTCGCCCATGGGCAGCAGCCGCAACGCCGGCTGTTGCGGCACCAGGATCAGGCGCGACACCAGCAGGGTGAGACGGATGAGCACATTGGCGTTGATCAGCGTGAGCGCCACCAGCCGGGTCACGTAGTGCGGCTCCAGCAACGGCAGCAGCCCGTAGGTCGCGGCGGCGAAGGCCAGGATCGGCAGGCCGTCGAGCACCGTGCGCAACAGCAGGAACAGCGCGCGCAGCCCGAGACCGCCACCGGCCCGCTCATCGATGGCGAGCCGCCCGCGACGCAGGATCCACCGGGCCAGCCACTCGGCCAGCAGGCCGACGGCCAGCACCAGGACAACCTTGCCGGCCATCTCCATCCAGCGCCTGCGCGTCTCGGCGTCGGTTGCCTGCTGCGCCATATCCCGGGCCAGGCCCGGCACCGCCAGGAAGGCGCGGCCGGCGCCGGCCACCTGCTGGCTGATCCGCTCCATCTGGTTGGAGGTGGCCTCGATAAGGCGCCCCCCGAGGCCGCTGGTTGCCGACGCAGCCGCCGGCCCAGGCTCGGCGGCGGCCTGGGCATCCAGCAGCGCCTGCAGTTCTGCCAGCAGTTCAGCGCGCCGGTCCGGATCCTCGATGCGCTGAACCAGCCGCTCGATGGCGGCCTGGGCTCCCTGTTCCTGTTGCTGGGCCATGGCCGGCGTGGCAAGCAGCGCGACGGCCACCAGCAGGGCCGTGATCCAGTGGGGCGGCCAGGTCAGTCGCATGTGAGGCTCTCCAGGAGCAGATGGTGAGTCAGCGCCGGGTCGGCGGATCGAAATATTGATCGGTGCCAGCGCTCGGCGAAAAGGCGGAATCAGGCGGTCATCCGCCGGCTGCATCATACAGAGTTAGACGACGCACCCGGCAGGCGGAAGCAGGGATAAGACGATAGGTGCCGTCGAAGGTCGAGACGCTGCGGCGACAGCCGGCCAGGGCCCTCGGCCCCGTGGCATTCAACCGGAGTTGTTGCGCGACTCGAGAAACTCCTGCAGGGCCTCCGATAGGCCCCGGCTCAGGGAGAGTGGCTCCTCGGTTTCCCGGATCTCGATCTCGCGATTGATGGCGTCGAGCAGCTGCTCCAGGTGGGAAGTTGGCCAAGCGTGCCGGTCGGAGAAATCGAAGCGATTGACTGGGCGGCTCATCATTCTCTGGCTGAAGTCCGTGGTCAGGTCTGTTGCTTGGTTCAGATCGATATCGGTCCGAGGGCGGTCGAACTCAAGCCCCCAGAGGGCACCAGCAGTATCGCCCACAGCATACCCCATCAGCCTCCCGTGGCCGACACCCCTGAGCTGGTGCCCATCCTCCATCCTGCAGTAGGAGTGGCGCCCGTCGACCTGCAATTGCGTGTTGCCGGACCGCGGCGCGGGCGTTTTCACCGCTTAACAGAAAGGGGGGATCTGATCCGCAACCCTGCCGTCTTGGCCTCGGCCTGAACCAAGCAACGTGCCAGAATGCCACATCGGTTGCGAGGTGCTATTATCTGGCCACACTCTACAGTTCTCGATACCAACATCACAGGAAACAGTCATGGACCTCAATAAGCTCAGCAGTGAACAATTGCGGCAGTTGCAAAAAGACATCGACAAGGAACTCGCCGCGCGCCGGCGCGATGAGCAGAAGCAGGCCAAGCAGGAGCTGAAGCAGGTCGCCGAGCGCTATGGCTTTTCCGTGGAAGAGTTGGTGGGTGCCGCGGGCGGCGCCCGCAAATCCCGCACTTCCGCGAAGGCCAGGGTCACTTTCCGCCATCCCGATGACGCCAGCAAGACCTGGACCGGCCGTGGCCGCAAGCCTAACTGGGTCAAGGAGTGGGAAGCCTCCGGCCGTTCCCTGGACGAGCTGCGGGCCGCCTGATATCAGACCCGGCTGGCGTTCGATCCGCCGGGTTTCGGCGGGTCGAACGCAGCGCATCCCAGAAAGGTATGCCCTGTCCATCAGCAGGCGCTTCGCTGGCGCGGAAAGTTTTCGCCGCGGAGGTCTTGCGTCGCCCCTTCCCCGATCATCGCCAACCCGCCTCAAGCCGAAACGAGCAGCAATCCCTGCGCCCGGTTCTGCCTGCGCAACCTGAGTGGTTTTCAGCCCGCCCTGGGCAACGCTGCAGCTCATCAACAAAGGCACATCGCCGAAAATGCATGCCGCCGCGGAAATCGCCACGCGGGATTCCAGCCCACGGCCGTGAATGATGTGCCGCGCCGTGGGGCATCACAG
>CAZAQB010000183.1:0-6372 GCA_964487155.1 uncultured Ectothiorhodospiraceae bacterium
TTCGGTCGGCGCCGGGCGGGATCCCACCCCGCGCTCCGGTGTGCCTGATTTTGTAAACACCCTCTTAGTCCATGGATGCGTATTCCGCTGAAGCCGGCCACCGCTCGGAGCGCAGCAACGCCGGTCAGTGCATTTTTAATCGGCGGCGAGCCTGTCCATGGGTGCTGTGGAGAGCCGCATGCGCTGGGGACCCCGACCCCGCGGACAGTCACCATTGCCGCCGTTCGGTTGGGCATGGTCAGCCACGACCCTGAGCGGGGTCTAGCAGCCTGTCGGACTTAGGCTGCTACTACTGCGCCGGCGCGATAGCGGTCCATCTTTCCGATCCTTTTTGTCAAACGGCGGCGGCTAGTCTCCTTAAACGATCAAAGAACGGGCCTCGCTCTCCACTCGGCTCGCGACGGGCATCCAAGTCCGACAGGCTGCTCGTCAACCGGGTGGACTACACTGCAGGAGGCTTGGCTGGAGACATTCTCAACACGTAGACCATCCGCTCACAGTAGCGGAGGAGGTGGGTACCAATGGAAATCACCGCATATTCGCGTGGCCAATCGAGCCGGAGTGAATTCCTTGCATCCCTGCGCTGCGCCGCACGCCGAGGCATCCTGCTGGCGCTCGTGGCAACGGTCCCGGTGCTGGCCGGCTGTAACGGAGACGACGATGACGACGCGCCCGCATTCAGGGACGCGACCACGTCCGATCTGGCGAACGGGTCTTTCGCCCTGGACTCGGGCGACGTGCTGGATCCGGCCCTGGGTGGCGGCGTCACCCTCGAGTTCGGCACCTTCGACAGCGGCGGCACGGCACCCTTCGCGGTGCGCTCGGGAAGCGCCACGGCCAGCGGCCTGGCCACGCTGAGCTCGCCCCTGGCGCTGGAATTTCTGATCACCGACAGCGACCTGCCGTTCACCGACCAGCAGCGTATCGAGCTGGAGGCGCAGTTTGCCGACAACCGATTGCGACTGAGCCGGGACGGCACGACCGTGGACTCGGCGGCACGGGCCGCAGCGGACCCGCCGGACGTCCTGCAGGCTCGCCTGGACGGCCGCCAGGAGGTCCCCTCAGTGGACACCCAGGGCAGTGGCTCGGCCAGCCTGAGCATCAGCCCGGACGGCTCGGAGATCCGCTACACGCTGCGCTACCAGGACACGGCCACGGTCACCCAGGCCCACATCCACGCCGGCGCCACCGGCGAGAACGGGCCCATCATCCTGTGGCTGTGCGAGTCCACGGCCAACCCGGCACCGGACAACCTTCCCACACCGCCCACCTGCCCCGCCGCTCCGGGGGTGGTAACCGGCACGCTCACCGACGCGGATCTCACCCCCGCGACGGATCCGTCGGTCCCCAACTTCGGCGCCGCCGTGGCCGCCATCCAGGGCGGAGAGGCCTACATCAATGTGCACAGCACCGACTTTCCGCCCGGCGAGCTGCGCGGTCAGTTGGGTGCCGCCGAACTCTCGGCGGTGCTGAGCGGCGATCAGGAGGTTCCCAGCGTCAGCACCGACGGCAGCGGCGAGGTGACCGTGACCCTGAACGCCAGCCACACGGAGATCGAGTACTCATTGAGCTACGCCGATACCGACAGCGTGGTCCAGGCCCATATCCACACCGGGGAGGCCGGCACCAACGGCGGCGTGCTGATGTTCCTGTGCGCCAACGGCGACACGCCGGTGACCCGCCCCGCCAGCGGGCCGGTGCCGCCGGCCTGCCCTGCGGCGCCGGGCACGGTGACAGGCCGCCTGAGCGCGGCCGATTTCAGCGCCGCCGGGGACGTCGCGACATTTCAGGACGCGGTGGCGGGCCTGCTGGCCGGAAGGACCTACATCAACGTCCACAGCCAGAGCCAGCTCTCGGGTGAGATCCGCGGCCAGATCGGCGCCGCCGAGCTGAACGCGGTGCTAGGCGGGGCCCAGGAGGTGCCCGCGGTGACGACCGAGGGCTCCGGCAGCGCCGTCGTGCGCCTGAACGGCACCCAGACCGGGCTCACCTACCGCCTGAGCTACGCCGATACGGCCCAGGTCACCCAGGCGCATATCCACGCGGGCGAGGCCGGCACCAACGGCGGCATCCTGCTGTGGCTGTGCGAAACCAGCACCAACCCGGCTCCGGGCACGGTGTCCACCCCGCCGACCTGCGGCGCCGCGCCGGCCACGGTATCAGGCACCCTGTCGGCGAATGACCTGCTCACCGCCGATGGCGTGAGCGACTTCCCCACCGCCGTGGACCGGCTGCTGAGCGGCAGGACCTACGCCAACGTGCACAGCACCGCCAGCGCGCCCGGCGAGATCCGCGGCCAGATCGGAGCGGTGCAGCTGCTCGCGGTGCTGAGCGGAGACCAGGAGGTGCCCGCGGTGGACACTCCGGGCAACGGCATGGGCTCGGTGGTGCTGAGCGGCAGCCAGAGCCGCATCACCTACAGCCTGAGCTATGCCGATATCGCCGAGGTGACCCAGGCCCATATTCACTCCGGGGCTTTCGGGACCAACGGCGGCATTCTCCTGTGGTTGTGCGAGACGGCGGCCAACCGCGCGCCCGACGGCATCCCCACGCCACCGGAGTGCCCTGCGGTGCCGGGGTCCGTGGGGGGCACCCTCGCGGCGGCGGACCTGCTGTCCAGCGACGGGGTGACCGAGTTCGCCGGCGCGGTGGACAGCCTCATCGGCGGGACCACCTACATGAACGTCCACACCACTGACGTGGGCTCAGGTGAGATCCGAGGCCAGGTCGGCTCCCTGGACTGAAAGCGCCGCAGGCCGGGGGAAGCGGGCGCCCGTCCGCTTCCCCCGGGGCTCGAGAACTCGCGCGGCCGGATGAGCGAAGCGCATCCGGCATCGCAGGGGCGAGACTGCCAGCGCCGGCCGGTGTGACCTGAATCCAGGCGACTGGCCGGCCGCTCAGCGCCCGGTGGGTGCCGCGCGAGGCCACATCGAGGCCGGGACCAGGGAATCGCTCCCCGGCGCCCTGGTGCTGACGCGCACGCAGGGCTCAGGGGTGGGGCGAGGTGTTGCCGGGCGGGGCGATCAGCTGATCGAGCAGCCTGGTGAGTTCGTCGCGCAACGCCTCGATGGCGGCGAGCAACTGCCCGGTGGTGTCCGCCGGCCGGCCACGCCCGACCAGGGCCTCGGCGCTGCGGTGGATGTCCCTGTGGACCTGGTCGATGCGCGCTATCGACGGGTGGCGCGCGTATAACTCCCGCCCGCCGCCATCCAGCCAGCGGCCGAACCGGCAGTCGTGGGGGTCCAGCGGCGGCGGCGCGCCGTGATCGCCCTTCAGATACGCGCGCAGGCTGTCGACCCACGCCCGGTGCTCGACGATGGAGAACAGGACCGGCAGCTCGTCGCCGCCTACCCGGGGGCGATTCGCCCAGCTGGGATCGGGGCGCCAGCGCTCCACCCAGGCGGGCAGGGCCTCCGCCGGCATTGGCCGGGCGATGCCGTGGCCCTGCCCCAGGCGGCAGCCGAGGGAGAGCAGCATGGCGCCATGGGCGGCGCTCTCGACGCCCTCGGCGATGGTCTCGCGCCGGAAGGCATCGGCCAGGCCGATGACGCCCTCCAGAATCGCCAGATCCTCGGGGTCATCCAGCATGTCGCGCACGAAGCTCCGGTCGATCTTCAGGATGCGCGCGGGCAGCCGCTTGAGATGGGTGAGGGTGGAGTAGCCGGTGCCGAAGTCGTCCAGAGCCAGGCCGACACCGATCTCCTCGCAGGCGGTGGCCACCGCGCTGGCCCGGTCGATGTCTTCCAGGGCGCTGGTCTCCAGCACCTCGAGTTCCAGCTGTCCGGGTCCCACGCCCGGGTGGCGGCCGAGGCAGGCCCGCAGGTCTGCCATGAAGCCCGGGTCGGCGAAATGCGGCCCGTCGATGTTGATGCTGACCGGGATGCGCAATCCGAGAGCCTGCCATCGCTCCACCTGGGTGGCGGCGGTCTCCAGCACCCAGGCGCCGATCTCGATGGCCAGTTCCTGGTTGGCCACCGACGGCAGGAAGTCCCCGGGCGGCAGCAGGCCGCGCTCGGGGTGCTGCCAGCGGATCAGGGCCTCGGCGCCGACGACGGCGCCGCTGCGCATGTCCACCTTGGGCTGGTAGTGGAGCAGCAACTCCTCGGCCGCGAGCGCCCGGCGCAGGCGCCCAAGGGCCTCGTAGCGCCCCCGCAGCGCCTGGTCGTGCTCGGCGTCGAACACCCGATAGCGGTTCTTGCCGGCCAGCTTGGCGGCGTACATGGCCTGGTCGGCCTGGCGCATGAGCTGGTCCGCGGCCACCGGTTCCGCCTGGGGATAGAACACCACGCCCACGCTCGCCGAGACCTGTAGCGATTCGCCGTCGACCGCCACCGGCGCCGCGGCCGCCGCCAGCAGCCGCTGCAGTACCGGCGCCACGGCGTCGCGGCCGGGCAGGTCGGTGAGCACGGCCACGAACTCGTCTCCGCCGAGCCGCGCCAGGGTGTCTCCCTCCCGCAGGGCATGGTGCATGCGCGCCGCCAGATGGGTCAGCAGCTGGTCGCCGCGGCCGTGGCCGTGGAGGTCGTTGACCTCCTTGAAGCCGTCCAGGTCCAGGTAGGCGACGCCCAGCAGCCGGCCCTGCTGCCCCGCGTCGACCATGCCCTGGCGCAGCCGCTCGGCCAGCAGTGCCCGGTTCGGCAGGTTGGTCAGCGAGTCGTAGTGTGCGATGTGCTCCAGGCGTCGCTGGTGTTCCTTAAGGGCGGTGATGTCCGAGAACAGTGCCACGTAGCGGCAGATTGCCCCGGACTCGTCGTAGACGGCGCTTACGGTCTGCTTTGCGGCATAGATCGCGCCGTCCTTGCGCCGGTTCCAGATCTCCGCGGCCCAGCGGCCGCCGTCGGCGAGCTGTGCCCACATCGCTTCGTAGAAGCAGCGGTCGTGGCGCCCGGATTTGAGGATGCGCGGATTGGCCCCGATGACCTCGTCGCGTGCATAGCCGGTGATGCTGGTGAAGGCGTGGTTGACGTCCAGGATGGTGCCAGCGGCGTCGGTGATCATGATGCCTTCGTTGGCATGTTCGAAGACGCTGGCCGACTGGCGCAGCTGGCCCTCCGCCTGGGCCCGTTGCAGCTCTGCGCCGAGGCGGTTGACGAACAGGTCGAGCAGCCGGCGGGCGAGCCGCTCCTCCCGGATCGGCCGGCATCCAAGCCCCACCAGAATGCCCAGCGGGCGGCGCCTGCTGTCGAACAGGGTGCTCCCCACGTAGGACTCGACGTCCATCTCCGCCAGCAGCCGGTCCCTCGGGAACAGCTGCTGGACGCCCCGGCAGTGGAGTGCAGAGCCGTGCTTGATGACGTTGGCGCAGGGGGTTCCATCGAGGGCGTAGGATATGGGCGCCATGGGCGCGCCGGCCCCCCAGCCGGCCAGCAGCTCGACGCCGTCCCCGGTGGCGTTGAGCTGGCCGACAAACACGTAGTCCAGGCCCAGCAGCTCGCTCAGCCGGCGGCTGGCACCCTCGAAGAAGGCATTGGCTTCGAGAGCGGCGAGTTCCCCGGCCAGCGCCGAGAGCGCCTGCTCGGTGAGCTTGCGCTCGGTGATGTCGGTGGCCACCTCCATGCGCGCCAGGCGTCCGTCGGACAAGCGGATCGCCTTGTCGCGGCACTCATACCAGCGGCCGTTGGCGGTGTTCTGGAACTCCCATTGGTAAAGCCCGGTGGGGGTGCCGTCCGGGGAGAGGATCCGGTCGTCACTGCTGAACGGGCAGGGGCCGGTCTGGCCCTGCTGCAGGGCCTGCCAGCACAGGCGCCCGCTGATGTCTCCGAAGACCTCGCGGCCGTAGCGGTTGACGAACAGGATCTCGTGGGTGTCGATGTCGGCGATGTAGACCAGCGCGTCGAGGCTGTCGAGGACCAGGGCGAGTTGCTGCTGCCAGTCGGTGGGCGGCTCGGGTGCAACGCCAGTGCTGGAAGGGGAGGGGCGCCGGGTGCTCAAGACTTCGGCCCTCCGATGACGGGCATCAGGCTGTCCAGGCGAGCCCGAGCAACTATAACAGCAGATCTGTGCGGTCCAGGCACGGAAAACCGGGTGTTAGCGTACCAAACGCTGAGTGGTTACTCCCCGGGTCCGTGCCTGGCCCAACCCAAGGCATCTGCGCGACCGCCCGATGACAGTTTGCTGCGCGACGTACCCCGCGGCTGCTAGCCGCACGTTGCGAAGATACATGGGGGACAAGCCCCTGCCTGTTGCCGGCGCGCCCGCGCCGAGTCTCCCGGCCCGCGATCTCAGCGCGTCCCCTGGGCGTCCACCGCCCCCACGGCGAAGTCCAGCCGGGCGAAGCCGTCGGCCTGCTCGCCCAGACAGTCGATGTAGTGGTCGATGGTGTCCCGGCGGCGCTTGCCGATCTTCAGCCGGTTGCCGCAGTTGCCCTCGCCG
>CAZAQB010000184.1:0-6361 GCA_964487155.1 uncultured Ectothiorhodospiraceae bacterium
GGTACTGGGTACTGGGTACTGGGTACTGGGTACTGGGTACTGGGTACTGGGCCAGCATCGGCACGGCCGGTAGCGATGGCAAGGCACCTCCAGTACTTAGTACCTCGTACCCAGTACCTCACGAAGATGGTGGGTTTCGCTCCGCTCTACCCACCCTACGCGGGCCTGGCCGAAGACCGCCGTCAGTCCTCAGTCCTCAGTCCTCAGTCCTCAGTCCTCAGTCCTGCGCGAGCATAGCATCCCGGCTCCCGGCGGCTCGGCCCTGGTTCCAGGCCGCCACCTGTTCCACGCACCAGCCGGGATCTTCCAGGGGCAGGTCGTGGCCGCCCCAGGGATGGCTTGCCAGCGGCCAGCCCCAGGCTCGGGCCAGGCGCTCCGAGCAGCGGGGGGAGACCATGCGGTCGCCGAGGGAGCGCAGCACCAGGCCGGGGATCGGCGGCGGCCGGGCCGGGCCGCGGTAGCGGGCGGCCGCCAGGGTCTGGCGCGCCACGTTGATCAGGCTCACCGGGCATTGCCGCTGGTACTCGCCCCAGCGCCGGGCCAGGCGGTCCGGGTCCGGCAGGTTCTGGGCGATCATGGCCAGCAGGGCGCGTTCGCGGTCCTCTGCCGAGGTGGCGCCGGCAGCCCGGGCCACCAGCCCCAGGACGCCGGGACGCAGCCGCCGCCAGGGAGCGCTGTACCTGCCCAGGCTGGTGTTGGCGGTTACCAGGGCGCCCACTTCGCCAGGCCAGAGCGCCGCCCACGCCACCGCCACCATCCCCCCGAGGGACAGCCCCAGGAGGCTCAGCGGGGGCCTGGCGCCGCCGCGGAGCACCTCAGCGCGCACCGCCGCCGCGAGGCCGGGCACGCTCAGTGGGGCCGGCTCCCGGAAGCGCCGTCCGGCGCCCGGCAGATCCGGCGTCAGCGGCGCCGGGCAGCCCAGGACGCCGGCCAGGCGCTCTGGGAAGTCCTCCCAGTGGCGGGCCTCCCGGGCCAGCCCCCGCAGCAGAATCCAGGGCTCAGCGGGCATCACGCCGGTGCCCGTACCAGCGCCGCCCGGCGCTGCGTTCCAGCTCCTCGCGGCGCTCCGGCCCCGGCAGCCAGTTGCGGTAGCCGGCCGCGGCCCGCAGCAGGAACTCCAGCAGCACCAGGTGCCGGCGCAGGGTCCGCTCCAGCCTGTGCCGGGCCAGGGGATTGAACAGGCCCAGGGCCCGGAACGCCTGCAAAGGATTCTTGCGCACCCACAGCCAGGAGCCCATCTCCAGGGTCAGCGGCAGGAACACCCCGCCCCGCGCCAGGGAAACCCCGCAGAGGTAGTCCCACAGATCGCCGTGGGTGGTGTAGTGATGGCACTGGGGCTCCATCAGATAGTGGGTGTGATTGGGGTAGGCGGTGTCGAACATCTGCTTCAGCCGGTAGAGCTCCGGCGCCCTCTCGAACGGCCTCCGGGAGCCGGCATAGGGCAGCCAGAGCCGGTCCCGGGCGCCGAAACCGGAGTGGCAGTCCAGGGCCAGGCTGAAAGGCTGGCGGAGCAGTCGGCTCTCGACGGCGTCGCACAATGCCCGCGCCTCCGGCGCCATGGGCTCGCCGGGCCGGCCCCGGTACCAGGCCAGGTAGCGGCTCAGGCGCTGCCCGCGGACCGGCCACAGCCCGGCCGCCTCGGCCTCCACCGGCGCATTGCGCATCAGGTCGATGCCCTCGGGCGTGCAGCGGGTGCCCCGGTACATGCCCCCGGGATTCACCACAGGCAGGAACAGCAGCCGGACCCGGCCCAGCAGGTCGTGCAGGCTGGGGTCCCAGGGCAGCCGAGCCACGAGGCTGCGCAGGAAGGCCAGCACCACCTGGGAGCCGACGCGCTCCACGCCGTGCACGCCGCCCACCAGGGCCACGGCCGGCGCGTCCTCGGCCTGGGAGCCCATCTCGAGCACGTACACCGGCAGTGCCAGATCCCCCACTCGCACCCGGTGGGCCACCTCGCTGCGCACCAGAGGTCCGGCGGCGGCCAGCAGCGCCTCCAGCTCCGCCATCTCCGGCAGCAGGCGTGCGACCCGCCGGGGCAGGGCCGGCGCTCGCCGGGCGGGGCCGCCGGGGGCGCCACCGGAGACCGCCACCGGCGCGGTCCGTCAGCGCACCAGGGTGACTGGGCAGGGGGCGTTGCGCATGACCCGCTCGCTGATGCTGCCGAGCAGCATTTCCTTCACCGGCGAGAGCCCGCGCGTGCCCATCACGATCATGGTGGGCTGGCGGCTGGCGGCGAACTCGACGATGGCCTCCGCCGGGGTGCCGCGGATCACCTCTTCGTGCACCTCCACGCCACTGTCGGCGAGATCCCTGCGGGCCGAGTCGAAGGCATGGCGCGAGGCGTGGGACAGCGTCCTCTCGATGTCCTGCTCGGTGAGGTGCAGGCCGCTGCTCGGTACCGAAGAGAAGCCCATCAGGCCGAGCAGCTCCGAGGGGGACTTGGGGAAGGCGTACACCAGAACGACCGGCACTCCCAGGCGGGCGGCCATGCCGCCGCCGAAAGCGGCGGCGTGGCGGGCGTGCTCCGACCCATCCACGGGGATGATGATCTGGGTAAGCGTATCGACGGGCATATCGGTTTCCTCTCCAGGGGTCAGCTGCGGGCCGGCACACTCTCGCCGTCGGCGGCCCGGCGCGCAAGCCGGTGCCGGGCAAAGCATGGGTTATGGTTGGCAAGCGCAGCGGTTCAGGGACCGGCAGGTCTCGCCGCGGCAAGAATACACCGCGCAGATTTAGGGGGGAGCGTCATGCCAGAGCGCGACAGCCGGCCGGAGCCGGGTGGCCTGCCGGAAGTGCGCCGCCTGCCGCCCACCGCCGCCCTGGGCTGGCTGGCGGCCGGCTGGCGCGACTTCCGCCGCGCGCCCCTGCACGCCCTGACCTACGGCCTGACCCTGGTGGCGGTGAGCTACTTCATCACCGCCGTGACCTACCTCACCGGCAACCTGGTGCTGCTGGCGGCGCTGCTGAGCGGATTCCTGCTGGTGGCGCCGGTGCTTCCGCTGGCGCTCTACGACATCAGCCGCCAGTTGCAGCGGGGAGCCCCGCCGAGTTACCGGAGGGGCCTGCAGGCCATCCGCGGCAACCTGGGCAACCAGGTGATCTTCGCCGTGGTACTGCTGGTGATCCTGCTGGTGTGGGCCCGGGCGGCGGCCATGGTGCACGTGTTCTTTCCCGCCGTGGCGCAACCCGGCGCCGCAGAGCTGGCGGGGTTCCTGGCGGTCGGCACGGCGGTGGGAGCCGTTTTCGCCTTCCTGGTGTTCGGCGCCGCCGCCTTCTCACTGCCGCTCATGGTGGACCGGGACATGGACGTCATCACCGCCGTGATCACCAGCTTCATCGCCGTGAACCGTAACAAAGCCGCGATGGTGGTCTGGGCCGGCCTGATCGTCGCCCTGGTGGGCCTGGGCTTCGCCACCGCCTTCTTCGGCCTGGCGGTGGTGCTGCCGGTGACCGCCTTCGCCACCTGGCATGCGTATCAGGAGACCATCGGGCCGGGGGGAGGAAGGAGGACTGAGGACTGAGGACTGAGGACTGAGGACTGAGGACTGAGGCGAGCGTGCCCCGCTCCCGGGGCGCGTCAAGCCCCCTCTTCCACTCAGTCCGCAGTCCTGAGCCCTTTTGACCCTTCCGGGTACTGGGTACTGGGTACTGGGTACTGGGTACTGGGGCAACACGTAGGCACGACCGCGGCAATGGCAAGGCCTCTGACCGTACTCAGTACCTCACGAAGACGGTGGGTTTCGCTTCGCTCTGAGGACTGAGGACTGAGGACTGAGGACTGAGGACTGAGGCGAGCGTGCCCCGCTCCCGGGGCGCGTCAAGCCCCCTCTTCCACTCAGTCCGCAGTCCTTTTCACTCAGTCCGTCTTCACGGCCCCTACTCCGGCGCCAGGTCCCCCAGCGCCCGGCGCAACGGCTCCAGGTGCCGTGCGTAGCGGCGCCAGCGGCCCACCGAGGACGCGTACAGGGGCTGGCGCACCTGCCACAGGCTGGCGGTGCGAACCGTCGTCGCCTGGCGATGAAAGTCGAGGCAGGCGGATTCCCAGGGCAGGTCCAGAAAGTCCAGCAACCGGCGTACCTGGGGCTCCGGGTCCGCCACCAGATCCTCGTAGGCCAGCTCCAGCATGGGCAGGGGCCGCACCGCCCGCCAGTGGTCCATGAGCCGGGCATACTCCCGGTACACGAGGCCGATGTGGCCCAGGTCGAAGCTCCAGTTCTGGCCACTGCGAAACCGGGTCACGAAGCAGGACAGGCCGACGTCCATCGGATCCCGGGACAGGTGCACGACCCGGGCCCCCGGTGCTAACGCCGCCACCAGCCCCAGGCGCAGGTAGTTGCCAGGCAGCTTGTCGGTGAGCCGCAGCTCAAGGGGACAGGCCCGGGCAAGACGCTCGCCGTAGTGGCGGCGCAGGGCCGCCAGCCTGCCGGGGTCAAGACGGCGCAGCACCTCGGGCAGCGGCTCGTCGCACTCCAGCCAGCCGGGCACCGCCTGAAACAGGCGCAGGAAATCCTCCCGCTCGCCGCCGGGGTGGATCCCGGCATGGGCTGCCAGGATGCGCTCCACCAGGGTGGTGCCGGAGCGGGGCATACCCACGATCAGCACCGGCCTCGCGCCGCCGCCCTCCGGGACGGCCATGGAATTCAGCCAGTCGCGGTCGCAGACCTTGATGAGGGCGTCCGTGAACGCCACGAACGCCTGCCCATCGAAGGGCCGATCCGCCGCCACCAGGGCGTTGCCGCGCTGGTAGAGTTCGAAGGCCTGATCCAGCGCCCCTTCGCGCTCCCGCAGTCCCGCCATAGCGAAGGTCAGGGCGGCACGCTCCGCAGCCGGCCGGCGCCGGTCGCCAGTGCCCTGCTCCAGGCGCCGGCGGTGGGCGGGATCGACGGCCTCCGGGGCCACCCGCGCCAGCCCTTCGAGGGAGGGGGCGTGATCGGAATCGTGCTCCAGCGCCTTGCGGTAGGCCGCGGCCGCCTCCGCCCGCTGCCCGGCCTGTTCCAGGGCGCCGGCGCAACGCGCCCACCAGGCCGCCTCCGGCTCCCGCGCGGCGGTCTCCCGGTACAGGGCCGCGGCGCGCTCGGCTTGCCCGGTGGACTCCAGCAGCTCGCCGATGCGCCGCGTGAGCCGCGGCGAGTCCAGGCCGGCGTTGATCTCGGCCAGCGCCGCCAGGGCCGCCTGCGGGTCGCCGGCCCGCTCCAGGGCCCGGGCCAGCAGCAGGGCGGCGCCGGCATCCCGGCGCTCCGCGGCCAGCAGGGCGCGGGCCGCGGCGGCAGCCTCCTCCCAACGGCCCCAGTCCAATAGCGTCCGCGCCAGATTTTCGCGGGCGTCCCGGTAGCCAGAGCGCAGCTCCAGGGCCCGGCGGTAGGCGGCCACCGCCTCCCGCCGCCGCCCCAGGGCGCTGCGGGCGTTACCCAGGTTGTTCCAGGCCTCCGGGTCCTCAGGCGCCAGCTCCACGGCCCGGCCCAGGGCCGCCGCCGCCGGCTCGTGCTGCCCCTGCTCCAGCAGCAGGCTGCCGCGGGCGAAATGGGCGTCGGCCAGGCCGGGAGCCGCCGCCAGGGCCTGCTGGTACGCGCGCAGGGCGGCATTGTACTGGCCCTGTTCCCGCAGCACCTCGCCGAGATGGAATGCGAACAGGGCCTGATTCGGCGCCGCCGACGCCGCCTTGCGCAGCCAGCGCGCGGCCTCCTCGGCGCGGGCGCTGCGGTGGCAGATCAGGCCCATCAGGTGCAGGGCGTCGGGCTGCCGGGGGGCCAGCGCCAGTACCTGGCGGACCAGGGCCTCTGCGGCCTCCGCCCTGCCGGCGCCGAGCTGGGCTCCGGCCGCCTCCAGCAGGCCCGGAATGCGCGGGTCGGAAGCCGGTGGCGGGCCGGATCGGCCCTTCTTCCTGGCCATGGCGGTGGTTCCGTCGGGGTTCGTGGCCGTCATGGTACCGGCGGTGGCCGGTGGCGACAGCGCCGCGCGGCATGGCAGCCACGGATGAACACGGATGGAGAGGCGGCCGGCCGTCCCCCATGGCAGCACTATGCTTGCCACCCACCGGCGCGCGCTGTTCTGTTTGCAGGCGACGCGAAGATTTCGGAATCCCGATACAAGAACGCCCCGGCCGGGGGCCGGGGCGTCGGGCACTACCGCATCAGGCTTGGCCTAGCAGCCTGTCGGACTTAGGGTGCTCCTACTGCGCCGGCGGGATAGCGGCCCATTTTTCCGATCCTTTTCGTCAAATAGCTACGGCTATTCTCCTCAAACGATCGACAAACTGGCCTCGCTCTCCCACTCGGCTCGCGACGGGCACCTAAGTCCGAAAGACTGCTAGAAGTTGTACTGGGCGCTGAACTGGATGCGGTTGTTGTCGCCGTCCTCGCCC
>CAZAQB010000185.1:0-6332 GCA_964487155.1 uncultured Ectothiorhodospiraceae bacterium
CGCGGGTCGGGCACCGGCACGATGCCCACATGGGGGTCGATGGTGCAGAACGGGTAGTTCTCCGCCGGGATGGCGTTGCGGGTGAGGGCGTTGAACAGGGTGGACTTGCCCACGTTGGGCAGGCCGACGATGCCGCACTTGAATCCCATGGTCAGTCGCTCGATGGGTGGATTGGATAAGGCGCCAGCGGCGCTTTGCGACGGTCCAGAGCCAGGTCAGGCTGCCGTGTGCAGGCGCTGGAAGGCCCGGTCCCACTCGCCTTCCAGCAGCAGGGGGAGGGCGTCGCAGGAGGCGATCACCGCCTCGTCGATGCTCCGCTGCTCAGCGGCGGGCGGCACCCCCAGCACGTAGCCCACCACCGCATCCTTGTGGCCGGGATGGCCTACCCCCAGCCGCAGGCGGCCGAAGTCGGGGCTGCCCAGGGCCTGGATGGTGTCCCGGATGCCGTTGTGGCCCCCGTGGCCCCCGCCCTGCTTGAGGCGCACCGAGCCGGGCGGAAGATCGATCTCGTCGTAGGCCACCAGCATGCTCGCCGGCTCGATGCGGAAGAAGCGGGAATACGCGGCTACCGAGCGCCCGCTGTGGTTCATGAAGGTGGCGGGTTTGAGCAGCCGCAACTCGTGGCCGTCCACGCTGACGCGGCCCACCTCGCCGTGGAAGCGCTTGTCGGCCCGGAGCTCGCCGCCGTGGCGGCGGGCCAGCTCGTCCACCAGCCAGAACCCGGCATTGTGCCGGGTTCTGGCGTAGCGCTCGCCGGGGTTTCCCAGCCCCACCAGCAGGGCGATGGGGGGTCCGGACGCTCCCATGACCGGCCGTGTCAGCCCTTGTCCTGTTGATCGGACTCGTCGACGGTGGGCACCTCGCGCTGGGCCTCTTCGCCTTCCTCGCCTTCCTCGGGCTGTTCTTCCTCCACCACTCGCGGCGTGTGGATGCTCACCAGAGTGGGGTCGTGTTCGGGGTCGGTTTCCAGGGCGACGAACACCGTGCCCGGGGGCGGGGCGATCTCGGACAGGTGCATGGCGCTGTCGATATCAAGCTCCGCGATGTCCACCTCGATGTAGGTGGGCAGGTCGTCGGGCAGGCACTCCACCTCCACCTCGTTCATGTCGTGATGGAGCACGCCGCCGAGCTTGACGCCCTTGGCGGTCTCCTCATTGAGGAAGTGGATGGGCACAGTCTGGCGCAGCTTCTGGCCGGCGCGCACCCGCACCAGGTCCATGTGGCTGACCAGCGGCTTGAAGGGGTGGCGCTGCAGGTCCTTGAGGATCACCCGCTCGCTCTTGCCATCGACGCGCAGGTCGATGATCTGGGAGTAGAAGGTCTCGTCGCGCATCAGGCGCAGCACCTGCTCCTCGCTGAGGGTCAGGGCCACCGGGGCCTTGTCCGCCCCGTAGAGGATCGCCGGCAGCTTCTTCGCCCGGCGCAGGCGGCGGCTCGCACCCTTGCCCTGCTCCGAGCGAGTCTCGGCGTCCAGTCTCAGTTCAACACTCATCGGTCTTGCTCTCCAGAGTCATGAAACCGCCCTGTGGGGCGGCATTGGGCGGGCCCGCGACCAGGCCCGCGGTTGCGAGGCGCGGCTGCGCCTCGGAGTCAGCCGTTCACAGGCTGTCAGTCCACGAACAGTTCGCTCACGGATTCGTCGTTGCTCACTCGGCGCACGGTCTCCGCCAGCATCTCGGCCAGGCTCAGCTGGCGTACCTTGGGGCAGGCCTCGGCCTCGCCGCCGAGCGGGATGCTGTCGGTGACCACCAGTTCGTCCAGGTGGGAGTCGCTGATGCGCTCGATGGCCGGCCCGGACAGCACGGCGTGGGTGATGTAGCTGACCACCTGCTCGGCGCCCTTTTCCTTGAGGGCCTTGGCGGCTTCGCAGAGGGTGCCTGCGGTGTCGACAATGTCGTCGACGATGATGCAGGTCTTGTCCTCGACGTTGCCGATGATGTTCATGACCTTCAGCTCGTTGGCCCGCGGGCGGCGCTTGTCGATGATGGCCAGTTCGGCGTCGTCCAGGCGCTTGGCGATGGCCCGGGCCCGCACCACGCCGCCCACGTCGGGGGACACCACGATCTTGTTCGGGTAGAGCTGGCGCCAGATGTCGCCCAGCAGCACGGGCGAGGCGTAGACGTTGTCCACCGGGATGTTGAAGAAGCCCTGGATCTGGTCGGCGTGCAGATCCACGGTGATGACCCGGTTGATGCCCGCCGCCTGGATCATGTCCGCCACCAGCTTCGCCGAGATCGGCACCCGCTGGGAGCGGGGGCGGCGGTCCTGGCGGGCGTAGCCGTAGTAGGGAATGACGGCGGTGAGCCGGGCGGCGGAGGAGCGCCGCAGGGCGTCGGCCATCACCAGCAGCTCCATGAGGTTGTCGTTGCAGGGGGCGCAGGTCGACTGGATCAGGAACACGTCGCGGCCGCGCACGTGCTCGTTGATCTCCACCTGCACTTCGCCGTCGCTGAAACGGCTCACCTGGGCATTGCCGAGGCGGGTGCGCAGGTTGCGGGCGACGGCCCGGGCAAGCCGCGGGTTGGCGTTGCCCGAGAACACCATCATGCGTCCGTTTTCGATCACCGCGAAGATCCTGCGCTGTCGCTGAAAACACCGCCGGACACCCGGGCGGGCACGCTCCGGGGGGCCGCTGGAATGGCTGGGGCGGCAGGATTCGAACCTGCGAATGCGGGGATCAAAACCCCGTGCCTTACCACTTGGCGACGCCCCAAGGGTTGACTCAGCCGGTTCTCCGAGAAGCCACGCGGGCGTGCCTTGACCTGCCCGGAACCGGACTCACCGCGGGGAGGTGTCGGGTGGACGGCGGCCGGTGGGGGGCGGGCAGCGTTCCAGCAGGGGCGAGCGGTTCAGGCCGCGGACCACGAACCCGCGCCATTGCCGGGGCAGTTTCGCCAGTACGGCATCGGCCCGGGCCTGCTCGGCGAAGGGGGCGAAGACGCAGGCGCCAGTCCCCGTCAGGCGGGCCTCGCCGAATCCGGCCAGCCAGTCCAGCGCGCGGTCCACCGCAGGATACAGCGCGCGCACCACCGGCTCGCAGTCGTTGCGAGCCTCTCCCTGAAACAGGCTGCGTATTTTCATCGGGGGGGTGTTGCGTGTCAATTGTGCGTGGCCGAACACGGCGCCGGTCGCCACGTGCACACCCGGGTGCACCACCAGGTACCAGGGAGTAGCCGGCTCGATGGGGGTGAGGTCTTCGCCCACCCCCTCGCCCCAGGCCGCCCGGCCGCGCACGAATACCGGCACGTCCGCCCCGAGGCGCAGGCCCAGGGCGGCCAGGGTGTCGGTGTCGAGACCGGTCTCCCAGAGGCGGTTCAGGGCCACCAGGGTGGTGGCGGCGTCGGAACTGCCGCCCCCCAGCCCGCCACCCATGGGGATGTGCTTGTCCACATGGATGCGGGCGCCGCGATTGCAGCCGGTTTCGGCCTGCAGCAGCCGGGCGGCGCGCACGCACAGATCCTGCTCGGGAGGGACGTCCGCCGGGCCCCGGGGACGTTCCAGCGCCGGCCGGTCCAGGGGCTGGAAGTGCAGCCGGTCGGCGAGCTCCAGGAACTGGAATGCGGTCTGCAGCTGGTGGTAGCCGTCCGGGCGGCGGCCCAGCACGTGCAGGAACAGGTTGATCTTGGCCGGCGCCGGCCAGGGTTCCTGGGTCATGCCGGGGGCCGCCACTGGCTCACCACGATGCGCAGGCGCCAGGTGCCGTTGTCGAGCTCCAGGCGCACCGGCAGGCGCAGGCCCAGGAACTCGCCGTATTCCTGGTAGCGCACTTCCCAGCCGGCCTGGCGCAGCTGGCGCAGCAGGCCCTCGGCATCGAAACCGGCGCTCTGCCGGGCGCCGGGTGCCGGCAGGCCCCGCAGCCAGTAGGGCAGAACCTCCACCGGCAGCGCGTAGCCGGTGAGCTCCCGTACCAGGGCGCTGGCGTCGGCGGCCTCAGCCTGCTCGCCCCGGGAGGTGGTCAGGGTGGCGCGGCGTTCATCACCCTCAAGGCGCATGGAGCCGCTGCCCAGCGGGGCGCGCAGCAGTACCCGGTAGCGCTCCCCATGCTGGCGCCAGTGCAGGGCGGCGCTGCCGGACTCCTCGGGTCCGGCAAAAGCTGCCCGGCCGGTCAGCTGCCAGTCATGCAGTGCCTCCACGGCGGCGCGCCGGTCCGCAAAGCGCTGCGCGCCCTCGGGGGATATCCCGAGCTCGGGCGGCGCCAGGGCGCAGCCGGCCAGGGCGACGCTGAGTGCCGCCGCGGCCAGGCCGCGGCGCAGCCGACGCGGGAGGGTCATCATCGCCGGATCAGGGCAGCAGGCGTTCCATGGTCCGGCGCAGCACCGGGTGGTCCGGGTTCGCCTCCAGGGCGTCCTGCCACACGGCGCGGGCCTCCTTCCGCCGGCCCAGGGTCCAGAGAACCTCGCCAAGGTGGGCGGCGATCTCCGCATCCTCGATCATCTCGTGAGCCTGGCGCAGGTAGGCCAGCGCCTCCTCGGGACGGCCCTGGCGGTAGGCGGCCCAGCCCATGCTGTCGATGATGGCGGGATCGTCGGGGTTGCGCTCGAAGGCCTGCTGGATCAGCTCGGCACCCTCGTCCACCCGCTCGGTGCTGTCCACCAGGGTGTAGCCCAGCGCGTTCAGCACCTGGGCGTTGTCCGGCTCCCGCTCCAGGATGTACTCCAGGTCGTCCACCGCCTGCTGGATGCGGTCCATGGCGATGGCGGTCATGGCCCGGCCATAGCGCAGGTCGCTGTCCTCGGGGTGGCGCTCCAGCGCCTCGCTCAGCACCTGGAAGCTCTCCTCGGCGCGGCCTGCGTTGCGCAGCAGGTCGCCCTCCACCACGAAGCTGGGCACGCTCAGGTCCGGCTGGTTCTGGCGCAGGTTGCGCAGGTGGCCGCGCGCGTCCTCCAGGCGCTCCTGGGACGCCAGCACCGTGGCGATGCGCAGCTGGGCGTCGTCCCGCAGCTGGCCGCTCACCTGCCGGTACCACTCCAGGGCCTGGCCGTGGTCGCCGTCGGCCTGCGCTGCCTGGCCCAGGTAGAAGCGGGCCTGATCGCGGCGCTGGCCCAGGGCCAGCAGGCGCCGGAAGCGTTCCCGGGTGGCTTCGGTGTCGCCGGCCTGCAGGGCCAGCAGGCCGGCCGCGTAGAGTACGCCGGCATCGTCGGGGCGCCGGTCCAGCAGGCGCTCGAACTGGTCCAGGGCGGCATCGCCGCGGGACAGGCGCAGCAGGGCCTGGGCATAGCGCAGCCGCAGGTCGTAGTCCTGGGGGTGATCCGCCAGCAGGTCTTCCAGGGCCTGGAGGGCGGCTTCCGGCTGGCCTGCCCGAAGCTGGGCCTCGATGCGCAGCATGCGCGCCGGCTGCCACTGGGGGTCAAGAGCCAGGGCCCGGTCCAGGGCCTGCACGGCGAGCTGCGGGCGCTCGGCCTGCAGCGCCACCTGGGCCAGGGCGTGGTGGGCGGCCCGGTCCTCTGGGTGCAGTGCCGCCAGGCGCTCCATCACCCGCAGGGCGTCCTCGGGCCGGGTCTGGCGGTTGAGCAGCGTCGCCAGGCCAGCAAAGCCGCCGCCGCTGCCGCGTCGGGCGAGGCTGGCGTCGAACTGCTCTACGGCCTGTTCCAGTTGGCCGCGGTTGAGAGCCAGTAGACCCAGGGTGCGGTAGGGGTCCGCGGCGTCGGGGGCCAGCTCCTGCCAGCGGCGGGCGGCCTGCTCGGCCAGCTCCAGGTCTTCCGCGTAGAGGGTGATCTGGGTGGCCCGGGCGGCAACCTGGGGATCGCTGCTGCGCTTCGCGGCTTCCACGTAGGAACGGGCCGCCAGGGTCACGTCTCCCTGGTTGCCGGCGATCTCCCCCACCAGCAAGTGGTACATGACCTCCGCCAGGGGGTCGGGTTCGGTCGCCCGGGGCGCGATCTCCGGCAGGGAGCGCTGGGGTCCGGGGGCGGCGCAGGCGGCGAGCAGCAGCACTGGGATCAGCAGCAGGTGGTGGGGACCCATGGATTCCCTCGTCCGACGATGGCTTGATTCTCCCGCGGCAGCGGCGGGAGGGCGCCGGCTGAGGGGCCGCAGTGGCCCGGCAGCCCCGCGGGCAGTAACGCGCCGAGCCACCAACTATACCGACTGGGGCCGTGCCGCGACGAGAACCGGCGCCGATTTCGCGCTCTGCGCCCGCCCGCGGCTGCGCAACGGGTACACTGCTGGCGTCGGGCTGGCGCAGGTTGCGCCCCGAACTGACAATACCTCTGAGAAGATTGGTAACATCACGGCCTTATCCGTCTTTCCGCACACATCCATGCCCCTCGTCACCCTCGGATTGAACCACGACAGTGCGCCGGTGGAGGTGCGCGAGCGGGTGGCGTTGGGTG
>CAZAQB010000186.1:0-6236 GCA_964487155.1 uncultured Ectothiorhodospiraceae bacterium
GATGCGGCGCTGGCGCGCCTTATCCGGCCTACGCGGGCCCGGCCGCGCCCCGGGGCCTGGGCGAAGGGCGTAGGCCGGATAAGCGAAGCGCATCCGGCGGTTCGCCGTCGCCGCGGTGGGCTGCGTGGTGCCGTGCCGTGGGTATGGCCGGGCGCGGGAGGCTCGGCGGGGCGGGGACGCCGGATGCGGCGCTGGCGCGCCTTATCCGGCCTACGCGGGCCCGGCTGCGCCCCGGGGCCTGGGCGAAGGGCGTAGGCCGGATAAGCGAAGCGCATCCGGCGGTTCGGCTGGGGCCTGGGCGAAGGGCATAGGCCGGATAAGCGAAGCGCATCCGGCTAGAAGCTTGCCCGCAGCCCCACCCAGCCGCCGCGGGGCGCGCCGGGGCTGAGGAAGCGGGGGCTGTCGAAGTTGTCCCCCAGTACCTCATCGGCCTCTCCCAGCAGTCCGAAGGTCTCGTAATCGGTGTCGAACAGGTTCTCCACCGAGGCGAACACGGCCAGGTGGCGGTTCATCCGGTACTCGCCTCGCAGATTCACCACCGTGTAGCCGTCCACCGGATCGAGCTGGTTGGACTCGTCGCCCCGCAGCACCTGGTCGGAGTTGTGGAGGAGCTCGCCGCCGATGCGCAGCCCCGGCAGGGCCTCCACGCTGGCGCCGGCCTTGAACAGGTTCTCCGGGATGCCGGGCAGCCGATCGCCCTTCTCTACCTGGATCTCGTTGTTGGCGTCGGCCAGGGGATGGTTGGCGCTGGCGATGCGCAAGGGGTCGCGGAACTCGGCGTCCAGCCGAGTGTAGGCCAGGAACCAGTCGACCGGCCCCAGGGCGCCGGAGAGGTTCAGCTCCAGGCCCCGGCGGCGGGTGTCGCCGACGTTGTCGAAGAAGCCCTCGCTGGCCAGGGTGCCGGCGCTGATGAAGATGATGTCGTCGTCGTTGACGGTGTTGAACGCGGCCAGGGACCACTGGATGCCCTGCCAGCGCCCGCGCAGACCCACCTCGCCGGTGCGGGCCACCACGTCGTCCAGGGGCGGGTCGGCGAGGAAGGCGTTGGGCAGCCGGCAGGGGTCTTCGGGGTCGGCGCAGGTCAGTTCCACCGGTGTCGGCGCCCGGTTGGACTCGCTGTAGCTGCCGAACACGGTCAGCAGCGGGCTGACCCGGTAGGTGAGCCCTGCCGAGGGGTTGAAGCGTGAGAAGGTATGGTCGCCGTTGAGGGCCGTGCCCAGCTGGTCGTCCAGCTCGATGTTGGTGCGGTTGTAGCGCCCGGCGAGGGTCAGGTCCAGCCCTTCCGCCAGGGTCAGGATGTCCAGGAAATATAGGCTGTAATTGCGATTCTCGGTGTCCACGCCGACGAAGGACTCGCCGTCTGGGATGCCGCTGCCCACGGCGCGGCGGGTGTCGTCCAGGCTGGCGAGCTCGGTGCGGGAGTCGAACTCCACCTCGGCGGCGTCCACCGAGCCGCCCAGCACCAGGCGGTTGGGCCGTCCCAGCAGGGCCCGCTCCAGGCTGACCTGCAGGCTGCCGCCGAAGGCCCGCTGCTCGGTCTGGCTGGTGTTGATGGTGCCCCCTTCCACGGCGTCGCTGGCGGCGACCGGGTCACCGCTGGCGTCTTCCACCACCTCTTCGTCTGCGCCCTCTTCCTCCTCGCACAGCAGCCCGGCGTTGGCCGGCTCTTCGCACTCCTCGAAGTCGGAATCGTCACCGTTCAGGGTGTCGATGTTGCTGCGCCGGAAGTAGGCATTTGAGTCCAGCTCCAGGCCGTCGGCCAGCTGCCGGCTGGCCTCCAGGTTGGCCATGAAAAGAGAATTCTCGGTCTGGTCAGGGTGGGTGAAGATGGCCTCCCGATCCTGTTCCAGCAACTGCTCCGGGGAGGCCCCGTTGCCGATCAGGTCGGTGTCGGCGCCGGTGAGGTTGAGCCGCAGGCTGTTGCGCTCGTCTTCCCAGCCGAAGCTGCCGAAGCCGCTGAACGCCTCTGAGGGGGAGAAATCCCGCCAGCCGTCCTCGTCGAAGTATTCGCCGGTGACGAAGTAGTCGAAGCCCGCGTGGCGCCCACCGCTTTGCCCCTGCAGTTGCACGCGGCCGAAGGAGCCGTAGGTCAGCGCCCCGGAGGTACCGGGATCGGTGTGGCCGGTCTTGGTGCGCAGGGACAGCGCCCCGCCCAGGGTGTTCAGCCCAAACAGGGGGTTGGAACCCGGGATCAGGTTCACGCTGCCGATGGCCGACTCCGGGATCAACGCCCAGTTGACAGTGTCCCCGAAGGGCTCGTTCACGCGCACGCCGTTCTGGTAGACGGACAGGCCCTGGGGCAGGCCCAGCAGCGGCGAGGCGGTGAAGCCCCGGTACTGCACGTCCGGCTGCAGAGGGTTGTTCTGGGCCTCGTTCAGGTGGACGCTGCCGAGCCGCCGGTTCATGAAGCTGGTGAGGTCGGGGGCCTGGCTGTCCCGCAGATCGGCGCCGGTGGCGGTCTGCACATTGGCCGGGACACGATCCCGGTCGATGCCGGCGCCGTGGGTCGGGGTGATGCCGATGACCTCGATGGGGTCGAGTTGAAGCGGCGCCTGCTGGGCCGTGGCCGGGCCGCCGATACCGAGCCCCATAGCGGTCGCCGCGGCAAGCAGCCGCACGTGTGGACGGGCCTGCATGTCTCCTCCTGCCTGCGCATTCTTTGTCGTAATGCACTGCAGTCTGGAACCCGGCAGGCAGGGCCGGAATGGGAGTTTTTCCCGTCAGGGCGGCGTGCGGTCCGTGGCCGGCGGGGCGGGCAGGCAGGCCTCCATCAGGGTTCCAGCGCCGGGCCGGCTGGTCACGCGCAGTTCGCCATCCAGGGCGCGGATGCGCTCCTCCATGCCGGCGAGGCCGAGCCCCCGGGGCGTGTGCCGGGGCTCGAAGCCGCAGCCGTCGTCCCGCACCCGCAGCCCCAGGCGGCCATCCAGCCGCTGCACCAGGCAGACCCGGACCCGGCCGGCCCGGGCATGGCGCTCCACGTTGGTGAGCGCCTCCTGGATGACCCGGTAGACCTGGATGGCGCGGTCCGGGGCGATGGGGTCCACCGGGCCCCGCAGCCCCAGCCGGACCCGCAGGCGGGGGTTGCGCTGTGCCAGCTGGTGGACCAGCTGGCGCAGGGTGGCCGCCAGCCCCAGTTCCTCGAGCATGACCGGGTGCAGGCGGCGGATCATCTGCCGCACCTGTCCCAGCACCTCCGCGGCGATGCCGCGAATGGCCGCCGCCTGGCGCCCCGCCGGGCGCTCGGCCCCGGCCTCGCGGATCAGCTCGGCATGGGCCTGGATGGCGCTCAGCGACTGGCCCAGCTCGTCGTGGAGCTCCCGTGCGAGGCGGCGCCGCTCGTCTTCCTGGATGCGCAGGTTGAGCCGGGCCAGGCGCCGGGTCTCGGCGGTACTGCGCTCCAGGGTGGCGGCCATATGGTTGAAAATACTGGCCATGGCGCTGAATTCAGCCAGCCGCGAGCCGGCCAGCCGGCAGCGATAGTCGCCGCTCTCGATGCCCCGCAGGCCGGCCATCACCCGATCCAGGGGGGCGGTCACCGAGCGCAGGCCGAAGAAGACCCCGCCGCCGGCCACCAGCGCCACCGCCAGGATGCTGGCCAGCACGCTCCGGGTGTCGCGCCACACCTCGTCGATCTCGTCGCCGGCCTCCGCGCGGACCACCACGACCGCCTGGGTGGACCCCAACGCCACCTGGCGGCGGAACTCCATGGGCTGAGAGGGCTGCAGCAGGGCGGCGAACCAGTCGGGTGCGTCCCGCGCCACCGTGCGGCGGCAGCCGTCCCCCGGCAGCAGGTCGTCGCCGGCGGGATCCTGGACCGTGATGCACAGGTGGCGCACCTCCGGGGCGTCGTCCAGGGCGGCGATGCGGGCGAGTTGCCCGGGTTCCAGGGCCGCCGAGCGCATGGCAGGCAGTACGTCCCCCAGCAACCGGGCGCTGAGCCGCCCCACCGAGGCCAGTTCCTCGGCGACCGCCTGGCGGGCGTTGTACACCACCAGCGCCATGCTGAGCGCCAGCAGCAGGCCGAACACGCCGGCCAGCAGGGCGCCTACCGCAGTGCGCAGGCTCAGTCGCAGCGTCATGGGGACTCCTCCCAGGCAGCAGCAGGGAGACACCGGCGGCCGGACGGCCACGGGGCGCACCCGCCCGCTTGAGGCCCCGCGCGCCTCGCACTGCGGGTCAGGCTGTCACGGTTCCAGCACCCCGTGGCGGATGGCGAGCCGGGCGAGCTCGGCGCTGCCGCTGACTCCCAGCTTGGCGCGGATCCGGGTGTTGTAGTTGGCGACGGTCTTGGCGCTGAGGCAGAGCAGCCCTGCGATCTCCGGCACGCAGCGGCCGGCGGCCAGCAGCCGGAAGACTTCGAACTCCCGCGGCCCGAGGCGGGTCAGGGGGACGGCCGGTCCGGCACGCTGCCGCGACACCGCCTCGGAAACGTCCGTGGACAGGTAGCGCCGGCCGGCGGCCACGGTCTCCACCGCGCGGCGCAGGACCTCCGCGGCGCTGGACTTGGTGACATAGCCCAGCGCGCCGCAGGCGAGAGCGTGCTCGGCGAAATCGGCCTCGTCGTGGATGCTGAACACCAGCACCCGGGCGGCGGGCTCGCGGGCGCGGATCCGGCGCAGGGTCTCCAGGCCGCTGATGCCGGGCAGGGTCAGATCCAGCAGCACCACGTCGAAGGGCGTGCCCGTGAAGGCGCGGTAGGCGGCCTCGCCGCTGTCCGCCTCGACGATCGACATGGGGCGGGCTGCCGACTCCAGCAGGGCCCGGTATCCGGCGCGCACCACCGCATGGTCGTCCACCAGCAGCACGCGCAGCGCGCGGCCGGCCTGCGGCCGCGGCATTGCCGCCGGCCGTGGCATCAGGGGCTCTCCCGGCGCAGCGTCTCCAGCGCCGCCGCCGCCCCGGAATGCCCCTGGGCGGCGGCGCGCTGCCACAAGCCCCGCGCCGCGTCCCGGTCCTGCTCCCGGCCGCGGCCGGTGGCGTACATCACGCCCAGGGCATACTGGGCCAGGGGGTCGCCGGCCTCGGCCGAGGCGGCGAGCAGCCGGGCGGCGGTATCCAGGTCGCGGGGCACGCCCCGGCCGGCCTCGTGCATCAGTGCCAGGCGGGTGCCGGCCCGGGCGTGGCCGGCCTCGGCCAGCTCCCGCAGCCGTGCCGCGGCCGCTGGCGCGTCGCCCGCCGCCAGCAGCCGGTCGGCCTCGGCCAGGGCCGGTTCCTCGCCGTCACCCCGCAGCCGGCGCAGCCAGTCCGCGGCGTCCTCGTCCCCGGCGGCGGCCGCCAGGGCGAACCAGTGCCGGGCGGCCTGCGCATCCCGGGCCACGCCCTCGCCGGTGGCGTGCAGCACGCCCAGGCGGTAGGCGGCCCGCACGCTGCCCTCCCGGGCCGCGCGGCGGTAGGTGTCCAGGGCGCGGGCCGGGTCGGCGGGCACGGCCAGACCGTCCTCGTACAGGCTGGCGAGTTCGAACAGCGCCTCCGCCCGCGCCGCACCCTCGGTCTCGGCGATGGCCTCCCAGCGCAGCCGGGCCCCCTCGTAGTCCGCCATCTTGTAGCGGGCGTAAGCCTCCAGCAGCTGAATCATGGGCGGCTGATCGGTGAAGCCGGGGGGCAGGGGGGGGGGCTGCGCGGCCGCCGCGCCGCCCAGCAGACAGGCCGCCAGGGCCCGGGCGGCGGGGCCCCGTGCCCTGCCGGTGGCGCTACTCCAGGGCCAGGATCCAGTCCACCAGGGCCTCGGCATTGGACTCCTCCAGAGCCACGCTCGGTGGCATGAAGCGCATGTTGACGTCGTCCCACTGCTTGGGCCGGTCCATGGTGCCCTGACGGATGGCCGCCACCAGCTGAACCTTTACCTGCTCGCCGTCACCGTAGCGTTTGGCCACCTCGCGGAACGCCGGCGCCAGGGGCACGTAACGGCTGTCAGCGCTGCGTCGCATGTCGTGGCATGCAAAGCAGCCGCTGCTGGCGGCCATGGCCATCATGCGCTCGTGGCGCACGGCCCTCTGGTCCTGCTCCTCCGGGCGCAGGGACAGGATCCAGTGCACCAGGGCGCGGGCGTCCTGGGGCGGCAGGTTCACGTTGGGGGGCATGAAGCGCATGTTGACATGCTCCGCCCAGGCCTGCTCCCGGTACACGGTGCCGTGCAGCACCCGGTCCACCAGGCGGTCGAACGCCGCCGGGTCGTCCTTGTGGCGGGCGGCGATCTGCCGGTAGGGCGGGGCCAGGGGGAGGGTGTCCGGCGCCGG
>CAZAQB010000187.1:0-6228 GCA_964487155.1 uncultured Ectothiorhodospiraceae bacterium
GCGGTGTACTTGAGCAGGCCCTGGTCGCCGTGGCGCCGTCCGATGCCGGAGGCCTTCATGCCGCCCATGGGCGCATCGAGAGATGCATAGGCCGGCGCGTAGGCATCGTTGACGTTGACGGTGCCGCAGCGGATGCGCGCCGCCAGGGCCCGGCCGCGGCGGGTGTCCCGGGACCAGACGCTGGCGTTGAGACCGAAGGGGGAGTCGTTGGCGAGGCGCAGCGCCTCGTCCTCGTCGTCGAACGGCCATACCGCCGCCACCGGGCCGAAGGTCTCCTCCCCCGCCGGCGGCGTCCCGGCCGGCACACCGGCAAGCACGGTGGGGGCATAGAAGCAGGGCCCCAGATCCGGCCTGGCCTCGCCGCCGCAGAGCACGCTCGCCCCCGCCTGCCGGGCCTGGTCGACGTGGCCGGCCACCTTCTCCAGGTGGGCGGCGGACGTCAACGAGCCCATCTCCACGTCCCAGCCGTAGCCCGGCCCCACCCGCAGCCGGGAGGCGGCCTCGGCGAAGCGCTCCAGGAAGGGCTCCAGCAGGGCGCGCTGCACGTAGAGCCGTTCGGCATGGATGCAGAGCTGCCCGGCGTTGGTGAAGCAGGCGCGCAGCGCGCCGGCGACAGTGGCGTCCAGGTGGGCGTCGGCCAGCACCAGCATCGGGTTCTTGCCGCCCAGCTCCAGGGAGCAGGGGATGCCCCGGGCGCCGGCGCGCCCGGCCACCTGCCGGCCGGTGGCGCTGCCGCCGGTAAAGCCCACGAAGTCCACCGCGTCCACCAGGGCCGGCCCCAGGCTGGCGCCCCAGCCCGGCAGCACCTGCGCCACCCCCGCGGGCAGTCCCGCCTCCTCCAGCAGGGCGAGACCGGCCAGGGCGCTGAACGGGGTCTGCTCGGCGGGCTTGACGATCACCGCGTTGCCCGCCGCCAGCGCCGGCAGGGCGTCCTCCATGGCCAGGCTGAAGGGATAGTTCCAGGGCACGATCAGGCCGACCAGGCCCAGCGGGTGGTGCAGTTCCCGGGTCACGGTGAGGCCGGGCACGGCGCCCCGGCGGCGCTTTGGCGCCAGCAGCCGAGCCGCCCGCACGGCATAGTGGCGTGCGGCCAGGGCCGCTGCCAGCACCTCCTCGAAGGCGTGCAGCCGGGCCTTGCCGGTCTCGGTCTGGATCACGTCCAGCAGCCAGTCCCGGCGCGCCAGGGCAAGGTCGTGGAAGCGCCGCAGTACGGCGGCGCGCTCCGCCGCCGGCCGCGCCGCCCAGGCCTGCTGGGCCTCCCGGGCCCGGGCCACGGCCCGCTCCAGCTCCGCCGGGCCGGCGGCGGACATTTGCGCCAGGGTCTCGCCGGTCCAGGGGGCCGTCACCAGGAGGGGTTCGCCGCCGCTGCCGGCCTCTGGCAGCCGCTCCTCCAAGGCCGCCAGCGCCGCCGTGCGCAGGCCTTCAGTGTGGAACATCATCAACGCCTCCTTCCGCTGTCGTGGCGTCCTGGGTCTCCCCATGCCGTCGCGCGCCGGCCATCGAGCGCCTGGGCGCCGGGGTGCGCCGTAGGTCGGCTGCTCATGGCAGCCGACATCTCCACCCCCGGTGGCCGTCGCGCGGCCGCCTGTCGGTTGCCAGGAGCAACCGACCTACGCACCGCACTCTGACGCCGACCGACTTGAGCGTAAACGTCAGGATGGCGTCGGTGTGGGAAACCTACCCGGGCGGCGCGCCCCTGACACAGGCCCGGGACAGGGGTGACCCGCTCGCGGCGCCAGCCAGGCGCTGGGCCGGCAAGGCGGCGACCTTGCAACGCAGCAGAACCGCGCCGCGCCGGGACCAGGGCCCGGACCAGGACATTCGGCACGACGCTTGCTTGCCTGCTGCCGCCTTCGGGTCCTGCGTCGGGACCCGCCAGCATGACCACCGCCGCCGGGCGTGCGCGCCGTCCCCGGCACTCGGGCTGCGACGGCCGACACCGTCAACCATACTGAAACCAGAACCGACCAGGGGAGGAGGATTCGTGGAGGTAAGAGCAGCAGTCGCAATGGAGGCCGGCAAGCCTCTCAGCATCGAGACCGTGGAGCTGGGCGGGCCGCGCAACAACGAGGTGCTGGTGGAGATCAAGGCCACCGGCATCTGCCACACCGATGAATTCACCCGCTCCGGCGAGGATCCGGAAGGCAACTTCCCCGCCATCCTGGGCCATGAGGGCGCCGGCGTGGTGGTGGAGGTGGGACCCGATGTGAAGTCGCTGAAGCCCGGCGACCACGTCATCCCCCTCTATACCCCCGAGTGCGGCCAATGCAAGTTCTGCACGAGCGGCAAGACCAACCTCTGCGGCGCCATCCGCGAGACCCAGGGCAAGGGCCTGATGCCCGACGGCACCAGCCGCTTTTCCCTGAACGGCCAGAAGCTGCACCATTACATGGGCTGTTCCACGTTCGCCAACTTTACAGTGCTGCCGGAGATCGCGCTGGCCAAGATCCGCGAGGACGCCCCCTTCGACAAGGTCTGCTACATCGGCTGCGGCGTCACCACCGGCATCGGCGCGGTGATCTACACCGCCGGCGTGCGCCCTGGCGACAACGTGGTGATCTTCGGCCTCGGGGGCATCGGCCTGAACGTCATCCAGGGTGCGCGCATCGCCGGCGCCGACAAGATCATCGGCGTCGACATCAACCCCGCCAAGAAGCCCCTGGCCGAGAAGTTCGGCATGACCCACTTCGTCAATCCCAAGGAGGTGGAAGGCGACCTGGTGCCCTACCTGGTGAGCCTCACCGACGGCGGCGCAGATTACAGCTTCGAGTGCGTTGGCAACGTGAAGCTCATGCGCCAGGCGCTGGAGTGCTGCCACAAGGGCTGGGGCACGTCGGTGATCATCGGCGTGGCCGGGGCCGGCCAGGAGATCAGCACCCGGCCGTTCCAGCTGGTCACCGGCCGGGTCTGGAAGGGCAGCGCCTTTGGCGGCGCCAAGGGCCGCACCCAGGTGCCGAAGATCGTCGACTGGTACATGGAGGGCAAGATCAACATCGACGACCTGATCACCCATACCATGCCGCTGGAGAAGATCAACGACGGCTTCGACCTGATGCACAAGGGTGAGTCCATCCGCAGCGTGGTGATCTACTGATCCGCTCTCAGCGCGGCCGCCCGGGGCCCGCCCCGGGGCGGCCGTTTGCGTTCCGAATTCGCGACCCCAGGGAGGTCCCGCCCGATGGCCGATGCCCAGCTCAATCACCTGGAGAGCCATGCCTGCTTCGGCGGCCAGGTGGAGGTCTACAGCCACGCCTCCGTGGCCTGCGCCAGCACCATGCGCTTCGCCATCTTCCGCCCGCCCCAGGCAAGCCGGAGCCGGGTGCCAGTGCTGTACTGGCTGTCCGGGCTGACCTGCACGGAGGAGAATTTCACCGTCAAGGCCGGCGCCCAGCGCTACGCCGCGGAGCATGGCCTGATGCTGGTGGCGCCGGACACCAGCCCTCGCGGGCTGGGCCTGCCGGGAGAGGAGGACGCCTACGACTTCGGCACCGGCGCCGGCTTCTACGTGAACGCCACCCAGGCGCCGTGGAAGGACCACTACCGCATGTACGATTACGTGGTGGAGGAACTCCCCGCCCTGGTGGCGGCCGAGTTCCCCGCCGACACCGACCGCGCCGGCATCTTCGGCCACTCCATGGGCGGCCACGGCGCCCTGGTGGCGGCGCTGCGCAACCCCGACCGCTACCGCTCGGTGTCCGCCTTCTCCCCGATCTGTGCCCCCACGCTGTGTCCCTGGGGCCAGAAGGCGTTCTCCGGCTACCTGGGCAGCGACGAGACCGCCTGGCGGGCCTACGATGCCCACCTGCTGGTGGCGGGCGCGAAGCCCGGCCCGGCGCCCATACTGGTGGACCAGGGCACCGCCGACGGCTTCCTTGAGGAGCAGCTCAAGCCCTGGGCCCTGGAGCAGGCCTGCCGCGAGGCCGGCTACCCGCTGACCCTGCGGCTGCAGGCCGGCTACGACCACAGCTACTATTTCATCGCCAGCTTCATGGGCGAGCACATCCGCCACCATGCCCAGGCCCTGGGTGCGGCCTGAGGTGCCGTCCCGGCGCCGCCGGGCCGGCCGGGGGGCGGCCCTGGCGGTTCTCGGCCTGCTGCTCGCCGCCGGGCCGGCGCCCGCCGCCGGGCCGACACTGATGGTTCTGCCCCTGGAGCTGGTGGACTCCAGCCTGGAAGGCGAGGTCTACGGCCGCAGCAAAGCGCAGACCAACCGCCTGGCCGCCACCACCGAGGCGGTCCGTGCCCGCCTGAAGGAGGCCCCGGAGTTCACCCTCCTGCCGCCCGAGGCGGGCGCCGAACTCTACCAGCGCGACCGCGACCGCTACGCCTACGTGTACCGCTGCGTGGGCTGCGTGCTGGAGATTGGCCGCTCCGCCGGCGCCGAGCTGATCCTGGTGGGCTGGGTACAGAAGGTGAGCAACCTGATTCTCAACTTGAGCATCCGCGTCTACGACACCCGCGATGGCCGCCTCTGGCGCAACGGCTGGATCAGCATGCGGGGCAATACCGACGCAATGTGGCGCCGGGCGGCGGAGAAGCTGGTGGAGCGGGTGCTGCTGACGCCTGGGCAGGAGGCCGTACGCCGGTGAGCCCATCGGCGGCGTTGCGCCCCCCCACCGCCGATCACCGAGGCGCGTAGCGTGTAGGGTGGGCAGAGCGCAGCGAAGCCCACCATCCTGGCTGCATCGAAACCGCAGGCTGGCGTTGACCATGCGAAACCCAGCCGCGTAGACCTACGTTGCGAACAAACGTGGGGGCAGGCGCCAGCCGCCCGTCCCGGAACGCCTCGCCGTACCAGCGCCACCGCCCAATGGCAGGTTTCTGCGCAACCTGCCCTACGGCGGGCTTCGGCCGGCGCCGGGCGTCACCCCCCGGCTCTGACGTCCCTGGCCTTGCAAAAACCCTCCGGGGGCGCCGTAAGCTCGCCCCATGGCACCACATGCTGCTCCCGGACGCTCGCGCCGGCGCCTGCTGCGCCGCCTGTGGCAAGCCTTGGCTTTGGCCGTGGCGGCCGGGCTGGCGCTAGCCCTGCTGGGCTATAGCTACTTCGGCCCGAGCGCCACTCTGACTTACCGGTCCACCGCCGAGGGGCCTCTCCAGCTCTACGTCTTTGGTGACAACCGCCCCGGCATCCGGCAACCGGCCCTGGTGCTGTTCCACGGCGGCGGCTGGACCCACGGCAGCCCCTTTTGGCTGGCCCCCCTGGGCTGGCTGCTGTCCCGGGACGAGCGCCGGGTCATCCTGCCGGAGTACCGGCTGGCGGCGTCCCACGGCACCGATGCCCTGGCGGCCCTGGAGGACGCCCGGGCCGCCCTGCGCTGGGTGCGCCGCCATGCGGCGCAACTGGGCCTGGACCCCGAGCGCATCGTCGCCGGCGGCGCTTCCGCCGGCGGCCAGCTGGCGGCCGCGGCGGCCATGGCGCCGGGAGGCGTCCCGGTCCGGGGCCTGCTGCTGATGGCCCCGGCCACCGACACCTCGGAGCAGGCCCTGGAGCGCTATCCCCGCCTGGCGCGGCTGTTCCGCGGCCAAGGGCGCGAGGTGTCGCCGCGGCACCTGGTCAGCGCCGACGCCCCGCCCACCCTGGTGCTCCACGGCAGCGCCGACAGCATCATTCCGCTGGCGGCCAGCGAGGCGTTCTGCGCGGCCATGAGCCGGGCGGGGGGTTCCTGCCGGACCGCCCGACGTGAGGGCGCCAGCCACCGCTTCTTCAAGCTGCCCTGGCACTGGCCCTGGGTGCTGGACCAGGCCGGGCCCTTCCTGCGCCGGCTGGAGGGGCCATCTGCCGGGCCGGCGGCGCCGGGGGCTGCAGACGCCTTGGGGCGCTCCGGCACCGCGGAATCCGGCCGCCCCCGATGAACACACGGATGTCGGTTGCCAGGAGCAACCGACCGGCTGATGAGCGCCGATGAATCCCCGGCGCCGGCGCAGAGTCAGCACGTAGGGTGGGCAGAGCGCAGCGAAGCCCACCGTCTTCGCCAGTGCCAGGGCCGAAAAGCAGAAAGGTCAGCCGCCCATGAAGATGCCGGATGCGATGCGATTATCCGGGCTGCGCGTCAGGGGCGAGACGCCTGGGCCTCACCAAGCCCCATAGGTCGGCTGCTCATGGCAGCCGACATCCCCCGCTGCAAACGCCCCGTCAGTCGCGGCTGAACCGGTACTTCACCACCCGGTCGTTGCCGGAGTCGGCGATCCAGAGGATGTCGCCGCGCACCTCGATGCCCTCCGGCG
>CAZAQB010000188.1:0-1233 GCA_964487155.1 uncultured Ectothiorhodospiraceae bacterium
GTTCGACGTGCTGGTGGGCATCAACCTGCTGCGCGAGGGCCTGGACATCCCCGAGGTGTCCCTGGTCGCCATCCTGGACGCCGACAAGGAGGGCTTCCTGCGCTCCGAGCGCTCCCTGATCCAGACCATCGGCCGGGCCGCCCGCAACCTGCGCGGCACGGCCATTCTCTACGCCGACGCGGTGACCGACTCCATGCGCCGGGCCATGGACGAAACCGAGCGCCGGCGCGAGAAACAGACGGCCTTCAACGCCGCGCACGGCATCACCCCCCAGGGGGTGCGCAAGGCGGTGGCCGACGTGATGGAACGCGAGGGCGTCGGCGGCCCCGAGACCGCCCGGCGCCAGGCCCGGGAAGTGGACGAGGCGGCCCCCTACGCCCGGCTTGCCACCGCCGAGGCGGTGAAGCGCATCAAGGAGTTGGAAACCCGCATGCACCAGCACGCCCGCAACCTGGAGTTCGAGGAGGCGGCGCGGCTGCGCGATGAGATCCGCCGCCTGGAGCGCCACGCCCTGGGCCGGCCGGACGTGGAGAGCGCCTGAGGTGGTTGATGGGTGAATCAGTTAATCAGTGAATCCGCTGGGACGCGGCGGCAGGGTCAGGGGGAGGTCTCGGCATGAGCGAGGGGCGCGAGCATGGTTATGGGGTGCAGGTTCGCTGGACCGGCAACCAGGGGCAGGGCACGGCGGGCTACCGGGCCTACTCCCGGGAGCACGAGATCCACGTGGCCGGCAAGCCGGTGCTGGTGGGTTCCGCCGACCCGGCCTTCCGGGGGGATGCCTCCCGGCACAACCCCGAGGACCTGCTGGTTGCGGCGCTGTCCGCCTGCCACATGCTCTGGTACCTGCACCTGTGCAGCGATGCCGGCATCGTGGTCACCGGCTACACCGACGAGGCCGCCGGGACGATGGTGCAGGATGCCGACGGCGGCGGGCGCTTCCGGGAGGTGACGCTGCGCCCGGCGGTGAGCCTGGCGCGGGGTTCCAACGCCGACCGGGCCCGGGAGCTCCACGAGCAGGCCCACCGGCGGTGTTTCATCGCCAATTCCGTGAACTTCCCGGTGCGCTGCGAGGCGCATGTGCAGCTGGGGGGATGATGGGCGCGGAGCCGGGAGACGTCACGTAGCGCTGCGCGCAACGTGACCTACGGGGTGCTACAAGCGCAACAACGCACGGTACCTGGTAACCCCAATGCCGTGAAGATGGTGGGCTTCGCTGCGCTCTGCCCACCCTAC
>CAZAQB010000188.1:1333-6092 GCA_964487155.1 uncultured Ectothiorhodospiraceae bacterium
TGGTAACCCCAATGCCGTGAAGATGGTGGGCTTCGCTGCGCTCTGCCCACCCTACATCCTCTGATCGACCCCGGAGGCCGGGCCGGGCCGCAGACGCCGGATGCGCTGCGCTTATCCGGCCTACGCCCTTCGATCGACCCCGGGGCGGGGCCGGGGCCCGCGTAGGCCGGATAAGGCGCGCAGCGCCGCATCCGGCGTTGGCGCTGGAGCGCAACAATTACCGCTACCTGGTAACCCGTAGCCGCAAAGACGGTGGGCTTCGCTGCGCTCTGCCCACCCTACATCCTCTGATCGACCCCGGGAGGCCGGGCCGGGCCGCAGACGCCGGATGCGCTGCGCTTATCCGGCCTACGCCCTTCGATCGACCCCGGGGCGGGGCCGGGGCCCGCGTAGGCCGGATAAGGCGCGCAGCGCCGCATCCGGCGTGCCCGACTAGCCCCCCGCCGTCTCCGTGTAGCGCACCGCGGCCCGCGGGGTTTCCCAGATGGTGACCGCCGTCACCCGGGCCGGGTGGTCTGAGAGGCTGGCGGCCAGGCGCCGGTAGACCACGGCGGCCAGGTGCTCGGCGGTGGGGTTGACGCCGTGGAAGTCCGGCAGGTCGTTCAGGTGGCGGTGGTCCATGTCGTCCACCACCTCTTTCACCAGGGCCTTGAGGTCGGCGAAGTCCACGGCCATGCCGATGGCGTCCAGATGCCGCGCCTCCACCTCCACCTCCACGGTCCAGTTGTGGCCGTGCAGGCGGGAGCACTTGCCCGGATGGCCCTCCAGGATGTGGGAGGCGGCGAAGTCGGTGACGACCTTGAGAGTGTAGAGGGCGGTCATGAGCTCTCCGGGCCGGTCAGTTGTCCCGGCCGACGATGAAATCCGCGATGTCCCGCAGCGCCTCTGCCTCGGCACCGAACACCGACAGGCTCTCCACGGCGTCGATGGCCAGCTGCCGGGCGAAGCTGCGGGCGTCCTCCAGGCCCAGCAGGGCCGGGTAGGTGGGTTTGTCGCGGCTGGCGTCGGCGCCGGCGGTCTTGCCCAGGCGCGTGGTGTCGCCCTCGACGTCCAGCACGTCGTCGTGGACCTGGTAGGCGAGCCCCAGGCACTTGGCATAGTGGTCCAGGGCCTCCAGGCGGTCGCCGTCCGCCGCCGGCGCGCACAGCCCGGCCAGGGTGGCGCACACCCGGATCAGGGCACCGGTCTTGTGAATGTGCATGTTCTCAAGCTCAGCCACGCTGAGCTGCCGGCCCACCGCCGCCAGGTCGATGGCCTGGCCGCCGGCCATGCCCCGGGAACCGGCAGCCCGGGCCAGCTCCCGCACCATGCGGGCGCGGCGCTCGGGGGCGGGGCCGGGCTCGTGGCCGGCCAGCACCTCGAAGGCCAGGCTCTGCAGGGCGTCTCCGACCAGCAGGGCGGTGGCCTCGTCGAAGGCCTTGTGGCAGGTGGGCCGGCCCCGGCGCAGGTCGTCGTCGTCCATGCTGGGCAGATCGTCGTGGACCAGCGAGTAGCAGTGGATCAGCTCCACCGCGCAGGCCGGCCCGTCCAGAGCCTCCGGCTCCACGCCCAGGGCTTTGCCGCAGCTGTACACCAGCACCGGGCGCATGCGCTTGCCGCCATTCAGCACGGCGTAGCGCATGGCCTCGTGGAGGCGCGCCGGGATTTGGTCGGTGGGGGGCAGCCTGGCTTCCAGGGCCTGTTCCACCCGTTGCCGGTGACCGGCCAGCAGGGTCTCATCCATCGCTGTCGGCTCCCTCGCTGAAGGGTGCGGTGCGCCACTCGCCGTCTTCCTTCACCAGGGCCTCGACCTTCTGCTCCGCATCCCTGAGGGCCTGCTGGCAGTTGCGGGTCAGGTGCACGCCGCGCTCGAAGCAGCGCAGGGAGTCCTCCAGGCTGAGCTCGCCTTCCTCCAGTCGGGCCACCAGGGTCTCGAGTTCTTCCAGTGCCGCCTCGAAATCCGGGGCCGGTGGCTGGGATTCGTTGTCCGCCATGGGCGATGCGCTCCGGGACGCTGCTCCTCTCCGGGCGCAAGTCTAACGTGCCCATTGCTCGGTCGCACTCGCCGGGCTTGGAGAGCCCGCGTTACACTGCGCCGCGTCGTGGGCCGCCGCCGGCCCCGTCCAGCCGTCCCGGAGGGACCGCAACTCCATGAACGACCGCTACGATGCCGCCGCCATCGAGGTGCTCACCGGGCTTGATCCGGTGCGCCGCCGGCCCGGCATGTACACCGACACCAGCCGCCCCAACCACCTGGCCCAGGAGGTCATCGACAACAGCGTCGACGAGGCCATCGCCGGCCACGCCCGGCGCATCGACGTGGTGCTGCAGGCCGACGGCGGCCTGAGCGTGGCGGACGACGGCCGCGGCATGCCGGTGGACGTGCACCCGGATGAGGGCCTGCCCGGCGTCGAGGTGATCCTCACCCGGCTGCACGCCGGCGGCAAGTTCAGCCGCAACAGCTACCAGTTCTCCGGCGGCCTGCACGGCGTGGGCGTGTCGGTGGTCAACGCCCTGTCCCGCCGCCTGGAGGTGACCATCCGCCGCGACGGCCGCGAGTACCGCATGGCCTTCGAGAGCGGCGAGAAGGCCAGCGAGCTGGAAGTCATGGGCGAGGTGGGCCGGCGCAACACCGGCACGACCCTTCGCTTCTGGCCCGAGCCCGGCTACTTCGACTCGCCGCGTTTTTCGGTGCCGCGCCTCAAACACGTGCTGCGCGCCAAGGCGGTGCTCTGCCCGGGGCTGCGCATCAGCTTCATCGAGGAGGAATCCGGCGAGGAGACCGTCTGGTACTACGAGGACGGCCTCACAGACTACCTGCGCGATGCCCTGACCGGCCGGGACAGGGTGCCGGACCCGCCCTTCACCGGCAGTCTGGCCGCGCAGCACGAGGCGGCCGAGTGGGCCGTGACCTGGCTCACGGAGCCCGGCGACGCGGTCCAGGAGAGCTACGTCAACCTGATTCCGACGGTGCAGGGCGGCACCCATGTCAACGGCCTGCGCACCGGCCTCACCGAGGCCATCCGTGAGTTCTGCGAGTTCCGCAACCTGCTGCCCCGGGGGGTGCGGGTGACGCCGGACGACGTCTGGGAGGGGCTCGCCTTCGTGCTGTCGGTGAAGCTCGCCGAGCCCCAGTTCTCCGGCCAGACCAAGGAGCGGCTGTCCTCCCGGGAGTGCGCCACCTTCGTCTCCGGGGTGGTGAAGGACGCCTTCAGCCTGTGGCTCAACCAGCATACCGGCCCGGCGGAGGCCATCGTCTCCCGCGTGCTGGAGAACGCCCAGCGCCGGCTGCGGGCCTCGCGCAAGGTGACCCGCAAGAAGATCACCAGCGGCCCGGCGCTGCCCGGCAAGCTCGCCGACTGCACCGCCCAGGACCCCGAGCGCACCGAGCTGTTCCTGGTGGAGGGGGACTCCGCCGGCGGTTCCGCCAAGCAGGCCCGCGACCGCGAGTGCCAGGCGGTGATGCCCCTGCGGGGCAAGATCCTCAACACCTGGGAGGTGGACCCGGCCGAGGTGATGGGCTCCCAGGAGGTGCACGACATCGCCGTGGCGCTCGGCATCGAGCCCGGCTCCGACGATCTCTCCCGGCTGCGCTACGGCAAGGTCTGCGTGCTGGCGGACGCCGACCCGGACGGCGCCCACATTGCCACCCTGCTGTGCGCCCTGTTCCTGCGCCACTTCCCGGCCCTGGTGCGGGCCGGCCACGTGTACGTGGCCATGCCGCCGCTGTACCGCATCGACGTCGGCAAGCAGACCTTCTACGCCCTGGACGAGGACGAGCGCCGGGGCATCCTTGACCGGATCGCCGCCGAGAAGATCCCCGGCAAGGTGCAGAGCACCCGTTTCAAGGGGCTGGGCGAGATGAACCCGGTGCAGCTCCGGGAGACCACCATGGCCCGGGACACCCGGCGCCTGGTGCGGCTCACCGTGGAGCAGTGGGACGAGACCACCGGCCTGATGGATATGCTGCTGGGCAAGCGCGCCGCCGCCCGGCGCCGGGCCTGGCTGGAGGAGCGCGGCGACCTGGCGGAGGTGCTGGCATGAAGGCAGGCTGGAAGTTCACGGTGGCGGCCGCCCTGGCCCTGGCGGCCGGCGCCGCGGCGGCAGGCGAGGCCGACGTGGTGGCGGTGGAGGTGGAGCCCCGGGCCGGGGCCTACACCTTCCACGTCACCGTGCGCCACGACGACGCCGGCTGGGACCACTACGCCGACCGCTGGGAGGTGGTGGCCCCGGACGGCACCGTGATTGCCACCCGCACCCTGCACCATCCCCACGTCGACGAGCAGCCCTTCCGCCGCAGCCTCTCGGGCGTGCGCCCGCCGGCCGGGGTGCGCCGGGTCACGGTGCGCGCCCACGACTCGGTGCACGGCTTCGGCGGGCGCGAGGTGCGCGTCGAGCTGCCCTGAGGGAACGCCGGATCCGGCGCCTCGGGCGGGCGGACGCGTTTTGAGAGTCGGCCGCGCGATGCACGCGAAATCAACCGCAGATGGGGGTCAGGACAGCCGCAGATGAACGCCGATGAACGCGGATGGGATGTTGAGTTTGGCGGCGCGGGCGCAAGCCCGTGCCAGAAGCCGCTCAGGTCTTGTATCTGCGTTGATCCGTGTTCATCAGAGGGTGTTTACAAAATAATTTACGCGCCTCATCGCTCTCTACGCCGCTGGTGGGGTGCGGCGCCAGCCGTGTTCCGAGCCTCGGCACGGCCTTGGACACCGCCGCCGTAGCCCCACGTTGCGAAGAAACGTGGGGGCCAGCGTAGCAAACGCCAAGGTGCCAATCG
>CAZAQB010000189.1:0-6056 GCA_964487155.1 uncultured Ectothiorhodospiraceae bacterium
CGGCCCCTCGGCGCCCGCCGGCGAGGCCATCCTGCGAGGCGCACGGCTGGCGCTCTCGGAGATCAACCAGCGCGGCGGCCTGCTCGGCCGTCCAGTGGAGCTCAATGTCCACGACAATCGCGGCAATCCCGCCCGGGGGCTGGACCAGCTCCGCGCGCTGGCGGGTTCCGAGACCCTGGTGGGCACCCTGGGCGGTGTCAGCACCCCGGTGGCCATGGCAGCTCTGCCCCTGGTGCACGAGCAGCGAATGATCTACCTGACGCCCTGGGCTGCCGGTACCGGCATCGTGGAACACCGCTTCCAGCCGGGCTACAGCTTTCGGCTCGCCGCCAGCGACCGGGAGGCGGCCCGCTACCTGCTGCTGGAAGCCCTTGAGAAGGGCTACGGGCGACCGGCACTGCTGCTTGAGCACACCGCCTGGGGGCGATCCAACCAGGAAAGTCTGCTGGCGGCGGCTGCAGCCCTGAACATCCCGGTGGCGGCGGTGCGTTTCTTCCACCTGGGCCAGCAGGCGTTCACCGACGAGGCGCGCTGGCTGGCGGATTCCGGCGCCGACCATCTGATCCTGATCGCCGGGGTGGAGGAAGGCGCGCACTTCGTCCGCGCCCTGGCTGGATCCGCGCCGGCCCGTGAGATCCCGGTGTTCTCGCACTGGGGAATCGCCACCGGCAACTTCCCGGAACGGGTGGGCGAGGCCCTCGAGCGTGTGCAGCTGTCGTTCCTGAGCACCCGGGTCCCGTGGTTCAGCCCGGAGAAGCCCCGCCTGGCGGCGCTGCGGGAGCGCTACTGCCGGGCCTTCCCGGACTGCCAGCGGGCGCTGCGCCAGGCCTACTCGATGGCCTCCGCCCATGCCTATGACCTGCTGCAGCTGCTGGCCATGGCCGTTGAACAGGCCGGCACGGCGCATCAGCCCGCCGTGCGCGACGCCCTGGAACGGCTGCCGGCCTATGACGGCCTGCTGCGGCGCTATGATCCGCCATTCACGCCCGAGCGCCACGACGTGCTGAAAATCGAGGACTACCTGATGGCCCGTTACCTGCAGGACGGAGGTGTGGAACTGCTGCCGTAGCAGTCTGCGCCGCAGGACCTCGCAGCGCGGCGAGCGCCCCGCTTTGGGTCCTTCGAGCGACCGCTCTCGTAACATGGCCACCATCATGCTACTCGCGCGACCGCCCGAATGACTGCAACGCGCAGCGCCGTAGCCGGCACGATTCCGACGGTGCCACGCAGGCAGCGCAGCCGCCATCGCCATGGACAGCGAACAGCCTGACGAGAAACAGCGCAGCGTCCTGCAGCATGCCCTGTTGCGGGTGCTGCCGCCGGCCCTGCTGCTGCTTGCGGTGGGCGGTGTGGCCGTCTACCAGTCTGTCGAGCGCGGCCTGCTCGCAGGGGTGGAGGAGCGCCTGCGAACCGTCGCCGTGCACGGCGCCGAGCTGGTGGCGGCCAACCTGGACGAAGTCCGCAACCTCACCGCCCTGCTCTCCTCCAACCGCTTGGTGGTCAACGCCCTGGTGGACGACCAGAGCCGCCGGCTCTACCTGCGCCCGCTGCTGGAATCCCTGCAGGTGCCCGGCGAAGGCGCCCGGGTCACCCTTACCGACTACCGCGGCCGCGTCCTGGCGAGCAACCGGGAGGGCCGCAGCTACCAGGCCGCCCCCTGGGCTGACTCGGTTATGGCCGGTCAGGAACTGCTGCGGGTAAGCCCGGAGGGCATCCTGGCTGCGAGCCCGGTGGTGCTGGGAGAGCTCCCGGAGGGCATGGTGGTGGTGGAGTACTCCGGCCGCCAGATGCACGCCCTGCTGGGCCAGAGCCGCTTCCCCAGCGCCGTCACCGTGTTGGACACCGAGGGCCGAGTGTTGCACAGCAGCCACGCGGAGCTGCCCGCTCCCGGCGGCAGCATCGAGGAGCTGGGGGACGACTGGCTGCGGCAGCCCGCGGCAGTGCCCGGGGTCAGCGGCCTGCGAGTCGTGGGAACCTCCAGGCGCACCGAGGCACTGTCGCTGCTGAGCGCCGTGCGCGATGCCCTGGCCATCGGCTTCACCCTCAGCGCCCTGGCCCTGCTGGGGGGCACCGCAGTCACCGCCTGGCTCATCAACCAGCCCCTGCGGCGCTTCTCCCAGCGCCTGCATCGGGTCCAGAACCGGGAGGATCTGATCGCCCGCTTCGAGGAGGACGGCCCCGCCGAGTACCGACAGCTGGCCGGTGCCTTCAACCGCATGATCGAGGCGCTGCGCGAGAGCACCGTCTCACGGGATTTCTTCGATGACCTGTTTCGCGCCATGGACGAGGCCACGGTGGCCACCGACCTCCACGGCCACATCAACACCATGAACCCGGCCGCCGAGCGCCTGCTGGGGCTGCCGTCCGCCCGGCTCGCGGGCAGCCGCCGGCTGTGGGAATTCTGGCGGCCGGAGCCCGGCGGCGGCCCATCCCCCGCGGAGCACTTCGAGGCCCTTGCGGAGCAGGCGCGCACCGCCGGGGCAGCCCGCTGCGATCTCACCGTCAACACCGCCCAATACGCCAAGGTGCCGGTGACCGCCTCGCTCAGTGCAGTACGCAACCGCCGGGGAGAGCTGCTGGGCTACCTTGCCATCATGACCGACATCAGCGAGCGACGCCGGGCCCAGGCCGCCCTCTCGGAGCAGGCGGCCCGCACCCAGGCCATTCTCGACACCGCCGTGGACGGCATTCTCACGGTGGACGACAAAGGCATTATCGAGTCCGTCAATCCGGCGGTCGGCCGTATTTTCGGCTACTCGGAGGACGAGCTTCTGGGCCACAACGTCAGCATGCTCATGGCCCAGGACGAGCGGCTGGCCCACGATCACTATATTCAGCGCTATCTGCGCACCGGCCAGGCGCGCATCATCGGCGTCGGCCGCGAAACCCAGGGCATGCGCCGGGACGGCACCATCATCCCCCTGGAGATCTCGGTGGGCGAAACCCGCATGGGGGGGCGCACCCTGTTCACCGGCATCGTCCGGGACATCACCGAGCGCAAGGCCCTGGACCGCATCAAATCGGAGTTCGTCTCGGTGGTGAGCCACGAGTTGCGCACCCCGCTGACGTCGCTGAGCGGGGCCCTGCGGCTGGTGGAGAGCGGCGCCGCCGGGCAGCTGCCGGAGCGGGCGCACGACATGGTGAGCCTGGCTCAGCGCAACAGCCAGCGGCTGATCCACCTGGTGAACGACATCCTCGACGTGGAGAAGCTGGAGTCCGGCCGCATCCGACTGGTGCGCGAGCCGGTGGCCGTGGAGGCGCTGCTGCGCGACGCCCAGGAGACCAACCAGGCCTACGCCAACCACTACGGGGTCAGCATCGAGGCGGCCCATGGCTGCGACGGCCTGCAGGTGCAGGGCGACCGGGACCGGCTCAATCAGGTGCTGGCCAACCTGTTGTCCAATGCCGCCAAATTCTCGCCCCGGGGCGAGAAGGTCCGCATGGAGGCGCGCTGCGGGGAGGACTGGGTGGAGGTCTGCGTCACCGACCGCGGCCCCGGCATCCCCGAGGACTTCCAGGATAAGGTGTTCCAGAAATTCTCCCAGGCCGATTCCTCGGACACCCGGGCCAAGGGCGGCACCGGCCTCGGGCTTGCCATCACCCGCGCCATCGTCGAGGCCCACGGCGGCGAGATCGGCTTCGAGACCGCCCAGGGCCAGGGCACCACGTTCTGGTTCCGCCTGCCCCGCACCCCGGCTGAGCAGGCAGCGGCAGCCGCCGGGAGTCAGCGGGACTCGACGCTGAAACCCTCCAGGCAGGGAGCCCAGTCGTAGTCCGGGTCGCCCAGCACCAGAAAATCCGGATTCAGCAGCGACTCCTTGGTGTTGTACGCAAGCGGCGTGAGGTCCACACGGGTGACCGCCCCGCCGGCACATTCCACCACGCACTGGGCCGCGGCGGTGTCCCACTCCGAGGTGGGGCCGAAGCGGGGATACAGATCCGCTTCCCCCTGCGCCACCAGGCAGAACTTCAGCGAGCTGCCCACCGAGCGGGTGTCGTGCGCCGGCAGGCGCCCCAGCAGGACATCCACCGCCTCGCCCCGGTGGGAGCGGCTGACCACCACGGTGAGGGGGCCGGAACCGGCCCGGCGGGTGGCGATGGGGCACGTCTCGCCGCGCTGCTCCCGGAATGCCCCGCTGCCGCGGGCGCCGAACCAGGTGCATGCCAGCACCGGGGCGTGCACCACCCCCAGCACCGGCTGGTGGCCCTCCACCAGCGCCACGTTGACGGTGAACTCACCGTTGCGCTTGACGAACTCCCGGGTGCCGTCCAGGGGGTCCACCAGCCAGTAGCGATCCCAGCTCCGGCGACGGGAGAAATCCGGCCGGCCGCCTTCCTCGGACAGTACCGGCCAGTCCGGGGTGAGCTCCGCCAGCCCGCGGGCCAGGACCCGGTGGGCGGCTCGATCCGCCTCGGTGAGCGGGGTGCGATCCTCCTTGAGGTCCACCTGGAAATCCCTCCGATAGACGTCCAGGATGCGCTCTCCCGCCTCCCGGGCGAGGGCGCATACCGGTTGCAGCAGTTGCTCGGTGCGATCCACAGGCGTGCTCACTCTTGTGCGTTGATCTGCTCCCGCAGCCGTTCGCGCACCAGGAACAGTGCGGCGATGCTGCGGGCTTCGGTCAGGTCATCCCGGGCCAGCAGTTCGGCCAGCCGGTCCAGCGGCCAGGGCACCACCTCCATGGCCTCGGGCTCGTCGCCGGGCAGAGGGTCGGGCACCAGGTCCTCCGCCAGCACCACCCGGGTGCGATGCGCAAGATACCCCGGCGCCAGGCTCAGGTCCCGCAGCACGGTGAGCCGCCCGGCGGCGAAACCCACCTCTTCGCGCAACTCCCGGTTGGCCGCAGCCAGCGGATCCTCCCCCGGCTCGACCCGGCCCTTGGGCATCCCAAGCTCGTAGCGGTCGGTACCGGCGGCGTACTCCCGCACCAGCAGCACGCAGCCGTCGTCGCGCAGCGGCACCACCAGCACCGCGCCGCCGGTGCGGCTGGCGGCCAGACGCTCGTACTCCACCTCGACCCCGTTGGCGAAGCGCAGGCCCACGGCCTCCACCCGGAACAGCCGGGAGCGGGCGACGACGCGGGTGTGCAGAGTCTCGGGCTTGTCGGGCATGGCCGCCTCCGAAATCAGGGGTGGTATTGTACAGTTCACGTGTCCCGCACCGAGGCGTCGCCGATGATCCACTGGGATGGCGTCGAGACCGTCCTGCTGGACATGGACGGCACGCTGCTCGACCTGCACTTCGACAATCAGTTCTGGCTGGACTTCCTGCCCCGGCGCTACGCCGAGCGCCTGGGCTGCCCGGAGCCGGAAGCCCGGCAGCGACTGCTGGCCCGCATGCAGGCCCTGCGGGGCACCCTGGACTGGTACTGCCTGGACCAGTGGAGCGAAGCCCTGGACTTGCCACTGGCCGAACTGAAACAGGAGCTCACCCACCTGATCCGCTACCGGCCGGGCGCGGAGGACTTCCTGCGGGCTCTGCGGCGGGCCGGCTTGCGCCGTGTGCTGGTAACCAATGCCCACCGGGACGTGCTGCAACTGAAGCTCGACCGCACCACCCTGGGGCAGCACCTGGAGGCGGTGTTCTCGGCTCATGACTTCGGCCGCAGCAAAGAGGATCCGGCGTTCTGGGAAGCGCTGCTGGCCGTGGAGCCCTACCGCCGCGAAGCCACCGTGCTGCTGGACGACAACGCCGACGTGCTGGCCTCCGCCCGGCGCGCGGGCATCGCCCAGGTGGTGGGCGTAGCCCGCCCGGACACCACCCGGCCGCCGCGGCAGGCCCCGGGGTTCGCGGTTGTGGACGCCTTCGAGGACGTGATGCCGCCGCCACGGTGCCGTCCCATGCCTCGGTGAAACCCACCGGATTGCGGGGAACGTAGCGCCGCGGCCAGATCCCGCCGTAAGACGCCGGATGCGCTGCGCTTATCCGGCCTACGGCCTACACCCTGCGTCCCAGCCCCGGGGCAAAGCCAACGCCCGCGTAGGCCGGATAAGGCGCGCCAGCGCCGCATCCGGCGTCACCGTCGCGCCGGGCCTCCCGCGCCCGGCCATACCAC
>CAZAQB010000190.1:0-6038 GCA_964487155.1 uncultured Ectothiorhodospiraceae bacterium
GGGCAATACGCCGGAGCTGCCGGTGGTGGCGGGGGATGAGCCGGGGGGTGCCGGGAACTGAACCGGTTCGCCGGATGCGCTTCGCTTATCCGGCCTACGGTGCCGGCGCCGGACGCTCCTGCTGGGTTTCGCGGGCTCAACCCAGCCTACCGTTCCTGAGGACTGAGGACTGAGGACTGAGGCGAGCATGCCCCGGCACCTGTCAAGCCCCCTCTCCCACTCAGTCCTCAGTCCTTTTCACTCAGTCCTTCTCCCAGAGCCTACCCCAGCACTGAGTTCGCCTATCCGGCCTGCTCCTCCACCCGCAGAAACATCTCCCGGTAATGCTTCAACTCCTCGATGGAGTCCCGTATATCATCCAGCGCCAGGTGGCGGCTCTCCTTGGTGAGTGCCGCGGCCACGGCGGGGGCCCAGCGGCGGGCCAGTTCCTTGAGGGTGCTGACATCCAGGTTTCGGTAGTGGAAGTAGCCCTCCAGCTGCGGCATGCTGCGGTGCAGAAAGCGCCGGTCCTGGCAGATGCTGTTGCCGCACATGGGCGAGACGCCCGGCGCCACCCATTGGTCCAGGAATTCCAGGGTGCGGCGCTCGGCCTCGGCCTCGTCCACCCGGCTGGAGCGGACCCGTTCCAGCAATCCCGATCCGGTATGCTGGCGGGTATTCCAGGCGTCCATGGCGATGAGGGCGGATTCCGGCTGGCGAATGGCCAGCATCGGCCCCTCCGCCAGGATCTCCAGGTGGCGGTCGGTGACAACAGTGGCGATCTCGATGATCAGATCCCGGTCGGTGTCGAGGCCGGTCATCTCCAGGTCGATCCAGATCAGGTTCTCGAGGGACTGGGGCATGATCACTCCGGCAGTGCTGAGACAGGGGACAGGCAGATGGTAGCAACTCCAGCCCGGGATGCTCTGCACTCCCTCCCGGCCGGCCGTCACCATGGCCCGGAGCGGCCGAGGGGTGGCCGTGGCTGAGCAGGCGAGCTCGGTGGTGGACGCCCTGCGGCCGGGCCGGGTGCTGGTCTGCCATGGCCGCCAGAGCGTGGTGGAGGATGCCGAGGGCGGGCTGCACCGTTGCGGCCCGCGCCGGCGGCTGGATGAGCGCCCGCTCTGCGGCGACCGCGTCCTGTGGCGCCCCACCGAGCCAGGAGAGGGTGTTCTCGAGTCGGTACAGCCGCGCCGCACCGTGCTCGCCCGGGGCGACTTCCGCAACCAGGCCCGGGCCACCGCGGCCAACGTCGACGCCATGGTGGTGGTGCTGAGCCCGCGGCCCGCCGTGGATCGCGCCCTGCTGGACCGCTACCTGGTGCTGGCCCGCGCCCTGGGCCTGGAGGCCCTGGCCTGGATGAGCAAGCTTGACCTGCTCTGCGAGGGTGAGTCCGAGGCGGCCTTTGAGGAGCTGGCCGGCTATGGGGAACTGGGTTGCGAAGTGCGGGGCGGCAGCAGCCAGGACGGCCGCGGCCTGGAGCGGCTACGGGCCTGGCTGGCAGGCCGGGTCAGCATCCTGGTGGGGGCGTCCGGGGTGGGGAAGTCGTCGCTTGTGAACGCCCTGATCCCCGACCTGGAGCTGCGCATCGGCGCCCTGTCCGAAGCCAGCGGCCTGGGCCGCCACACCACCACCGCCACCACCCTGTTCCACCTGCCCGGCGGCGGCGACCTGATCGACTCGCCGGGCATCCGCGCCCTGCGCCTCGGCCACCTCGGCCCCGGCGAGATTCTGGCCGGCTTCCCCGAGATCGCCTCCCAGGCCGTCCGCTGCCATTACCGGGACTGCCGCCACCATGTGGAGCCCGGCTGCGCCGTGCGGGCCGCGGCCGCAGCCGGCGAGATCAAGGGCCACCGGCTGGAGAATTTCCAGCGGCTGCTGCGGGAGCAGGAGGATCAGTGAATCCGTGAAGCGGTTGATCAGTGAATCAGCTGAAACGCCGGATGCGCTGCGCTTATCCGGCCTACGCCCTTCGCCGGGCCCCGAGGCGCGGCCCGGGGCCCGCGTAGGCCGGATAAGGCGCGCAGCGCCGCATCCGGCATCTTCCGCTGAGGTCTGAGAGGGTGTTTACACAATCAGGCACGCCGGAGCGCGGGGTGGGGATACCGCCCGGCGTTAACCGAAGCCCGCCGTAGGGCAGGTTGCGGAGAAACCTGCCAGTGGGCGATGGCATGGGTACCGCGGATCGGTTCGGGCACGCGGGCCCGGCGATTGGCACCTTGGCGTTTGCTACGCTGGCCCCCACGTTTCTTCGCAACGTGGGGCTACGGCGGTGATGTCCAAGGCCGTGCCGAGGCCCGGAGCACGGCTGGCGCCATACCCCATGAGCGGTGTGGGGGCGATGAGGCGCGCAAATTATTTCGTAAACACCCTCTGAGGACTGAGGACTTAGCAGAGCGTGCCCCCCGGCGCGTCCGGCGCGTTTGGCTACGGGACGCGGCGTTACCCGTACTGCCGGCGGCCGCTGAAGGCGTGGGACAGGGTGCCGCTGTCCACGTACTCAAGCTCTCCGCCGACCGGGATGCCGGAGGCGATGCGGGTGGTGGCGACGCCATGCTCGCGGGCCAGCTCGGCGATGTAATGGGCGGTGGCCTCGCCCTCCACGGTGGAGTTGGTGGCCAGGATCACCTCCCGCACCTCGCCCGCGGCGAAGCGCTCGGCGAGCCGCTCCAGGCCCAGCTCGCCGGGGCCGATCCCGTCCAGGGGAGACAGCCTGCCCTGCAGCACGAAGTACAGGCCGCGGTAGTCGGTGGCGGCATCGAGGGCGTGCACGTCGGCCGGTGACTCCACCACGCACAGCACGCCGCGATCCCGGCGCGGGCTGGCGCAAAGGGGGCAGATGGGGGTCTCCGACAGGGTCCGGCATTCGCCGCACTCCCCCACCCGCTCGGCGGACTCGGCAAGGATGGTGGACAGCCGGCGGGCCCCTTCCCGGTCCCTCTGCAGCAGGTGGAAGGCCATGCGCTGAGCCGATTTGGGGCCGACCCCCGGCAGGCAGCGCAGGGCGTCGATCAGCTCCCGGACCAGGGGCGAGAGGCTCTCGGCCATCGGCGGCGGACAGCTCGCGGCGCCTTAGAAAGGCATCTTGAAGCCGGGGGGCAGCCCCATGCCCTGGGTCAGCGAGGACATGCGCTCCTGGGTTTCCCGCTCCAGCTTCTGGGCCGCATCGTTGAAGGCGGCGGCCACCAGGTCCTCCACCATCTCCCGGTCGTCGTAGACGCTCTCGTCGATGGTGACCCGGCGCACCTCGTGGCGGCCGGTCATGACCACGCTCACCATGCCGCCGCCGGCCTGGCCGCTGACCTCCATGTTGGCGATTTCCTCCTGGGCCTTCTGCAGGTTCTCCTGCATCTTCTGGGCCTGCTTCATCATGTTGCCCATACCGCCTCGCATCTCACGCGTCTCCTCTGCAGGGGGCCCCGGACAGGGTCAGTCGTCATCCAGGGGCTCGATGGAGTCCGGCACCACCGTGGCGTCGAAGGCCTCGCACAGCGCGGACACATTGGGGTCAGTCTCAATGGCCTCCACCGCGGCCCGCCGGCGGCCGGCGCTCTCCCGCGCCTGGGACTCGGCGGGGGTCTCGCTGCGGGTCTCCCCCAGCTCCACCGCCAGCTTCAGCCCGGGCCGGCCCGCAAGCTCCGCCAGCGCCGCCCGCAAGCGCTCCTGGACGTTGCCGCTCAGCAGATGGCCGTGGGCCGGCGGCAGCCGCAGCCGCAACCGCTCAGCCGTGCGCTCCACCAGCTCGCAGTGCTGGGCCAGCATCCGGGCCATGCCGTTGGGCAACGTGGCCACCAGCTCCGGCCAGGAGCCGGCCGCATCCGCGCCGCTCGCAGCCGGTCCGGCCGGGGCCGCCTCGGCGGGCTCCTGGGGCGCGGCTGAGTCGGCCGACCCCTGCGCCGGACGCCGTTGCGGTGCCGGCGGCGGCGCCGCGGCGGAGGCCGGCCTGAACGCCACCATGCGCAGCAACGTCATCTCGAAACCGGTGCGGGGGTCCGGCGCCAGGGGCAGATCCCGGCGGCCGTTGATGCCGATCTGGTACCAGAGCTGGACGTCTTCCGGGGAAACCCGGCCCGCCAGGGCCTGCCACAGGGCTGCCCCTTCATCCTCCTCCGCCCCCAGCAGCTGCAGCCGGGCCATCCGGTGCAGAGCCGCCAGCAACTCGCCCAGGGCGTCGGTGAAATCCGCGCCGTGAACGGCCATGCGCTCGACCACCGCCATCAGCGCCGGGGCGTCCTCGGCGGCCACCGCCTCCAGAAGTTCCTCCACGAACGCCTGGTCGAGGGTGCCCAGCATCGCCTGGGTGGCCGCCTCCTCCACGCGCCCGTCGCCGAAGGCGATGGCCTGATCCAGCAGGCTGAGGGCATCGCGCATGCTGCCGTCGGCGGCCCGCGCCAGGCGCTCCAGGGCGCCGGACTCGTAGGGGAGATCCTCCTGCTCCAGGATCCAGGCCAGGCGCCGGCCGATCAGCTCCCGGGCCAGGGGCCGCAGATTGAACTGCAGGCAGCGCGAGAGCACCGTGACCGGCAGCCGCTGGGGGTCGGTGGTGGCCAGCAGGAACTTCACGTGGGGTGGAGGCTCTTCCAGGGTCTTCAGCAGGGCGTTGAAGCTGTGGCCGGAGAGCATGTGCACCTCGTCGATGAGGTACACCTTGAAACGCCCCCGGGTGGGCGCGTACTGAACGTTGTCCAGCAGTTCCCGGGTGTCGTCGACCCGGGTGCGGGAGGCCGCGTCCACCTCCACCAGGTCCACGAACCGGCCCTGGTCGATCTCGCGGCAGGCGGAGCATTCGCCGCAGGGCTCGGCGGTAACGCCGTCAGCCTCACAGTTCAGGCATTTGGCGAGGATGCGGGCGACGGTGGTCTTGCCCACACCGCGTGTTCCGGAGAACAGGTAGGCATGGTGCAGCCGGCCCTGGGCCAGCGCGTTGGTCAGGGCCCGCAGCACGTGTACCTGACCCGCCACGTCCCGGAATACCCGGGGTCTCCACTTGCGGGCGAGGACTTGGTAGCTCATGGGCTCGAGGGGTTCCGCAGGGCCGGCCGATGATCGCCGGATTGTAGCATCGGCGCCCGGCGCCCGGCGCTCCGGCTACGAGCCGCCCGATGGGCGCCGGCCGGCATCCGGGGAATAATGGCGGCGGCGACGCCAGCCACACCCCGGCGCCCGAGTCCACTGCTGCCGCTGCTCCCTTCCGGGCCTGACGGGGTTCACAGCTTATCGTCGCGGGGGGACCGACGCCGCCACCATCGTGGGCCTGCCCATGGGCAGGTACGCGAAGATATCAGCATTGCCGGACCCGGACCAAGGCCCGCCAGTCTCGTCGCCTCCGGGCAAGAAAGGAATAATCCGCGCGCAACGTGATCTGCTTCACACCGAACCCTCCCCTGCGGACGCTTTCCGGCGTAGCGTGAACTTCAAGGGAGGTCGAAGCATGACACGGCTCACCGATGCAATCGGGAATGGCTGCAGCTGGCGGCTACTGCGGGGCCGCCGCGGACTGCGGACCCTGGCGCTCAGCGCCATGCTTTGCTGGGCCGGCGCACCCACCGAGGCCCCGGCCGCCGACACCGGGCAGGCTCGGTCACCCGCGCCCCCGGGCCTGGCCGCCCACTGGCGGGACCTGTTCCTGTCCGTGCGCGGCCCCAGCGCGCACCTGGGCGGCGGCCTGCGCTCTTCCATCGGCGTGGGTTCGGAGGATCTCGCCGAGGACGCCAGCCCGGGCCCGGAAGCCGATCGGCCCATGCGGCGCAAGTGGTTCAACGCAACGGTCAGCTGGCAGCCCGCATCCCGGCTGATGGTCAGCGCCAGCTACTCGCACCTGCTGCTGGTGCGCCCCCATCCCGGGGAGGATTTCCCCGCCCTCTCCGCAGCCCCCGAGGTGGCGCCGCCTCTGCCCCCGGCCGAGGGCCGAGGCATCATCTCCCTGCGCGCCGCCATTCGCTTCTAGCCCGAAGATTTCATGAATGTGTGCTGATATCGCGTAGGATATTGGTTTCACAAGAGCCTTTTCGAAGGAGCGGCGTATCGGTGAGTACGGCCGACTGAGAAAAGATCCCTTG
>CAZAQB010000191.1:0-6020 GCA_964487155.1 uncultured Ectothiorhodospiraceae bacterium
TCGTGCCAAATTCCGGCCCAGTACCCAGTACCCAGTACCCAGTACCCAGTACCCAAAAGCCTCCACCGCGAGCCCCGAGGCCGCAATCCGGCTCGGCCCTCCCCGCAGCCCGCCACTCAGTCCCCAGTCCCCAGTCCCCAGTCCTCAGTCCCCGCGCCTCAGCGCGTCCGCCGGATGGCCACCAGCGCAACGGCCGCCACCAGCACAGTGGGGCCGAAGGCGGAGATCACCGGCGGCAAGCCGTACACCAGCCCGGCCCGGTTGAGGAATCGGTTCAGCAGAAAGAAGCCGATGCCGATCAGCACGCCAAGGAACAGCTGCTGTCCGGCCCCGGCCCGGCGCACCTGGCCGAAAGCAAGCGGCACGGTGAGCAGCAGCATGGCGAGGGTGGCGAAAGGCATGGCGAGCTTCACCCAGAAGGCCAGCCGGTACTGGGCGGCGGGCAGGCCGTTGCGCTCCAGATAGCGGCTGTAGGTGAACAGCTCCGAGATGGGCAGGCTCTCCGGCTCGCGCACCACCACCTCCAGCACGTCGGGGCGCAGGCTGGTGTCCCAGGCGGCCTGCTGCGGGCGATCCACCCGCACCCCCGACTCGGTGAAGCGGGTCACCACCGGCCGCACCAGCTCCCAGCGGCCGTCCCGGTAGTGGGCCACGGGGGCCTCGGTGATGCGCGCCAGGCGGCCATCGGGCTCGCGCAGGAACACCCGCACCCCTTCGAGGCGCCGGGGCTCGGAGGCACGGCGCACGTGCAGGAAACGCGCCCCGTCCCGGGCCCAGAAACTGCCGCCGCCACCGCTGGCCACGCCTTCGGCCAAGGCCGACGAGCGGACCTGGCGGGCCCAGTCGCCGGCCCGGGGCGCCGCCCACTCTCCCAGGGCCAGGGCGGCAAGGCTGAGCCAGAGGCCGGCGGCCAGCACGGCCCTTGCGATCTGCGCCGCGGACACCCCGGCCGCGCGCATGGCCACCAGCTCGTGGCGGGCCGCCAGGCCGCCCAGGCCCATGAGGGCGCCGATGAGGGTGGCTACCGGAAACGCATCGTAGGCCCGCTGCGGCAGGATGAGCAGCACATAGACCAGCGCATGGTCGATGCCGTAGCCGTCCTCCCCCACGTCCCGCAATTCGTCGATGAAGTCGAACAGCAGGATCAAGGCCAGGATCACCGTCAGGGCCGCCAGGCTGCCGCCCACCACGGTGCGGCCGAGATAGCCGTGCAGCCGCCTCATCGACGCACCCGGGCGAGCAGGCGGTAGCTCCACTGCAGCCAGGCCAGCCCCACGGCCAGGGCGGCAAGATGTACCCACCACAGACCGATCCAGCCCGGGACCTGGGCGTCGCGGAGGGTGTCCTGGGCGGTGGTGAGACCGTTCATGTAGAGCACGAACACCAGCGCCGCCACCACCAGCCGGCCATAGCGCCCGGAGCGGGGCGGCGCCCGGGACAGGGGCACGGCAATCAGGGTCAGCACCGGCAGGGTCAGAGCCATGGAGATGCGCCACTGCAGCTCGGCCACGTACCTGGGCCGGGGATCGCCCCAGAGCTCCGCGGTAGGCAGGGCCCGGCGGTGCAGGGACACCTGCACCGGCGAGGGCGTCAGCCGCACGCCGTGCTCGGCGAACTCCAGCACCCGCCACTCGCCCTCGCCCGGCAGCCCCTCGTAGCGCACCCCGTCGCGCAGCACCAGGAAGCGCTCGCCGGTGTCCGGATCCACCGACTGGCTGGCCCGGTCTGCCACCACCACCACCAGCCTGCCGTTGGCCCGGCCCTGGGCGAACAGCTCGCGTGGCCCTTCCTCGAAACCGCCGGCATAGGCCATCCCATCCAGGGCCGGCACCTCGATGAACCGCCCCGGCGCCACCACCTGGAATTCCATGTCGCGGCGCGCCTCGGCCAGGGAGTGCTCCACCTGGGCCTCCGCCCACGGCGCCAGCACCAGCGCGAGGGCGGCCACCAGGGCGGTGGCCGGCAGGCTCACCAGGGCCAGGGCCCGGTAGAGCTGCGCCGGTCCTGCCCCGCAGCCGGCCATGGCGAACATCTCCGAGTCCCGGTAGAGCCGGCCGAAGGTGAGCACCATGGCCAGGAACAGGCTGCCGGGCAGCACCACGCTGAGGCTCGCCACCGCCTTGTAGCCGAGCAGCACGAATACCACGTCCGCGGGCACCTCGCCGGCAATGGCCTCGCCCAGGTAGCGCACCAGGCGGTTGCTGACCATAACCGCCAGCAGCACCACCGCGATGGCGGCCCAGGCGAGCGCCACCTCCCGGGCGATGTAGCGGCTGAGACGGGTCGGCTTCACGGCATCGTCACCCGCCGCTAGGCCGCGGACCGGGCAAAGCCGCGGAGTCTTGCATTACCATTACCCGACAGCGAGCCCGCGTCCGCGGCCCGCGCATCCCCGCTGAGCAGGAGGTTTCGATGGAGTTCACGGTCAAGAGCGGCAGCCCCGAAAAGCAGCGGTCGGCCTGCGTGGTGGTCGGTGTCTTCCAGCCCCGGCGGCTGTCCGGGCCGGCGGCGGCGCTGGACAAGGCCGGCGACGGATTCATCTCAGCCCTGCTGCGCCGGGGCGACATGGACGGCCGCGCCGGCCAGAGCGTGATGCTCACCCACGTGCCGGAACTCCCCTGCGACCGTGTCCTGCTGGTGGGCTGCGGCCGGGAGCGCGAATTCGACGACCAGGCCTACCGCCAGGCGCTGCAGACCATGACCGGCGTCCTGCAGGACTGCGGCGCCGCCGAGGCGACATGCTATCTCACCGAGCTGCCGGTGCGGGGCCGGGAGATCCCCTGGCGGGTGCGCGATGCGGTGCTCGCCGTGGACGCCGCAACCTACCGCTTCGAAGGTTTCAAGAGCAAGCGGGACAACCCCCGCCGGCCGCTGCGCAAGCTGATCTTCAGCGTGCCCAGCCGGCGCCAGCTGGCCCCCGGCGAGCAGGCGGTGCGCGAAGGGCAGGCCATCGCCGGCGGCTCGGCCCTGGCCCGGGACCTAGGCAACATGCCGCCCAATGTCTGTCATCCCACCTATCTGGCAGAGCGGGCGCTGGCCCTGGCGGAGCAGCACCCGGCGCTCGATGCCCACGTGCTGGGGCCGGCCGAGATGGAGGCGCTGGGCATGAACACCCTGCTGGCCGTGTCCCGGGGCAGCCGCCAGGAACCGCGCCTGATCGTGTTCGAGTACCGGGGAGCCGGCGAGGAGGAACGCCCCCACGCCCTGGTAGGCAAGGGCATCACCTTCGACACCGGCGGCATCTCGCTCAAGCCCGGCGAGGCCATGGACGAGATGAAATACGACATGTGCGGCGCCGCCAGCGTGTTCGGCACCGTATCCGCCTGCGCCGAGCTCGGCCTGCCCATCAACCTGGTGGGCCTTGTCGCCGCCGCCGAGAACATGCCCGACGGCAACGCCAGCCGGCCGGGGGACATCGTCACCAGCCTCTCCGGCCAGACCGTGGAGATTCTCAACACCGACGCCGAGGGGCGCCTGGTGCTGTGCGATGCGCTGACTTACGTGGAGCGCTTCAAGCCCCGCAGCGTGGTGGACATCGCCACCCTCACCGGCGCCTGCATCATCGCCCTGGGCCACCATGCTCACGCCCTGCTGGGCAACAGCCAGCCGCTGGTCAACGAAATCCTGGCCGCCGGCCGCGAGATCGGCGACCGCGCCTGGGAACTGCCGCTGTGGGACGAGTACCAGGAGCAGCTGAAGAGCAACTTCGCCGACATGGCCAATATCGGCGGCCGCCCGGCCGGCACCATCACCGCCGCCTGCTTCCTGTCGCGGTTCGCGAAGAAGCAGCGCTGGGCCCACCTGGACATCGCCGGCACCGCCTGGAAGAGCGGCAAGGAGAAGGGCGCCACCGGCCGCCCGGTGCCGCTGCTCACCCAGTATCTGCTGGACCGCGCCCAGGCACCCGGCTGATGGACAGCGCATCCCCCAGGGTCGACTTCTACCTGGTGGACGGCGGCGAGCCCGCCCGCGAGGCGTTCTGCTGCCGGCTGGTGGAGAAAGCCTACCGCGCGGGTTACCGGGTTCACCTGCGGACCCCGGACCGGGCGGCTGCCGAGCGGCTGGACAACCGGCTGTGGACCTTCCGGCCCGGCAGCTTCGTCCCCCACGCCCTGCTCGCCGAGGCGGAGGACGAGCCGGTGACCCTGGGCGAGACCCTGCCGGCGGAGGCCGGGGGCCTGCTGGTGAACCTGGGCGAGGCGCCCGCCCTGGATGCCTGTCCCTGGTCGCGGATCGCCGAGGTGGCGGCCGCGGGCGGGCCCGAACTGGACGCCGCCCGGAGACGCTTCAAGGCCTACCGCGAGGCCGGCTGCGAGCCCCGCCACCACCGCATCAGGGACGCCTCGTGACCGACGGCGGCGAGGATCCCGGCCTCTACCTGGACGCCGACGGGCTGCCCATCCTGTTCGACGTGGTGGTGGCCGGCGACTTCCTGCACGGTGCCGGCTACGACTTCGGGCGCTGGGGCGGGCGCGGCGCCCCCGCCGGCCCCGGCTCGGCGCTGGAGCAGGCCGCCGGCACCGACCCGGCACTGCCCCCGGAGGCCGCCTCGGACCTGGAGCGGCGCATCCGCGAGGCGGTACAGGCCGCCCTGCCCCGGGCCGCCGAGCAGGCGGTGCGCAACCTGCGCCGCAGCGTCGGCCGCGACTCCGAGGCCGGCGGGCCCTGGCCCCGCGACGATTGATGCAGCGCCGTATACACTGGCACCTGCTCTGAACCCACGAGAACGGCCCGGATTCCACAGCCCCATGGACAAGACCTACCAACCCCACGCCATCGAGCGGCGCTGGTACGAGCACTGGGAACGCCAGGAGTACTTCCGCCCCCGGGGTAACGGCGTCCCCTACTGCATCATGATCCCGCCGCCCAACGTCACCGGCACCCTGCACATGGGGCACGCCTTCCAGGACACCATCATGGACGTCCTGATCCGCTACCACCGCATGCGCGGCGAGCGCACCCTCTGGCAGCCGGGCACCGACCACGCCGGCATCGCCACCCAGATGGTGGTGGAACGCCAGCTCGCGCTGGAGGGGATGACCCGGCACGACCTGGGGCGGGAGCAGTTCGTGGAACGGGTCTGGGAGTGGAAGGCCCACTCCGGAGGCACCATCCAGAACCAGCTGCGGCGCATGGGCGCCTCGGTGGACTGGACCCGGGAGCGCTTCACGATGGACGAGGGCCTCTCCGAGGCCGTGGTCGAGAGCTTCGTGCGGCTCTACGACGAGGGGCTCATCTACCGCGGCCAGCGGCTGGTGAACTGGGACCCGGTGCTGCACACCGCGGTCTCCGACCTGGAGGTCAACTCCGAGGAGGAGCGCGGCCACCTCTGGCATATGCGCTATCCCCTGGCCGACGGCAGCGGCCACGTCACGGTGGCCACCACCCGCCCGGAGACCATGCTCGGCGACACCGCCGTGGCCGTGCACCCGGAAGACGAGCGCTACCGCCACCTGATCGGCCGGACCATCCGCCTGCCGCTCGCCGAGCGGGACATCCCGGTGATCGCCGACGACTATGTGGACCCGGCCTTCGGCAGCGGCTGCGTGAAGATCACCCCGGCCCACGACTTCAACGACTACGAGGTGGGGCTGCGCCACGACCTGCCACTGATCAACATCTTCACGGCGGACGCATCAATCAACGACGCCGGCCCGGAGGCCTACCGGGGCCTGGACCGCTTCGAGGCCCGCAAGCGCATCGTGGCCGACCTGGAGGCCGCCGGCCTGCTGGAGCGGGTCGACGAGCACAAGCTCATGGTGCCGCGGGGTGATCGCACCGGCGCGGTCATCGAGCCCTACCTCACCGACCAGTGGTACGTGGACCTGACCCGGGAGGTGCAGCCCGACGGCCGGCCCGGCGGGCGGGCCGCCATCACCGATCCGGCCATCGAGGCGGTGCGCAGCGGGCGCATCCGCTTCGTGCCCGGCAACTGGGACAAGACCTATTACAACTGGCTGGAGGGCATCCAGGACTGGTGCATCAGCCGCCAGATCTGGTGGGGCCACCGCATCCCCGCC
>CAZAQB010000192.1:0-6004 GCA_964487155.1 uncultured Ectothiorhodospiraceae bacterium
CTAGGCGCCGCGGGAGACGCGAGTGCCATGGGCAAAGGCAGCCAGTGCCAGCCCCCGGCCCAGCGCCCAAGCCTTGTGGCGGAAGCGTTCCAGCGAAGCTGAGGCGATTCACCTGGAGCGCTATCATCCGGCCAGGCACACAACCAGCAGACCAACGCGCGGAGAACCCATGAGCCAGGCTGCGGAGCTTTTCGTGTCCACCGATATCGAGGCCGACGGGCCCTGCCCCGGCCCCCACAGCATGCTGTCCGTAGCCTCTGCGGTGTTCACCCGGGACGGTCGGGTCCTGGATACCTTCTCGGTAAACCTGGAGACCCTGCCGGGCGCGAGTCCCCATCCGGTGACCGAGCGGTGGTGGGAGAGCCAGCCGCAGGCCTGGGCCGCCTGCCGGCGGGATCTGGAGGCACCGCAGAGCGCCCTGCGCCGCTATCGGGACTGGCTGCGCGGCCTGCCCGGCCGGCCGGTGTTCGTGGGCTATCCGGCCAGCTTCGACTTCCTGTTCGTTGGCTGGTATCTGATGGCCTTCACCGGCGACAACCCGTTCGGCTTCGCCGCCCTGGATATCAAGACCTACGCCATGGCGCTGTTCCGCACCGATTTTCACGCGACGCTGCGGGGGCGCTTTGCGCCGGGCTGGTTCGACGACCGGCCCCATACCCACGTGGCCCTGGACGACGCCCTGGAGCAGGGGGCGCTGCTGTGCAACCTGTTCCGTTACCGCGATGCGCTGGATCTGCCGGAAGGCTTCCCGGAGTCATCACCGTGACCATGGGGGAGCGGCGTTTTTAGCCACAGATGAACGCAGATGGACGCGGCTGCTTGAGGGCCGGCGGCTGGCCGGGTCCCGCGCCCGGACCCACCCGCGGTGCCCGCCCCACCGCCCCTGGCACGCTTCTTCGCGACCTGGCCTACGGCGGGCTGCCCACACCGCTTCGCCATGGCCGCCGTAGCCCCACGTTGCGAAGAAACGTGGGGGCCGGCGTTTCAGGCGCCGGGGCGCCACCTCCGGCCATGATCCCCAGCCTCCAGCGGCCGCGGGTTGATAGCCACGGATGAACACTGATAAATGCGGATGATGGAATTACCCAGGGGAATTAGTGTTCATCCGTGTTCATCCGTGGCTGGCGCTGCAATGGTAATCCCTGGCTCGCCCGGCGCCGGGACGGCGCTTAGATCTCCTCTGGAACCATCTTGATGGCCCCGCAGGGGCATTCCGCCACGCAGATGCCGCAGCCCTTGCAGTAGTCGTAGTCGAACTCGAACCGATTGCCCGGACCCAGCTTGCGTACGGCGTTGTCGGGGCAGACCCCGTAGCAGTTGTCGCACTCGAAGCAGTTGCCGCAGGACAGGCAGCGCCGCGCCTCGTAGAGGGCGTTGGTCTCGTCGAGGCCCTCCAGCACCTCGCCGAAGGTGGTGCGCCGGCGCACGATGTCCAGCTGGGGCTGCACGGTCTTGGGTGCGTCGGTGTAGTACCAGGTGTTGAGCTTGTCGAAGCTCGCCAGGTCGTTGTTGGGCACCTTGGCGTAGCGCTCGCCCCGCAGCCAGGCGTCGATGCAGCGGGCGGCCTTCTTGCCATGGCCTACCGCGACGGTGACCGTGCGCTCGGAGGGCACCATGTCGCCGCCGGCGAACAGGCCGTCGAAGCCGGTCATCATCTGGCGGTCGACCTCGATCACCCCGTCACTGGAGATCTCCACCCCCGGGACCTTCTCGATGAAGGAGGTGTCCACCTGCTGGCCCAGAGCCAGCACCACGCTGTCGGCCTCCAGGCGCTCCATCTCGCCGGTGGGCTGGGGCTTGCCGTCGGCGTCCAGCTCCATCTTCTCGATCATGATGCCGTCGTCGTCGCCCACTTCCTTGATGGTGCGCAGCCAGTTGACGATGACGCCTTCCTCAAGGGCCTCCTCCACCTCGAAATCGTGGGCCGGCATCTGCTCCCGGGTGCGCCGGTAGACGATGATGGCCTCCTCGGCGCCGAGGCGCTTGGCGGTCCGGGCGACATCCACGGCGGTGTTGCCGCCACCGTAGATCACCACCCGGCGGCCCAGCTGGGGCTTGGCCCCGCCGGTCTCCATGTCGCGCAGCACGCCCACCGCATCCAGAATCTTGCCGGCGTCGGCGGCGGGCAGGTCCACCCGCTTGGCGAGATGGGCGCCGATGGCGAGGAAACAGGCGTCGAAGCCACCCTCGCGCATCTGCGTCTCGATGTCCTCCACCTTGCGGTTGAGCTGCAGGTCGATGCCCATGTCCATGATGCGGTTGATGTCCGCCTCCACCACGTCCCGGGGCAGGCGGTAGGCCGGGATGCCGAAGCGCATCATGCCGCCGGGTACCGGCCCGGCCTCGTAGAGGCTCACCTCATGGCCCAGCCGGCGCAGGTGGTAGGCGGCGGACAGGCCCGAGGGGCCGGCGCCGATCACCAGAATGCGCTGGCCGGTGGGGCTGCCGACGATCTCCGGCTTCCAGCCCTCCTTGCGGGCCTGGTCGTCGAGGAAACGCTCCACGGCGTGGATGTTGACAGCGGTGTCGATGTCCTTGCGATTGCAGTTGCTCTCGCAGGGGTGGTAACAGGCCCGTCCCATGATGCCGGGCAATGGGTTGTCCCGCATGATCACCTGCCAGGCGCCGTGGTAGTCCCCCTCCTCGGCCCGGGACAGCCAGGCCTGGATGTTCTCGCCGGCCGGGCAGGCGTTGTTGCAGGGCGGCATCCGGTCCACGTAGACCGGGCGCTCGGTGCGCCAGCTGCCGGTCTTGTTCTCCAGGCTGGTGCCGACGTCCAGGGTGATGGCAAACGGTGCCTGATCGGGATCATGGCTCATGGCAGGACCTCCTCGTTCTCGCCCAGCAGGTTGAACTGCCGGATGTTTTCGTCAGCCATGGCCTGCAGGCGGGCGATGGACTCACGGCCGTAGTCGTCACCCTTGAACAAATGGGCGAAGCGGCGCTGGGGCTTGAGGTATTCCTCTACTGGCACCTTCGCCCGGAGGGGTACCGACCCGGTGAGCCGGCCGCCCTCGGCCTCGAACAGAGGGAACAGGCCGCAGTTGGTGGCCAGGCGGGAAATCCGGATGGTGTCCTCGCTCTTGGTGCCCCAGCCCAGGGGACAGGGCACGTAGATGTGGATGTAGCGGGCGCCCCGGTAGCTCATGGCCTTGGTGACCTTGGCCTCCAGGTCCTGGAGATGGGACACCGCCGCTGTCGCCACGTACGGAATGCGGTGAGCCATGGCGATCAGCGGCAGGTTCTTGCCGGTGCCGAACACGTTGCCCGGGTGATCCCCCACCGGCATGGTTGTGGCGGTGCGCGCCCCCGGCGGGGTGGCGCCGGAGCGCTGTACTCCGGTGTTCATGTAGGCCTCGTTGTCGTAGCAGATGTAGAGCACATCGTCGTTGCGCTCGAACATCCCCGACAGGCAGCCGAAGCCGATGTCCACGGTGCTGCCGTCGCCGCCCTGGGCCAGCACCCGCACGTCCTCGCGGCCCTTGGCGCGCATCGCGGCCATCACGCCGCTGGCCACCGCCGGCGCGTTGCCGAACAGCGAGTGCAGCCAGGGGATCTGCCAGGAGGTCTCCGGATAGGGGGTGGTGAACACCTCCAGACAGCCGGTGGCGTTCACCGCCATCAGCTTGCCGCCGGCGGCGCGCATGGCGGCGTCGACGGCGTAGCGGGCCCCCAGCGCCTCGCCGCAGCCCTGGCAGGCGCGGTGGCCCGAGGTGATGGCGTTGGAGCGGTCCATACTTGACTGGACGGCGCGGTTGTCGGCGTCCACCAGGCGGTTGCCCACGGTGAAGGTGCCCTTCTGGTAGAACTTCACCTTCTGTTCCGCGGTGAGTTCGTCGATCTGTCTGGTCATGGAATTCTCTCCTCAGGCCTGGGCGGCGCCGCTGCCCCGGGCGATGTCGCGGATCAGGTTCTCCGCGATGGGTCCGGAGGCGATGGATTCACGCTGGCGGGCCAGTTCCCGGTCCACCATGTCCCGGTTCAGGTCCAGGAAGTGCAGGTCCTCCAGGGTGCCGGCGATGGCGCTCTCGAACAGGCCGCGCAGCGAGCGCTGGGTGATGGAGCGTCCGCCAAGGCCGGCGATCACCGTGTGCACGTGGGTGTCCACGCCCTGCAGGGCCATGCGGATGTTGGTGGCGACGATGCCGCCGAAGCCCACCGCGAACCCCTTCTCCAGCACCAGAATGCGGCTGGCCCCGGAGAGCGCCGCCCGCAGCGCCGCGCTCGGAAACGGCCGGAACGAGCAGATGGAGACCACGCCGATGCGCTCGCCGGCCTCGCGCATGGTGTCCACGGTGTCCTTCACGGTGCCGGCCACGGAGCCCATGGTGACGATGATGGTGTCGGCATCCGCCGCCTGGTACTCGTGGATCAGCCCGCCGGCCTCCCGGCCGAACCGCCGCTGGAACTCGGCGGCAATCTCCGGGATGACATCCAGGGCCTGGAGCTGCTTCTCATGGGCCAGGTAGCGCACTTCGGTGAACGCCTCCGGGCCCACCATGGCGCCGATGGAGTACGGCTTGGCCGGGTCCAGCACCTGGCGCGGCTCGAACGGCGGCAGGAAGGCGTCCACGGTCTCCTGGTCAGGGATGTCCACCCGCTCGTAGGCGTGGGTGAGGATGAAGCCGTCCATGCACACCATCACCGGGCAGGACAGCCGCTCGGCGATCTTGAAGGCCTGGATGTGCAGATCGGCGGCCTCCTGGTTGGTCTCCGCGAACAGCTGGATCCAGCCGGAGTCCCGCACCGCCATGGCATCCGTGTGGTCGTTCCAGATGTTGATGGGGGCGCCGATGGCCCGGTTGGCCAGGGTCATGACGATGGGCAGGCCGAGGCCGGCGGCGTTGTAGACCGCCTCGGCCATGAACAGCAGGCCCTGGCTGGCGGTGGCCGTGTAGGTGCGGGCACCGGCCGCCGAGGAGCCGATGCCCACCGACAGGGCGGCAAACTCGCTCTCCACGTTGAGGTACTCGCAGTTCTTGAGCGCCCCGGACTTCACCAGCTCGCCGCAGGCCTCGACGATGTGGGTCTGGGGCGAGATGGGGTAGGCACAGATCACCTCCGGCCGGCACAGGGCCACGCACTCGGCGACGGCGTGGCTGCCTTCGATCTGTTTAAGCATGGGTTTCCTCCTCCACGGCCCCGTGCGCCGCCTGGTAGGCGGCACGGGCGGCGGCGATGTTGCCTGCAGCGATCTTGCCGGCGAATTTCTTGCGGATGGCCTGCTCCACCGAGTCAATGCTGATCTGGCCGGTGACGGCGGCGAAGCCGCCGAGCAGGGCGGCGTTGGGCACCGGCCGGCCCACATGCTTGCGGGCCAGCTCGGTGGCACCCACGCCCACCAGGTGTCCCTCCGGCAGGTGGCTGGCCACCGCCTGGATGCCCAGCGCCTCCACGCTCTTGGTGGAGTTGATCAGCGCGTAGCCGCCGGCCTTCAGGCCGGAGAACACATCCAGGGCATGGAACAGGGTGGGGTCCTGAACGATGACCGCGTCCGGTTCCATGATGGGCTCCCGGGAGCGGATCTCGCGGTCGTCGATGCGGCAGTAGGAGACTACGGGCGCACCGGTGCGCTCCGAGCCGAAACTGGGAAAGGCCTGGGCGTGGCGGCCTTCGATGAACGCGGCGATGGAGAGCAGCTCGGCGGCGGTTACGACGCCCTGTCCTCCCCGCCCGTGCAGCCGGATCTGGAACATCGGGGTTCCTCCTCCTGGCCGGCAGGTTAGTGGTTTTCTCCGGGCTGGCGCTTGGGCCGCCCGGGACCGCCGTGGCCGGACCTTCATCGGCGGTGGAGGGAGCGTAACAACGGCAGACCCGACTTATTTGTCTCAGGTCAAGAGCCGCCCGATAGATTGATTCCCGTCAGGCACAGGCCCCATGCCGTTTCGGCGCCAGCCACCGCGGCGGGCCGGGTTCCGGCGAGGTATTGGGCAAGGGCCAGCCCCGACTCTCGCGGTCGGCTCTGAGCAGCGATTTGTAGGCGTTGGGCAGGGCTAGCAGCCTG
>CAZAQB010000193.1:0-5938 GCA_964487155.1 uncultured Ectothiorhodospiraceae bacterium
AGGCCCGGAGCATGGTTGGCGCCGCACGCCATGAGCGGCGGAGAGAGCGATGAGGTGCGTGATTATTTTGTAAACACCCTCTCAGGAGTATGCCCAGATGGTGACCGCGATCGTGTTGCTGAACGCCGCCCGAGGGCGGGTCAACGAGGTGGCCGAGACCCTGGCGGAGATCGACGGAGTCTCGGAAGTCTACTCGGTGGGCGGGCGTTACGACCTGGTGGCCATCCTCCGGGTACCGGCCAACGAACAGCTCGCCGAACTGGTCACGACCCGGCTGCAGAACGTGGCGGGCATCGAGGACACCGAGACCCTCATCGCCTTCCGCGCCCAGTCACGGCACGACCTGGAGAGCATGTTCTCCATCGGCCTGTAGATCCTGGGAGAGCACCGAGCTGGCATAGCCAACATTCGACGGAGGGGTGACGATGCAATTCCACGCTGCCGCGGCGCGACGGCTGCTGTTGCTGGCCCTGGCGCTGCTGGCGCTGGTCGTGGCCGGCCAGGCCCTGGCCCAGAACGACGAGACCGCTGCCTTCGAGGAGGCCGTGGCGAGCTACGAGGCGGGCGAGTATGAGAAGGCCGCCCGGCAGTACGGCGCGCTGGCCGCGAAGGGTCACATGTCCGCGCAGTTCAACCTGGCCAACATGTACCGCGCCGGCGAGGGCGTGGAGCGCACCCCCGAACTGGCCGCCCGCTGGTTCCGCGCTGCGGCCGAGCAGGGCCATGCCGGCGCTCAGAACGCCTTGGGGGTGCTCTACGCCATGGGCCAGGGGGTGGAACAGAGCGACGTGGAGGCCTATGCCTGGTTCAACGTGGCCGCCGCCCAGGGCAACGAGGTGGCCCAGAAGAACGCCGCCCGGGCGGACCAGATCATCAGCAAGGCCCATCGGGCAATGGCCGAGCAGATGGCCGCCCAGTATTACCAGCTCTACGTCGAGCGGCTTCCGAACTCGGACCCCTGAGCCGCTCCCAGGACGGCCGGCTGACGCCGGGCAGCTGAGTCCGACAGACTGCTAGTCGACTGCTAGTCGCGCTCATCGCCGGTCTCCTCGGGGTCGGCCAGGCGGGTACGGACCTTGATCTCCGACTCCAGGGTGCGGTGCACCGGACAGCGGTCGGCGATCTCCAGCAGCCGTTGGCGCTGCTCGGCATCCAGCGGCCCGGCCAGGCGCAGTTCCCGCTGGATCTCGTCCACCTTGCCCTCGGCGGTTTCGCAGTCCAGGCAGTCGGAGACATGGACCTTGCGGTGGGCCAGCTCCACCGTGACTCCTTCCAGGGGCCAGCTCTTGCGATCCGCGTACATGCGCAGAGTCATGCCGGTGCAGGCCCCGAGGCCGGCCAGCAGCAGCTCGTAGGGGCCCGGCCCGGTGTTGGTGCCGCCCACCGACTCCGGTTCGTCGGCCACCAGCGGGTGGCCATTGGCGAGGATCTCCGAGCGGTAGCCCGAGGCCCCGGTCTGCACCACCACCCGGTTGTCCGCCGGGTCCGGGCGCCGGCGCTGCTCCCGGGGCACATCCAGGTACTTGCTGGCCCAGGCGGCGATCACGGTGCCGGCATATTCGGCGTCCCGCGGGTCGCTCAGCAGGTGATCGGCCCGGTCCAGGGAGACGAAGCTCTTGGGGTGCTTGGCCTGGCCGAAGATGCGCGTGGCGTTGTCCACGTCCACCTGGCGGTCGAGCGGGGCGTGGAGCACCAGCAGCGGCTTGCGCAGATCCCGAATCTCCCGCTCCATGTGCTCGCCGTCCAGATCCTCCAGGAAGCGCCGGCCGATGCGAAAACGCCGCCCTGCCAGGGACACCTCCGCCGAACCCTGCTGCTCGATGGTCTCCCGGCTGCCCTCCAACATGGCCAGCACATGGCCCGGCTCCGCCGGGGCGGCCACGGTGGCTACCGCCCGGACCTCCGGCAGCCGGTGGGCCGCCTGCAGCACAGCCGCCCCGCCCAGGGAGTGGCCCAGCAGGATCTGAGGCGCCTGATGCTCCTGTTCCAGGTAGCCAGCCGCCGCCACCAGGTCGTCCACGTTGCTGCTGAAATCGGTGTCGGCAAAGTCTCCCTCGCTCTCTCCCAGGCCGGTGAAGTCGAAGCGCAGCACCGCGATGCCCCGGGCGGTGAGTGCCCGGCTGATCCGGGTGGCGGCCTTCAGGTTCTTGCCGCAGGTGAAGCAGTGGGCGAACAGGGCGTAGGCCATCACCACCCCGTCCACCGGCAGGTCCAGGCGGGCGGCCAGCCGCTGGCCGGATTCATTCTCGAAATCCAGGCGTTCGGTCTGCATCGACGGGCTCCTTTAGACTTGGGTCAAGGATAGTGTGTGATCGGAGGTCGCTCATGACCAATACGCGACAGACGCTGCTCGGCATACGCCGCGTCTACGATCCGCCGCTCCCGGGCGAGGGCGCTCGCGTGCTGGTGGACCGCGTCTGGCCCCGGGGCGTGCGCAAGGCGGACCTGGAACTGGACGCCTGGCGCCGGAATCTCGCACCCTCGGCGGAACTGCGCCGCTGGTTCGGTCACGATCCGGCCCGCTGGGAGGAGTTCCAGCGCCGCTACGCGGCCGAGCTGGAGGAGCGTCAGGCCGATCTGGACAGCCTGGTCGCTCTGGCCCGGGAGCGGGGGTTGACCCTGCTCTATGGTGCCCGCGACCGGCGGCACAACAATGCCGAGGCCCTGCGGCGAGTGCTGCTGGCGCGCCTGGACAACAGTAGCCCAACGCCTTGAGGCCTGCTGTCGGGACTTGGCGACGCCCGGCCGCTGGCACACAATCGACACCGCACCCGCCGGTGCCCTCATGAGGCCGGGCCTTTGGCCCCGCTGCAACACGGTAGCTTCTACCGGAGACCCCGAGATGCTGGACCGCTTCCGCAAGCCCCGCTGGCGCAGCCGCGACCCCGAGACCCGGCGCAAGGCCGTCATGGAACTGTCCCCCGGCCACCCCGAGCAGCGCCAGTTGCTGTGGGACCTGGCCTCCGCCGATCCCGATCCCTCGGTGCGCGGCGCCGCCGTCAAGCGGCTTCCCGACCTCGCCAGCCTGCGCGGCCGAATGCGCGACGATGATGATGCCCAGGTGCGGGAGACCGCCGCTCTGCGTTACCGGCAGTTGCTGGTAGGGGGCAGCGATGCCGATCCTCTGGAGCGCCGCCTCGCCGAACTGGCGCAATGCCAGGATCCGGCCCTGCTGGCTCACCTGGCCCGGGCCGCCCGGGAAGAAGCCCTGCGGCTGGCGGCCATGGAGCGGCTGAATGACCCCGGCGTGCTGGAGGAGGCCGCGCTGCACGATTCGGTCGCCCGGGTGCGGCTGGCCGCGGTGGAGCGGCTGCATGACCCGGAGCGCCTGGAGAAGGTCGCCCGGGGAGCCCGCGGCAGCGATGCCCGGGTGGCCCGGGTGGCCCGCGACCGCCTGGATGCACAGCTCCGTGACCGGCAGCACCAGCAGGCGGTGGACGCCGAGGCCGCAGCCGTCTGCGAGGCGCTGGAGGCCCTGGTGGCCGAGCACGCCTGGAGCGCCGAGTCCGAGGCGCGCCGGCGGCGCCTGCAGAACCGCTGGGGAAGGCTCACCGGCACTCCGGAGGCCCTCCTGGCGCAGCGCTACGCCGCCGCTGAGGAGGCGATCAATGCCCGGCTGCAGCAGCTGGAGGAGGCCCGGGCTCGGGCGCCCGACCCGGCGGTTCTGGCCGCGGATCTGCTGGCGGAGCTGGAGGCCGGCGAGCCCCAGGCCGCTCAGCTGGCGCATTGCCGGGCACGCCTGGAGACCTTGCTGCCGGAAGCCTGGCAGGCGCCGCCGCCGGAACTGCAGGCTCTTGAGCAGCGCTTGCATGCCCTGGACCGGTTGCTGGCGCACCGCGACGCCCTGGCCGCCATCCTGGAGGCGGGTGAGGATCCCTCGGAGGCACTGCGCCAGATCGACTGGCCCGCCGACCTGCCGGCTCCGGAACTGCTGGGCCGAGCGGCGGAGCAGATCGCGCGTCAGGAAACCGAGGCGCCGGAGCCGGAATCGCCCGCCCCGCGGCGGGAGGAACCGTCCGCTGCCGATGCCGGCCGGCTGGAGAGCCTGGGGAGCCACCTGGACGAGCTCTCGGCGCACCTGGACGAGGGCCGGCTGCGGCCGGCCCGGCGGGTGCTCAAGCAGTGCCAGTCCCTGGTGGACGCCCTGGAACGACCCCTGCCGGCGCGCTTCGAGCGCCGCCTGCAGCGGGCCCGGGCCCGGGTGGGCGAGCTCCAGGACTGGCGGCGCTTCGCCATCCTGCCCAAGCAGCAGGAGCTCTGTGAGCAGATGGAGGCGCTGGCGGCCCGGGATGACCTGGAACCGCCGGAGCGCGCGCGCCTGGTGCACGAGTTGCAGGAGGCGTGGAAAGCCACCGGCGGATCCGATTCGCCCCAGTCCCGCCAGCTCTGGGAGCGCTTCCGGCGCTCCGGCGAGTCGGCCTTCGAGCCGTGCAAGGCCTACTTCGCCGAGGAGGCGGAACGCCGCCGCCGCAATTTGGAGGAGCGGACCCGGATCTGCGAACAGCTGGAGCGCTTCGTGACCGATGCCGACTGGTCGGCCATGGAACTGCATGCCCTGGAGGAGATCCGCAACACGGCCAGGGAGGAGTGGCGCAGCTTCGCTCCTGTCGACCGGCGGGCCGGCAAGCCGCTGGCCCAGCGCTTCGATGCCCTGCTGGAGCAGATCAGCGCGCAGCTCTCGGCCCGGCGCAAGGAGAACCGGGACGCCAAGGCCGCCCTGGTGGCCGAAGCCCAGGCCCTGCTGGGCCGGGACGACCCGATGGCCGCGACCCGGGAGGCCAAGACCCTGCAACAGCGCTGGAAGGCGGTGGGTTCGGCCGGCGCGCGCCGCGACCGTGCTCTGTGGAAAGACTTCCGAGCTGCCTGTGACGAACTTTTCGCCCGCCGCGACCAGGCCCGGGATGCCGCCCGGGCCCAGCGCGAGGCCGCGCGCCACGAGGCCGAGGAAGTCTGTGCCCAGCTGGAGGCCCTCACCGGCCAGGCGCAGACGGCCGAGGCGCTGGCGGGAGAGTTCGCCGAACTCAGGCGGCGCTTCGATGCTCTGGAAAGCCAGGTGAAGGGGGACCGGCAGAGCCTCATGGAGCGCTGGCGCCGCGCCTGCCGGAGCGCCGAGCAGCGGCTCGCGGCGGTGGACCGGGATCGGCGCCAGGATCAGCTGGAGTTGCTCTGCCGGCGCGCGGCCCTGTGTGAGGCGGCGGAGCGGGCGGCGGCCCAGGCGGACGAAGGCCTCGCCCCAGCCCTGGAGGCCCTGCGCACCGAGTGGGGCGAGGGCCAGGAGGTACCCGCGCCGCTGGCCGAGCCCCTGGAGGCCAGGCGCCAGGCCCTGCTGGATGACGCTGCGCCGGGTATGCCGCCCGGCAGCGACGACCGGTCGGTGAGGCTGCGCGAACTGTGCGTGCGCCTGGAGATCCTCGGTGGCCTGGACTCTCCGACGGAGGACGGCGCCCTGCGCATGAGTCTGCAGGTGGAGCGCCTGTCCAGCGGCATGGGCCGGGGCGAGCGGGAACAGCCGGCCCAGGAGGCCCGGCGCCTGGCCGCCGAGTGGCTCGGCTTCGGCCCGGCCCGGCGGGAAGCCGACCCCCTGGCCGGACGCTTCTTCAGCGCCCTCGAGCGGCTGCTGTAGGGGGCGCCCGGCCGCGCCAGGCGCGGTGCCGAGCGAAGCCGCTGTAGGGTGGGCAGAGCGCAGCGAAGCCCACCACCGTGTCTGGCAAAGGACTGAGTGAAAAGGACTGAGGACTGAGTAGAAGAGGGGGGGCTCGACACACGCCCGGCCGAGGTCACGCTCAGTACTCAGAGGTGTTTACAAAATCAGGCGCGCCGGAGCGCGGGGTAGAGGTCCCGCCCGGCGCCGTCCGAAGCCCGCCGTAGGGCAGGTTGCGGAGAAACCTGCCATTGGGCAATGGCATCGGTACCGCGGATCGGTCCAGGCACGCGGGCT
>CAZAQB010000194.1:0-5833 GCA_964487155.1 uncultured Ectothiorhodospiraceae bacterium
CTCCCGCACCGCCGGGATATCGGGCGGCAGCGCCGCCAGGGCGCCCGAGGGGATGCTCAAAGCCGCCGGCCGCAGGGGACCGGTCAGCGTGACAGGCGGGTTCCCGGGGGTGCACTGAGCAGGGCCTGGGCGGCTTCCAGGAAGCCCGTGAGCTCGGCATCGAGCTCACGCGCCCGGCGCCGGCCGTCACTGCACAGCTGCCGGGCGGGCGCGTTGTTGATCTCGGTGGCCAGCTGCTGCAGGCGCTGGGCGCCAACGTTTGCGGACGTGCCGCGCAGCGCGTGGGCAGCGTCCCGGGCCTGGCCGAGGCTGCCGCGCTCGAGCCCATCGAGCAGCTGACGGATCAGCGCGCTGGCGTCCGAGCGGTAGTCCTCCAGCACTTCCTGCATGAAGCTGGGGTCGTCGTCCAGCTCCATCAGCCGGGTCAGGGTGCGCTCGTCCAACACCGGCCCGGCGCCCGGGGCGAAGGTCGGATGGCGCTCGATGGAGGTCACATTGTCCGCCACCGGCCCGGCAGCCGGGGCGACCCCCCCGCCGGTCACTGCCTCCAGGGTCTCCAGCAGGCGCTGGGCGTCCACCGGCTTGGCGAGAAACGCCGCCATGCCGGCCTCCTGGCAGGCGGCCCGCGTCTGCTCGGTGACGTCGGCGGTGAATGCGACGAACGGCGGCCCCTGGTTCCGGGGATGGGCGAAGCGGAAGAGCTTGACCGCTTCGATGCCGCTGGTGCCCGGCAGGTTGACGTCCATCAGCACCACGTCGAAGTCGGTTTCCTCCAGGCGATCGAGGGCCGCATCGCCGCTCTCCACCAGCTCCACGCGGTGGCCCGCGCCCTCCAGGATCTTGCCGGTCACCCGGCGGTTGACGGCATTGTCGTCAGCCGCCAGCACCCGCAGGCGACGCCGGAACGGGCTGGCGCCCGGGGCGGCCGTGGCGGGCCCGGCGCCGGCGGTCAGCGCGGCCAGGGCCGCCAGGCCCCGCAGCAGGGCAGCGGCGTCCGGCGGCCCGGCCACCATGGCGAGGGCTTCCGCCGGCAGACTCGCCGGCGGCAGCTCGCCGCCGCCCGGACCGGTGACCAGCACACAAGCGAGTCGCCGCTGGGGCAGTTGCCGCCGCACGGCACCCAACGTGGCCTCGGCCTCGTGAGCCTCCAGCAGCAGGTAGAGGTGGCCGCCGTCGCGGGCGGCGCACCAGCGTGCCAGGGCGTCCGTGTCCGCCGCGGCAGCCAGCCGCCAGCCGGCAGCTGCCAGGGACTCCAGCACCGGCGCCGGCAGATCGACGGCGCCGGCGAGCCGGACCAGCTCCCGCTCGCCGTTGCCCTCCAGGCCGCCAGCGGACTCGGCGCCACGGAGGCGCTCGAAGCTGAAATCCACGGTGAAGATGCTGCCCTGTCCCTCGCGGCTCGACACCTCGATGCGGCCGCCCAGCAGGGCGGCAAGCTGCTGGGAGATTGCCAGGCCCAGCCCGGTCCCGCCGCGCTGGCTGGCGGTGGCGTTGGCGCCCTGGGTGAAGCTGCCAAAGATCTCCTGCAGGGCCTCCGGCGGCATGCCGAGCCCGGTGTCGGTGACGCTGAAGCGCAGCCGTGCCGACTCGGGCGTGGACTCCAGCAGGCGCACGCCGATCTGCACGCCGCCGTGATCGGTGAACTTGGCCGCGTTGGCGCCCAGGTTGAGCAGGATCTGGCGCAGATGCTGGACATCCCCCCGCAGCCGGGCCGGCAGCGCCGCGTCCACCGCCACAGACAGCGCGAGACCCTTCTCGCGGGTCTGGGCGCGGAGAATGGCGGCCACCTCGGCCAGTTCCCGGTGCAGGTCGAAATTCGTGTGCTCGACGGGGATGCGGCCGGCCTCGATCCGGGACAGGTCGAGGATGTCGTTGATCAGGCCCAGCAGGGCGCGGCCAGAGGCCTGCACGGCACCCACCATCTCCCGCTGCTCGGGATCGAGCCGACCGCTGCGCAGCAGATCACTGATGCCGATGACGGAATTCAACGGGGTGCGCAGCTCGTGGCTCATGTTCGCCAGGAACCGGCTCTTGGCCTGGTTGGCCGCCTCGGCCTCGGCCTTGGCCTGGGTGAGCCGGCGGATCAGCGCGGCTGCATAGGCCGGCACGATGATCAGCCCGGCGAGCAGGCCGTACTGCTCGATACGCCAGCCCGGCGTCGTGTAGTCCGCGGTGGCCACCACCAGGCCGAAGCCGGCCAGGCTCATGGCGGCGGAGGCGCCGAGGTAGGGCAGTCCGTAGCGGAAGCCGTTGCCCAGGGTGACCCAGAGGTAGACCGGGTAGAGGGCCGCGCCCCAGATCCCGCTGGCGGTCATGAACAGGGTCAGGGTGCCGACGTCGGTGGCCATGGCGAGCAGCCGGCGCGCCGGCGAGCGCCCGGGGCGGCGCAGGACCAGACCGAGGTAGAGCACCGAGAGCGCGAAATAGCCGACGGCGATCAGCGCGCAGCGCCAGAACTCGGCGGTACTCAGAACGCCCGCCACCCCGAGCGCGAGGGAGTAACCGCCGATCAGCCCCACCATGGCGAGGCGCACCACCGCCTGTCCGTGCTCGCTTTCCCGCTGCCGGCGCTTGCGCAACCGTGCCCACAGGCGGCCGAAACTGCCCGGGCCTGACATCAGAGCGCCCTCCAGCGGCGATCCAGCCTTCACAGCAGATCCGAGAAGCGCGCCACCAGCTCCGGGTGGCCGCAGTAGTAACCCTGCATCTCGCGCACGCCGATGGCGGCAAGCGCCCGGGCATCCAGCTCGCGTTCCACGCCCTCGGCCACCACCTCCAGCCCGAAATGCTGCGCCACGGTCAGCATGGCGGCAACAATGGCGCGATTATCGGTATCTTCGGCGAGCCCCGCGCTGAAACTGCGGTCGATCTTGAGCCGATCCACGGGCAGCGCCTTGATGTACTGCAGCGAGGAGTAGCCAGTGCCGAAATCGTCGATGGCGATGAGCACGCCCCCGCGGCGCAGGGCTTCGAGACGCTCCAGCACGATCCGGTCCTGGCGCATCAAGGCGCCCTCGGTGATCTCCAGCTCCAGGGCCGTGCCGGGCAGGCCCGTGCGCTCGAGAATATCCCAGCAGGAGGCGTTGAAGTTATCGGCGGCCAGCTCGCCCGGGGAGACATTGACTGCGATGCGCCGGCTCCCCGTGCGAACGGTCCAGCGGCACGCCGCCTCCAGCATCAGCCGGCCGAGCCGGTTCATGAGATCCGTGGACTCGGCCACGGGCAGGAACTCAGCGGGCGGAATCCAGCCCTCCTCGGGATGCTCCCAGCGCAGCAGCGCCTCATAGCCCAGCACGCGCTCCTGCGCCATGTCGCAGAGCGGCTGTACCGCCAGGCCCAGCTGCCCGAGATCGGCTTCCAGGGCATGGCACAGCGCGCCCTCCAGCTGGATGCGCCGCTGGGCGCGGGCGGTGAGGGTCGGAGTGTAGTAGGCCCAGCGGCTGCCGCCGCGGGACTTGGCCTCGTAGAGGGCGGCGTCGGCCTGGGAGAGCAGGCTCTCGGGCGTGTCGTCGGCGCCGGCGCCGGCGCTCAGGGCGATGCCCACGCTCGCCCGCAGCTGAAAGTGCAGGCCCGCCGCCGGGACCGGGGTGCGAAGGCCTTCCAGCAGCTTGCCGGCGAAGGCGTCCGCCTCGTCCGCCGAGTCCAGATCCTCCGCAACCGCCACCAGCTCGTCGCCGCCGAGCCGGGCCAGGGTATCGGCGGCGCGGACCCGCTGCGCCAGGCGCTCCGCGCAGGCCCGCAGCACCTGGTCGCCCACGCCATGCCCGTAGGCGTCGTTGATGTCCTTGAATCCGTCCAGGTCGAGGTAGAACACGCCCACCCGGCTGCCATCTCGGCCGGCACGGCTGAGGGCATGGCCGAGCCGGTCGTGCAGCAGGCTGCGATTGGGCAGTGCCGTGAGGGCATCGAAGTGGGCCTGGTTCCACAGGCTGCGCTCCAGCTCCTTGCGCTCGGTGATGTCCACCGACACCGTGACGATGCTGGAGACGCCGTCGTTCACCGAGAACAGCGGCGCTTTGGTCGTCAGGAACACGCGCTCGCGGCTGTGGGCGTCGATCAGGTGCTCTTCGATGTCCTCAATGCCGGTGCCGCGCTCCTGGATCGTGGCATTCAGGGTCAGGTGGCGCTGGGCATAGTCGGCGCCGAATACCCGCTCGGCGGGCTGGCCGGCCGCCATCTCGGGGTCGACCCCGAAGAACAGGCCCTGACGGTTGTTGATGTAGACGCAGCGGCCCTGGGGATCCAGGGCGCTGACCATGGCCGGCACGGTGTTGACCACCAGGCGCAGCTTTTCCTCGCTGTGCCGGAGCTCCGCCTCCTGCAGCCGGGAGCGGTGGCAGAGCCGCGCCTCCAGCAGCGCCGCCCGGCGCCGGATGATGCGCTGCTGGCGGCGCAACATCAGCAAATTGCCGGCGCGGGCCTTGAATTCGGCATGATCCACCGGGCTCAGCAGGAAATCGGTGGCGCCGGCATCCAGGGCATCGTAGCGGTACTCGCGGTCGCCGTAGGCCGTGACCACGATCACCGGCAATTCCGCGCAGTCGGGCAGCTCGCGCAGCGTCCGCACCAGTTGCGCACCGTTAAGGCCGGGCATGACGTAGTCGGTCACCACCAGGTCCGGCGCCGCCCGGGCAGCGGCCTCCACGGCCTGGCGCGGGCAGGCGAATTCGAACACCCGCACACTCGGGCGCAGCGCCCCTGCGAGCTTCGCCAGCAGCCTGCGGTTGGTATTCTGGTCGTCAACGACGAAAACGCGGAGCATCGGATCTCTCTTCAGCGCTGCGGCTGTGGCCCAGGCAGCCGCTGGCGGCGCCTGGACCTCCCCAACGGGATACTCGCAACCGAGGCCACTGACAGTCCCTCGACTGCGTCACTCCATGACCCTGCCACCGTTGTTTCACGAAAGTTTTCGCCAAACACGGCTCCGGCGCGACGTGGCTCGGACCGGGCCCGCCGGCCCGGCTGGCGAGTTCGACTCCTGGTATCGTTGGCCGTCGGAATTGTGCCGCAACGGGCGTCCCCCCGGCACCGGCTGAGATGACGCCGGGCCGCAGCACGAAGAACCCATGCTGTTCCATCTGAAGAAGTTCATCTCCATGCTGCTGCTGCCGCCGGTGGCGCCGCTGGTCATCATCGCCGTGGGCCTGGTTTTGCTGCGTTTGCGGCGCCGGCTCGGCCTGGGCCTGGCCTGGGGCGGACTTGTCCTGAACCTGGCCCTTGCCCTGCCAGCCACGGCGGGCTGGCTCACCCAGCAGGCCCTGCCGGAGGATCTGCGCCCGGCGAGCGCGAGCGCCCTGGCCGAGGCCGGCGCCATCGTGGTGCTGACCGCGGGCGCCGAGCGGCACCTCGCGGACTACGGCGGCGAGACGGTGGACGCCCTCGGCCTGCAGCGCGCCCGGGCGGCCGCCCGCCTGGCCCGGCGCACCGGCCTGCCGGTGCTGGTCTCCGGCGGGCTGGCCCACGGGGGCCACAGCCTGGCCGAGCTCACCGCCCGGGCCATCGTCGAGTACGGCGCCCGGGTGCAGTGGCGGGAAACGGCCTCCCGGGACACTCAGGAGAACGCCACCATGAGCGCCGGCATCCTGGCCGCCGAGGACATCCGGCGCGTCGCCCTGGTGACCCATGCCCTGCACATGAAGCGCGCCGCCGCCGAGTTCCGCCATGCCGGCCTGGAGGTGATCCCGGCCCCCACCCTGCTGCCCCTGGCGCCGGATTACCAGCCCTCGGACTTCCGGCCCGGCGCGCAGGCCTACCGGGAGAGCGCCCTGGCCCTGCACGAGCTGCTGGGCCAGGCGGCTCTGGCGCTGCGGCGTGCGCTCTGAGGGGCCTGACC
>CAZAQB010000195.1:0-5746 GCA_964487155.1 uncultured Ectothiorhodospiraceae bacterium
AAAAATTCCAAGCAAGAGCCGGGGCGGGTCGATCCCGCATTTGATCAGCGTTTCCCTAGGTAGATTGAGGCAGTTCCATGGCAAGTAGTGATTTAGGTGTTCTCCTTGAATTGGTGGTGCGCCGAATTGAAGAGTTATTGGCGGTGGATCCACTGGCGATTATTAATGAGTCTGAGCTGCAGGCGATGCTTCACTTGGAGCTCTGCCGGGCACTCCCTGAGCCATGCCCTCTAGAACTGGAGGGTGGAGTTATTAATCGGCGTCCCGGCGATAAACTAACCGCACGTCGCGCGTACAGAGAACTCAAAACCACGAGCGGTCGGGCGAGTCGTGAAGTTGATATTCTTTTACTTGGCGAGTCGCTGCAATTTATACAAGCCAAGGCCAACGGCGCACCAGCGAGATTTCGACCGCCGTATGCAGCGGTTATTGAGACAAAGATGGACGCATCGCCAGAGGACTGTTTAGCAGGTCTCGGAGGACGCAAGCTGTCGCGACGCTCGCTGGCCAAGGATCTTTCTAAGTGGGAAGACAATGAACTCAAGGCGCCGATATATTCGGTGGTTCTTACGGCTCGGCCGGACTGGTATGATGATATCCCGCACGTGTTGACGATCTCGAGACCACTGATGCGGCACAGGGGCAAAGCGCGGCCTGTCCCGGCCATGGCTGCGGTAGCGGCCGCGAGGGATGCGTGTGAGGCGGCGCTTGACCATTGCCTTGAGCAGTACCGATTGAACCCGTTGTGGTTTTTGCGCGAGAAAGATTTTGAAACGGAGGTGCTTGCCTTTCTCCGTGATGTAGCTGGTGCCGCAGGCAGTTCAGATCTAAATCCTGTCAGGACGCAATGGTGGTCTCAGTATAGCGATGAATTGGGTAGGCGGCGCCGCCACGACGTCGTTGTGCTCGCGGCAGACGGGAAGAGCCTCGCTCTTGAACTTGAACTCAAGACCTCGCATTCAGACTCACATAATTGGTTTCGTAAGAGAGAGGTGCGGAACGAATACAGCGCCATGCAGCGATTGATGGACGCGGGGCTAATTGAGCGCGGGATTTTTGTTTTGTTCCGCTACGGCACAGAGAAGTGGATCAGCGACGCATTGGCGCTTGGTAGAGAACACCCATCCGTTGAACTACGGTATCTCTGCTCAGAGATGTAGGGGTGTTGGGAAGTACGTGCGGAAAGTCGGCTGAGGTCGAGGGGACCGTCGGCGCTGCACGCCGCGAATCACAGGGCCGCGGGAAGGGCGCGCGTGGGCCGTACGTGGTTCGTTGCCGTGCTACCAACAGGGCGACTGTCCGTAAGTGGCCGGCAGTACCGGTTGGCCGAAGGTGGCGCCGACGGTCGGCTGCTGGCCGGTCCTCCCCGTTGCGGGCACCGCCCTCGACCGTCGGCTCGCCGCGTCGGCGCGATCGGCTGCGATGCCGGCGAGCCACAGCAAGTCGGCGACGAGCGGCAGTTCCCGTTGCCCGAAGATGGTGGATTTCGCTTCGCTCCATCCACCCTACGCGCGGCAGCGCGGCTCGTTTGTCGGGGCCCCGTCCCGCCGGCACGATGCCCGGTTACCTGATGGGTGTTGCCGAGCCCCATACCGCAAGGGCGGCCTGGGCTTGGCGGCCCCCTCCCGGGACGAACTGTCGGGGTCCGCGAGCGAACCGGTTCGGTTTCGGGGGGTAATCGGTTCGTTCGTCGAGGTGGTCAGTTCCCTCCCGGAGCGAACCGGTTCGCTCCGGGAGGTCTCCAGTTCGGTTCGGGACTGCGCCAGTTCGCTGGTGAGGGGGGTTGGACCCCCTCGGCGAGGTCGGCGGTTCGCTCGCGGAGCGTACGGACCTGTTGGCGGAGGCCGCCAGTTCGTTCCGGCAGCGAACCAGTTCGCTTCCGGAGGTCTCCGGTTCGCTCTCGCGGGGGGTGCGACCACCCCCGGGAGGGGGTCCGACCGCCCCTGCCACGGGATGCGACCACCCCCCATGGGGGGTCTGACCCCCTGCCGAGAGGGGCGGGAGGCTGGGGGCGGGCCGGCATCGTGCAGCTTTGCGCCGGTTCGAGGACCTCGGCCGGCCATCGAAGACGGTGGGCTTCGCTCTGCTCACCCTACGCGAGGAGCGCGAGCCGGCGGTGAGTATGGAATTGGCGGTGCCGACCTGCGAGCGTCGCGGCGGCGCTTATGGTCCGTGGCGCCCTGCAGGCTCTGAGAGGTGGCTTGGTTCAACTGCCGACGGCTGCCCGAACCCATCGGGGACATCCCGCCCCGCGCCGCCGGCGGAGAAGCAGGCGGCCTGCTGCGGGCAAGCCACTGGGTCAGCCAGAACGGCCTGACTCACCGGAAACGGTCTCCGCGAACCCAAGGGCGGTTCAACCCACTCGCTGAACTCGGCCAGGCCTGAGACGAGGTCGGATTGCTTAATTCACCCGTCGTTCCATATGCTGCCCTTTAAGGTATCAAATGGACCCAAGGAGACCCGGTGATGTCCGAAGCAGCCAACCCCATCGTGACCGAGCGTTTCCTCGCCGCCTTCAATCTCCTTGGCGGCAAGGAGCTGGCCGATCAGGCGGCCCGGGAGGGCGCTCACGATGTGATCGAACACGGCTTTGAGACGCGGGTGATCAAGACGCTGGCGGACTGGAGCGCGCTCCCGCAGTCGTTCTACATCGCAGCGGTTGGGCTCTCCAAGGCCACCCTGACCCGCCAGGCCCGCGCCCGGCAGCGCCTCTCGGCCATCGCCTCCGATCGCGTGTTCCGCATCGCTCGCATCATGGTTCGGGCCGAGGAGGTGTTCGAGGACGTCGATATCGCCCGGGACTGGCTCAACCGGCCCAACCAGGCGCTAGGCGGAAAGAAGCCCCTCGAGCTGTTGAGCACCGACGCCGGTACCGAGTCTGTCGAAGACGTGCTCGGCCGGATCGAGGATGGTGTCTATTCCTGATGCGGCTTTGGCGACTGGCGCAATCGCGGCGCGCCGCGAGCGCATTCGACGCAGACGGCGCGGCCCGCTGGGGTGGCCGCTGGAATCCTAAGGGCGTGCGCTGCGTCTATGCCTCGGAGAGTGCCGCGCTCGCGGTGCTGGAGGTTCTGGTGCATATGGAGAAACACCACTTCGGCAACCGTCATGTCCTCTTTGAACTCGAGGTGCCGGACAGCCTGGCAGTCGAGTCGGTTGCCCTGGATGACTTGCCCGAGGACTGGCGGCGCACGCCGGCGCCCATCGCGCTCCATCGGATCGGCAGGGCGTGGGTGGAGCGCGGCGCGTCCGCGCTGCTGCGGGTGCCTTCAGCGCTCACCCCCGGCGAGCGTAACGTGCTGATCAACCCCTTGCATCGCGACTTTACGGAGATCGTCATCCACGACCCCGTGCCGTATCAGTTCGACGGCAGGCTCTGGAAGAGCTGAGCCGGCCGCTGAAGGACGCCGGTGTCGCCAGGACTCGATGCAATGGGGCCGGGGGATAAAAGGATCGCACAGACGCCAGTTCCCGGCGCAGGAAGACGGTGGGCTTCGCTTCGCTCTGCCCACCCTACGTGGCCGCCCAGCCTACGCAGCTGGTGGCGCGGCGCTTCTGGCCGCTTTTCCCGGCGGAAAAGTAGCTCGCCGAGGGCGCGCTTGCGGTGCCGCGCCCGGACCTGGACTAGACTCTCGGTTGGGTCACCCCCCAGACCCGGCACGCCTGCCTGCGGGCCCCGCGGCGCCGTCCCCCGGCGCGCCGGGGATGTTCCGCGACCGTCCCGCGCCGAGCCGCGAGGGGCTTCCCATTGATCCGGCCACCGGGGCCTTGCCCCGTGCATGGGGGATTCGTCCATGGGACGCCGTCTTGCCCTGCCCCTGGCGCTGCTGCTCGCGGGCTGCACCATGGTGCCGCCGCCTGCTGCGGACCCCGAAGCCGAGCTGATCGCCCGGGGCCGGGATCTGTTCTTCAACGAGACCTTCGATGGCAACGGCCGCACCTGCGGCACCTGCCACCGCGAAGAGAACAACTTCACCATCGACCCGGCGTTCATCGCCACGCTGCCCGACGACGACCCCCTGTTCGTCGCCGAGTTCGTGCCGGCCCTGGCGGAGAACTTCGAGAACCCGGTGCTGATGCGCAAGCTGGGCCTGATCGTGGAGAACCTGGACGGCTTCGGCGACCTGGAAAACGTCTTCACCATGCGCGGTGTGCCCCACACCCTGGCCCTGCCCACCTCGGTGGACAGCGCCGCCGGGCCGCGGACCGGCTGGTCCGGGGACGGCGCGCCCGGCGACGGCTCGCTGCGGGCCTTCGCCACCGGCGCGGTGATCCAGCACTTCACCCGGACTCTGAACCGGGTGCCGGGGCAGGACTTCCGCCTGCCCACGGCGGAGGAGCTGGACGCCCTGGAGGCCTTCCAGCTCTCCCTGGGCCGGCAGCAGGAGCTCAGCCTGCCCCTGCCGCTCAAGGACCCCACCGCCGCCCGCGGCCAGGAGATCTTCAACGATCCCGCCTCCGGCAAATGCTTCGCCTGCCACTTCAACGCCGGCGCCAACGGCGCGCCGGCGGTGTTCGGCGCGGGGGCGGGCAACCTGAACTTCAACACCGGGGTGGAGGACCTCCCCGACCAGCCCGCCGACCTCACCGGCGAGCCCAACCCGCCGGACGACGGCCTCGGCACCCCCGGCGACGGCACCTTCAACACTCCCACCGTGGTGGAGGCCGCGGACACGCCGCCCTTCTTCCACAACAACTCGGTGCTGACCCTGGAAGGGGCGGTGGCGTTCTACAACGGCGACTCCTTCAACAATTCCCCGGCCGGGCAGCTTGTCGCCCAGGCCACCGGCTCCGGCATCCGCCTGGACGCTTCCCAGGTGGAGGCGGTCGCCGCCTTCCTGCGGGTGATCAATGCCCTGGAGAATATCCGCGAGACCCTGGCGCTGCTGGAGCAGGTGCACGGCCCCCGCCGGGGCGCGGACGCCGGCCAGCTGCTGCTGCGGGCGGCGGCCGAGACCCGCGACGCAGCCGAGGTGCTGATCGCCGCCAGCCTGCACCCGGAGGCGGTGCTGCGCCTGGAGCAGGCCGCGGCGCTGCTGGACAAGGCCCGGGGCAGCCATTTCTTCCGCCGCTCACGGCTCGACGCCGCCAGCGCCGAGCTTGAACAGGCGCGCAGCGCCCTGGTGGAGACCTCCGGCTGAACCCGGCGAGGACACGACCATGAAAGCCATCCCCGCATCCCTGCTGCTGGCCGCCCTGCTGGCCGGCGGCAGCGTCCAGGCCCAGCAGGCCACCGAGCGCTTCATCCCCATCGGCAGATCCCCCGGTCTGTCCGGGACCGGCACCACCATCGGCGAGATCCGTGCCGTGGAACCCGGCCCGCGCCGCGTCACCGTGGGCGGGGAGGGCGGCTCGGTGACCGTGACCGTCAGCGAGGGTACCCGCATCTGGGTGGATCGCAGCCCCTCGGGGCAGCCGAGCCTTGCCGGCAGCTTCGACGACCTCGCGCCGGGGCGGCTGGCGGAGGTGCACCCGGCGCCGGAGGGGCCCGGCGCCGACTGGATCAAGGTGCGGCGGGATTAGGACGGCGAGAGCGCAGCACGGCTGCGAACTGGCGGGCAGGCCGGCCTCCTGCCGGCTACCGGGAGTCTCCGCCGTAGGCCGGATAAGCGCAGCGCATCCGGCGTCCCCGCCTGCTCTGACTGTGGCAGCGGCAGCCCCGCGAGTGAGCCGGGAGAGGCGGCGGCCCGTCCAGGAGCCGCCGCCTGGTCAGTGCTTGTGACCTTCGGAGTGATCCATCCCGGAG
>CAZAQB010000196.1:0-5730 GCA_964487155.1 uncultured Ectothiorhodospiraceae bacterium
CTTTTCTCAGTCGGCCGTACTCACCGATACGCCGCTCCTTCGAAAAGTCCCTTGTAAAACCAATATCCTACGCGATATCAGCACAAATTCATGAAATCTTCGGGCTAAGGACTGAATGAGCGTGACCCCGCCGAGGCGCCCGTCAAGCCCCCTCTTCCACTCAGTCCTCAGTCCTCAGTCCTTCTTCCGCCCCGCACACCGGACAGCCCGGGTCCCGCGCCAGGCGTACCGTGCGCCACTCCATCTCCAGGGCGTCCAGCAGCAGCAGGCGGTTGGTCAGCGGCCGGCCCAGGCCGGTGAGCAGCTTGATGGCCTCCACCGCCTGGACGCTGCCCACCACCCCCGGCAGGGGCGCCAGGACGCCGGTGTCGCTGCAGGTCTCCTGGGGGCCGCCGTCGTCCGGGAAGATGCAGCGGTAGCAGGCGCAGGCGCCGTCGTTGGGGAACACCGCCACCTGCCCTTCCATGCGGATCACGGCGCCGCTCACCAGCGGCACGCCGGCCGCCACGCAGGCGGCGTTGACGGCAAAGCGGGTGGCGAAGTTGTCGCTGCCATCCAGCACCAGGTCCATGCCGGCCACCGCCTCCGGCAGGTTGGAGGGGTCGAGCCGGGTCTCCAGGGTGCGAAGCTTCACCTCCGGGTTCATGTCCGCCAGGCGGGCCGCCGCCGCCTGCACCTTGGTCCGGCCCAGATCTGCGCTGCCGAACAGGATCTGGCGCTGCAGGTTGGAGAGCTCGACCCGATCCGGGTCCGCCAGCACCAGCTCGCCTATTCCGGCGGCGGCCAGGTACAGGGCCACGGGTGAGCCCAGCCCGCCGAGCCCCACCACCAGCACCCGGCTCGCCAGCAGCCGCTCCTGGCCCTCGATGTCGAGGCCCGGCAGCATGATCTGGCGGCTGTAACGCAGCAGCTGGTCGTCGTCCACGGGGAACCCCCGAAAACCGGAATCAGAGGTAGCGCCGCCAGTGGGACGGGCGCAGATCCCGGCAGCCGTGGCTGCGGCGCCGCCAGGCACCGACGAAGGCGTCCCGGGTGGCGGTGGGGAGATCCTGCTCCCGCCCGGCATTGGCCAGGGCGGTGTGGTCGGCGTAGTGGGCAAGCGCCCGGCACAGGCGGGGGATCGGGCCGTTGTCGAGGACGTAGCCGGCTTCCGCCAGGGCCCCGGTAAGCCGGGCCAGGCACGCCCGGCGCAGGTCGTAGTCCACCGCCAGGCAGCGCTCGCCGATGACGGCCGCGGCACTCACGCCGTCGGTCTGCAACAGTTCCCGGGCGGCGGCCGCCAGTGTGTCCGGCGTCTGGCCCGCCGCCAGGCGCAGCACCCGGCGCCGGATGGGGAATTCGCCCCCGCCACCGTCGCCGTCTTCAACCCTGGCTTTCATCCCTCAACCATAGCCCAACGCTGATGCGCTCGTGGCCCTGCAGGTCGCGCCGGCTCTCCACCCGCTGCAGGCCGGCCGCGCGAAACAGCTCGCGCACTGCGGCCCCCTGGCGGAAGCCGTGCTCCACGGCGAGCCGGCCGCCGGGCAGCAGGTGCTGCGCAGCGCCTGCCACCACCCGCTGCAGGGCCGCCAGCGGGCGCCCTTCAGCATATAGCGCGGCGGCCGGCTCCCAGGCCAGCCCCGGGTCGAGGAACTCCGGCTCGGCGGCGTCCACGTAGGGGGGATTGCTGACCACCACTGCATAGCGCCGGCCGGCGACCGGGGCGTACCAGTCCCCCGGCAGCCAGCGCAGGTTGGCGAGCCCGAGACCGCGGCCGTTGGCCTGCGCCTGGGCCAACGCCGCCGGCTCCCGCTCCACCGCATCCACCACCGTGCCGGGACGCTCGGCAGCAATGGCCAGGGCCAGCGCGCCGCTGCCGGTGCCGAGATCCAGGACCCGGCCGGAGCCACCGGCAGGCAGGGCCTCCAGGGCCGCCTCCACCAGCATTTCGGTTTCCGGACGGGGAATCAGGGTGGCGCGGCTGACCCGCAGGCGCAGCGACCAGAACTCCCGCCAGCCGGTGAGCTGGGCCACCGGCACGCCGGCGGCCCGGCGGGCCATCCGGGCGGCGAAGCGCTGCCGATCGGCGGCGGCGAGCACCCGCTCCGGCCAGGCCAGCAGGTAGCTGCGGTCCACTTCCAGCAGGTCGGCCAGCAGCACCTGGGCATCCAGGGCGGCGGAGGGGGAATGGTTCTGCAGGCGGGCCTGCGCCCAGGCCAGGGCCGCGCCGAGTTGCGGGGGCGGCGGCTCCACCGCCTCGCCGGTCACTTGATGCCGAGGTCCCGCACGCCGATGGCGCGCTCCTCCAGCATGATGGGGATGCCGTCCTCCACCGGGTACAGCCGCTCGCCATTCTCGGTGACCAGTGCCTCCTGGAGTTCGGCGGCGACCGGCTCGTCGTTGGCGTGGAGCAGCCGACCGGCGCGCACTTCGGCGTTGACCCGGGCCAGTTCATCCGGGCGCAACGGGCGCACCGGCACCTTGGTGACCGGGCAGCAGAGAATATCGAGCAGTCTGCGGTCCAATGGCATGGGAGGCCTCGGCAATGTGCGTTTCCTGCGCGCCGACTATATCAGCGCCGCGGCCAGGCGGGGGAGCGCTGCGCGTTCCACGCAGGGGACTGTCAACGCGCTGCAACCTGCCCGCCCCACAGTATGGCGCCCGCGGCACCGGTGGGTGTCGGCCACACATAGCCATTCCGCCCACGGGCGGCTAGGATGGCGGGCTTGGAAATTGACCCCGGGGCCTGGAGCCCCGGCGGAAGCGGAGCCATGAGCGAGAACCATCTGGACAACCTCAACGTGCTGGCCCAGGAGCTGCTGCCCACGCCCCTGGAGGTAAAGGCGCGCTATCCCCTCAGCGCCGCCGCCCGGGACACGGTGACCGCCGGCCGGAACACGGTGCGCGACATCCTGGACGGCCGCGACCACCGGCTGATGGTGGTGGTGGGGCCCTGCTCCATCCACGACCTGGAGGCCGCTCGCGACTACGCCGCTCGCGTCGCCGCGCTGCGCGATGCGGTGGCCGACAGCCTGTTCGTGGTGATGCGGGTCTATTTCGAGAAGCCGCGCACCACCGTGGGCTGGAAGGGGCTGATCAACGACCCCTATCTCGACGACTCGTTCCACATCGAGGAAGGCCTGTACCGCGCCCGGGAGCTGCTGCTGCACCTGGCGGAGCTGGGCATACCCGCCGCCACCGAGGCCCTGGACCCGATCACGCCGCAGTATCTGGGGGATCTGATCACCTGGACCGCCATCGGCGCGCGCACCACCGAGTCCCAGACCCACCGGGAGATGGCGAGCGGCCTGTCCACCGCGGTGGGCTTCAAGAACGGCACCGACGGCAGCCTGGCGGTGGCCATCAATGCCTTGCGCTCGGCGGCCAGCCCCCACAGTTTTCTCGGCATCGACCAGAACGGCCGCTGCGCGGTGATCCGCACCCGGGGCAACGCCCACGGCCACGTGGTGCTGCGCGGCGGCGCCCAGCCCAACTACGACTCGGTGAGCATCGCCCTGTGCGAGAAGGAACTGCGGGACGCAGGCGTACCGGACAAGGTCATGGTCGACTGCAGCCACAGCAATTCCAGCAAGGACCCGGGCCTGCAGCCCCTGGTGCTGGACAACATCGTCAACCAGATCCTGGAGGGCAACAGATCCATCCTCGGCGTGATGCTGGAGAGCAACATCGGCTGGGGCAACCAGAAGCTCACCTCCGACCTTTCCGCGCTACAGTACGGGGTATCCATCACCGATGCCTGCGTTGACTGGCCAACGACCGAGCGCATGCTGACGGACGCCGCCGAGCGACTGCGGGAGGTACTTCCCCGGCGGGTTGCCTAGCGTGGGGGCTCAAGGAACCGCCGGCGGCGGCCGATGTCCCAGGAACGTACGGTCGCGGCATCGCCCGGAGGGGTGCCGGCACTTGAATTGGATCACACAATTGCGCCGAGGGGCGAGGCACCATCCGGGAGATGGATCTTCCCCTGGACGGGGCCGCTGGAGGAACCATCCCCTGCGTCGGGGTGACAGCGTTAGGAGGGCGGAGCGATGGCCGATCGACAGAGCATGCCGGTAGGGGGATTCGAGCACTACACCCCGGAGGCCGGCGAAGAATATATGAACGAGGCCCAGCGGGAGCACTTCAGCGAGCTGCTACGGGCCTGGAAAGCGGAACTTCAGCAGGAAGTCGAGCGCACCGTGCATCACATGCGCGACGACGCCAACAACTATGCGGATCCGGCGGACCGGGCCACCCAGGAGGAAGAGTTCGCCCTGGAGCTGCGCACCCGCGACCGCGAGCGCAAGCTGATCCGCAAGATCGACGAAACCCTGGAGCGCATCCGCAAGGACGACTACGGCTTCTGCGACCAGTGCGGCATCGAGATCGGCCTGCGCCGGCTCGAGGCCCGGCCCACGGCGACGCTGTGCATCGACTGCAAGACCCTGGAGGAACTCAAGGAGAAGCAGCGGGTCGCCTGAGCGCGGTCGCTGCCCCCTGAGACCGCCGGCCGCCTACAGGCCGGCGTCCTCCCCGGCCAGGCTGGCCAGCAGGTCAGCCTGGTGCTCACTGACCAGTGGATCCACCACTGGATCCAGATCCCCCTGCAGCACTTCGCCCAGCTTGTAGAGCGTCAGGTTGATGCGGTGGTCGGTGATCCGGCCCTGGGGGAAGTTGTAGGTGCGGATGCGCTCCGAGCGGTCGCCGCTGCCCACCAGCAGGCGTCGGGTCTGGGTGCGCTCGCTGCTCTGGCGCTCCCGCTGCTGGTCCATCAGCCGCGCCTTCAGCAGCGCCAGGGCCTTGGCCCGGTTCTTGTGCTGGGAACGCTCGTCCTGGCACTCCACGACGATGCCGGTGGGCAGGTGGGTCAGGCGCACCGCCGAGTCGGTCTTGTTGACGTGCTGCCCGCCGGCCCCGGACGCCCGGTAGGTGTCCACCCGCAGATCGCTTGGATCCAGCGTTACCTCGGCCAGCTCCTCGGCCTCGGGCAGAACCGCCACGGTGCAGGCAGAGGTATGGATGCGTCCCTGGGACTCGGTCTCGGGCACCCGCTGCACCCGGTGGGCGCCGGACTCGAACTTGAGCCGGGCGTAGACGCCGTCCCCCACTACCCGGGCGATCACCTCCTTGTAGCCGCCGTGCTCGCCGAGACTCTCGCTCACCAGCTCCAGCTGCCAGCCCTGGCGCTCGGCGTAGCGGGCGTACATGCGGAACAGGTCGCCGGCGAACAGCGCCGCCTCGTCGCCGCCGGTGCCGGCGCGGATCTCAAGGAATACGTTGCGCGAGTCGTCGGGGTCCCGGGGCAGCATGTGCAGGCGCAGTTTCTGCTCCAGGGCCGTGATGCGCTCCCGGGCCTCGGCCTGCTCGTCCTCTGCCAGGGCGCGGATGTCCGGGTCCGGGTCGGCCGCCATCTCGGCGGCCCCCGCCAGCGCACGCTCCGCATCCTGGAGGCGGTGGAAGGCGGCCACCACCGGCTCCAGGCGTGCGTATTCCTGGGACAGAGCGGTGAACCGGGATTGTTCGGCGATCACCTCAGGCTGCGCGAGCAGCGCCTCGATCTCCTCGTGGCGCTCCAGCAGGCTATCCAGCTTGGCTCGGAGGGAGGGCTTCAAGAGTCGGGCTCGTCGTGTTGCGGAGTCGTCGTTTCCAGCAGCAGCAGGCTCAGCCCCCGCAACTGCCGGGCGTCGGCATTGCGGGCCGCCTGTCGCAGGCCGATGGTGGGGGCGTGGATGAGGCGGTTGGTGAGGCGGT
>CAZAQB010000197.1:0-5662 GCA_964487155.1 uncultured Ectothiorhodospiraceae bacterium
CGATGCCATCGCCCGATGGCAGGTTTCTGCGCAACCTGCCCTACGGCGGGCTTCGGTGGGCGCCGGGCGGGATCTCCACCCCGCGCTCCGGCGTGCCTGGTTTTGTACACACCCTCTAAGTCTCGGTGGACGTCACCCAGTCTTCGACCCGCAGCCCGGTCACCCGGAGGAACTCGCGGGAGTTGTGAGTGACCAGGGTGGCGTCGTCGGCCAGCGCGTGGCAGGCGATCCACAAATCGTTGGCGCCGATGGGCGTGCCGCTGTCCTTGAGGCGGGTCGCCTGCTCGGCGTAGTGACGGCAAATCGCCGGGCCGCTGGAGTAGCGCACCGGCACGTGCCGCGCCAGGGTTTCCAGCCGGCGCAGAACAGCGGCCTTGCGGGTGCTGCGTTCGGCGCCCTTGAGCAGTTCGGCCCAGGTGATGAAGGACATGCACAGGCTGTCCTCCTGCGGCAACGCGTCGATGCGCTGGCCGATGGCGGGCGGCTGGTTCTTGATCAGGTAGATCAGGATATTGATGTCGAGCAGGTAGATCACAGCGCATCGCGATCCTGCACCGGCAAGGGAGACTGTTGTTCGGCCTCAAGCGCGGCGACAAAGGCATCGTCCACCTCGCCCAGCGCCTGCAGGGCCTGTAACAGGGTCGCGCCGCGCTGTGCCGGCAACGGGTGGATGACCAGATCGCCAGCCTCGTTGCGTGAGATGCAAACCCGGTCGGTGTCGAGCCGGTACTCGGCCGGAATGCGCACCGCCTGGCTGTTGCCGTTGTTGAAGACTCGGGTGGTCCGCGTTTTCATGGGGCAGCTTATACGTGTACGTTGATGTGTGTATGTTTGCCGGCATCGCCGGGTCGGCAAGCCTGCGGCCCACGCGGGGGCATAAGGGCGATGCGATGAAGAACTCCTTACGCCAGTCGCCGGCCGATGCTCGATCAGGGCTTGAGGCGCGTAAAGCGCCCGCGCGGGAGGAGGCGCGTGAAGTCGCCGTCGAAGCTCGCGAGATGTTCGCCCTGTTGCAACACGGCGGCGGCCAGCCAGGCATCCGGCAGGTCGTTGCCGCGCAGTTGTTTGTCTGCGCAGAGCCGGCGCAGGTGCGGCCATTCGGCACCCAGCGCCGGTTGCACGACACCGGGCGCAGCCAGCAGGGCATCGACAAAGCGCAATGCGGCCTCGATCGGCGTTGGCTCGACGAAAATCCTCGAATGGGTGGCGAGCCGCAGGAATCTGGCGATCACCATCGGCTGCAGGCTCAACGGTGCGCCCCGGACCGCTTCATCCAGGGCCTGGGTGAGCCATGCCCGAGCGGTTTGATGGTGCGGATGATCGGCGCGGCTGGCCGCCAGCAGGACATTGACGTCAGGCGTCATCGTCGGCGGCGCTCAGCAGGTCCTTGTTGCTGAGCCCGTTGAGGCCGGGCGCCAGCCCGCCCCTGCCATGATAAACGGGGAGTTCCGCCGGCGCGTTGCCCGGCTGTCCGGCCGCACGCAGACGCAGTTGCAGCCCCTCTTCGATCAGCCGCGTCAGGGTGGTGCGTTGCCGCGCGGCCTGCATCTTGGCTCGGGCCAGCAGGTCATCGTTCAGATTCAGCGTCGTTTTCATCTCAAGTTCCGTAAATATTAGCGATACAGATGTCTGTACGCCAGAGCATTGCCCGGCTTGTTGCAAGAACGCCTGGTAATGACCAGCCGCACAGGGTTGCGCGTCCACAGCCTCACCGGCGTCACCACCGGGTAAATGCTGCTCGGGATCTGTTGAAGCGGCGGATGCGCCAGCCAGGTTCCGTAGGGTCGGTAGGCTGGGATGGAGCGAGAGCGTAATCCCAGCATTCTGCGGTGCGGGACCCGGCGGCGGTGCGCTGTTCCGGCATGCTGGGTATCGCTTTGCTCAACCCAGCCTACGGCGGGTTGTCGACGGCGGGATGCTCTGGCTCTCGGGCGCGGTGCGGCTCGGGATTCTGCGACTCGACGCTCATCGGCTACGGACTGGGCGTTGTACCGTTGGCCTGGATCATTGTAGGGCGCGTACCGAAGCGGAAACGGCATCTGCGGAGTCGAACGGAGCCTGATTCGGATGAAAGTCGAGGCCTGGCGGAAGGCTTGCCGGGCGGGCATTTCGGCCGTGGCGCTGTCGGCGCTAACCGCCTGCGGCCTGGTCAGCGACGCCGATGACAAGCGGTTCCGGGTGCAGTCGCCGGAGCGGCTGGAGATCCTCTATCAGGATCTCGCCGTCGCCATGCATTCAGCGAAACCGTGCTTCCTCATCTCACCCGAGTCCGTGCGCAAGACCGCCTTCAACGCTGTTGGCTCGCAGGTCTCCTACCTTCGCAGCCGCTGCTTCTCGAGTGTTGCGTGGAACACCGGCCAGGCCGGCTACTGCAGCCATGTGCGCTCGGTCAGCACGGTTTTCCTGTCCGGTGCGACCATGAACGCGCCGCTCTGCCGGCGTCTGGCGCGATCTTCGGGGGGCGTCAGCAGCGCCCTGCGACCGGCGGTGGACCTCCCGGAGCTCATGGAGGTGATGGGCGTGACGCCGGTCGAGCTCGATGCCTGGCTGAGCGAGGAAGGGCGGTTGCGCAGTCGCGAAGTGGCGGCGCGCTATCGTGAGGACGCCCCGCAGGTTTACTGGTCACAGGTGGAGTCGACGATTATTCACACCCGCCGCTTTTTCGATGCGCTCGATGATGCTCCCGCATTCGGATCCGCGGCCGACCGTGAGCGCATGCAGGCGCTGCGATGGGCGCCGCGCCAGCTCTTTACATCGACCCCGCCAGAGCAGAGAGATCCACGGCGGCGGATACCCCGCGTCCGCATTCGGGCCGACAGCCCCGGCGCTGATTAGGGAAGCGCTGAACAATTCCTCGCCGCCGCGTTGGCCGCTGAAGGGCCGGCAGTGCAAGGCGCGAGGCGAAGCTGCGAAGCCGCCCATCGGGGAATACGGTCAAGCCTCGCAACCCCGGGATGCCGGCCCTTCAGCGGCCAACCCGTAGACCGTCCGGCCCCGGGCCAGCGCCGGCCGCGCACCCGGGTGTTCCAGGCCAGAGCCGCCGTGGATGGCTTGCTGGCGCTGGCGATGCGGGCCGGTTGGCGCAGCAAGCCCGATTTCGGTGCGCTGCTTCTGGGCATGCGCACCAGTACCAGTATCTTCGCCGTGGCCATCATGCGGGCGGGGAGTTGCGCTCGGCTGCCTGGGGCGAGGAGTGGCTTCGTTCTGCCTGCAGCTGGCGGTTGTGTTCGTGACGGGGCGAATGCGGCAGGGGTTGCGCCGGCGGGCGAGTTGGCAAAAAATACGAGCCATTCTCATTGAGGGATCTTGCCTGCTTGAACTTGCGGCCTGCGTTCTCCGCCACTTCCCCAGGCCCGGTTCGGTGGTCACTGCGAGGCAGCTTGTCAAAGGCAGTCCAAGGCGGGTCTGACGCATCCAGCCCACGAGACACCGTGGATGGGTCGGTCGCGCACCGGTCCCCAGGCAGCCATGCACGCATCACTCCTGTTGCTTCACATCCTCGCCGCCACCGTCTGGACAGGGGGCCATATCGTCCTCGCGAGCGTGGTACTGCCGGGGGTCCTGGCGGCGCGCGCCCCCGACCGGCTCCGGCAGTTCGAATCCGGTTACGAGCGGATCGGCATGCCCGCCCTGGTGATTCTGGTGGTGACGGGGTTGATGCTGGCCCATCGTTATCTGCCGGACGTGGGTCAGTGGCTGGATCTGTCCAACCCCATCGCCCGCGGGGTGGCCTTGAAGCTCCTGCTGCTGGCGCTCACCGTCGGCCTGGCGGTGGACGCGCGCTTTCGGGTCGTCCCCAGGCTCTCCGAGCGGAACCTCGTGGACATGGCGTGGCACATCGTCGCGGTGACTGTGCTGTCCGTGCTGTTCGTCGTGGTCGGAGTCTCTTTCAGGACAGGTTGGCTGCATTGAATTGAGCGAGCATGCACGACTCCGGATTGCTGCAGACGTACATGGAACACCAATGGGAGCTGTTGAGGTTCCTCGACAGGCGCCTTGGTTCGTCCAGTCTCGCTGCGGACATTGCCCATGACCTTTACCTGCGGTTGCGCCGCGCGGATGGCCCGGCCGCGGTAGGCAACCGGCGCGCCTATCTCTTCACCATGGCCTCCAACCTGGCCGCCGATCACCAGCGAGTGGAGAAGCGCCGCGAGGAGATCCGTACCCAGGCCGACGGAGTCGTCTGGCAGCACACGGACGAGCGCACCCCGGAGCGCCACGCCCTGGCCCGGGCGGAGCTGGCCTATCTGGAGGCCGAGGTGGCCAGGCTCGAGCCGCGCTGCCGGGAGATCTTCTATCTCCACCGTTACCAAGGCCTGTCCCAGGCCGCGATAGCCACGCAGTTGGGCGTCGGTATCACCACGGTATACAAGGATCTCAAGACCGTCATGAATGCGCTGTTGGCGGCGCGACGCCGCTTCCACGGGAAATCCCAGGACGGCAACGCCCAGTGAGGCCTGGGCGCGTCCCAATCGTCTTGATAATGAGGGCGGCTTGTCTTTAAACGGGGCAGCGGCCGGCCGCTTTTGATGTCTACCAGGTTGGAGCCGATGAACGAATCAGGTGCGTCTCGGCCCGCGAGAGGGCACGCCGACGGCCAGCGCCCCGATGAGGCAGCCCAGGACTGGCTGCTGCTGTTGTCGTCCGGTGATGCCACGGCGGACGACCGCGCCCGTTTCGAGCGCTGGGTCGATAGCGATCCGAGCAACCGGGCAGCCTACGAGGAGGTCCGCGAACTCTGGCAGGGCATCGACGACCTGCGCGATGCCTTCGCCCCGCCGGAGCAAGGCGTATCACGTCGCGGCCGGATGCAGGCCTCCGGGGCGGTCCGCAGACCAACTGCCCGGCGCCGGGGCGCTCGCTGGGGCCCCCCCCAGGCGGCGTGGGGCGCGGTGGCGGCCGCATGCCTGGTGCTGCTGGCGGCCGTGGCCCCGGAGCTGGCCCTGCGCCTTGAGGCCGACTACCGCACCGCGGTCGGCGAGCAGGCCCAGGTCACGCTCCCCGACGGCTCCATCGCCTGGCTGAACACGGATACCGCCCTGGCGGTGAACTACACCAGCGGCCGGCGCGAGGTCTCGCTGCTGCGGGGCGAGGCCCGGTTCCAGGTGGCCCAGGATCCGAAGCGCCCTTTCTCCGTGGGCGCGCATGGCGGCCGGGCCCAGGCCCTGGGCACCGTCTACAGCGTCCGCGACCATGATCGCGAGGTCACCGTGACGGTGGCCGAGGGCACGGTCGGCGTGCTCTCGCCGGCCCCGCCACGCGAGACCACCGCGCCCGACACCGGCGCTCGTGCCGTGGTCAACGCGGGCGAACAGGTGCGCTACCGCGAGGGGGCCCCACCCGGAGCGGTGCGCCGGGTGGACGCCGCGGCGGTCACCGCCTGGCGTCACGGCTTCATCGCCATCCGCGGCCTGCCGCTTGCTGCGGCGTTGGCCGAGATCGACCGTTACCGCCCCGGTGAAATTCTGCTCCTGGCCGATTCGGCGACCGGCGAGCCGGTGACCGCGCGGCTTTCCATCCGCTCCATCGACAACGGCCTGGCGGCCCTCGCCGCCACCCAGGGGCTGTCCGTTACCCGGGTGACGGACTACCTGATCCTCGTCCACTGAGCCCTAGCCCGAAGATTTCACAAATTTGCACCGATCTCGCTTGTCTCTTGGCC
>CAZAQB010000198.1:0-5563 GCA_964487155.1 uncultured Ectothiorhodospiraceae bacterium
GTGGCCTTCGGAGATGCCCTGGCGGCGCTGGACGAGGCGCTGCAATGGCTGGACGAACTGCCCGGTCGCTGGCCGGCGCCGGTTGCCGTGGCCCCGGACGAGGCCCTGGGCTGGCGCGTGGTGGGAGAGCTGCGGCCAGCCCGGCCGGTGCCCGGCGGGCGTTGCGCCGGGCGTTCCGGCGTGGCCCTGGCCTCGGCCGCCAGCGAGGGCGCCGGGGTCTACAATCCGCTGCGCCTGTCGCTCGCGGCCGGCGAGGCCCGCTTCGTCCGCCGCGGGGAGCCACTGGCGCAGCGCTGGGACGCCGTGCTGCACCGGGACGAAGCCGTGCTGGAGGGCTCCACCCTGGTGCTGGTAGCCCCCGTGACCCCCGGCACCGGCGTCGCCGAGCCGGGCGCGGAGCTCCCCGCCGGCGCCAGCCTGCTGGCCGCTGGCCAGCGCCTCACGGCCCTGGATTGCTGCCGGCTCGCCGGGGCCGGGGTGGAAACCCTGGAGGCGCGCCCGCCGCCGCAGGTACAGGTGGTTGCCGCCGACCCGGAGGCCGGCCCGGCGGCGCGCCTGCTCGCGGCGGCCCTGGCCGCGGACGGGGCCCGGGCGCAATGCCCCGAGGCGGCGCCGGCGGCGGCCCTGGAGGCCTTCGCCGACGGTGGGGCCAGTGCGCTGCTGGTACTGGGGGAAGCTGCCGATGTCAGGGCCCTGGCTGGCGCCAGCGAGCTGGCCTTTCCGGCGCTCGCCATCCGGCCCGGCGAGGGCAGTGGCCTGGGCGCGCTGGGCGGCGCGCCGCTGGCGGTGCTGCCCGCCCAGCCCTGGCCGGCGCTGATCGCCTACCATCTGCTGCTGCGATCCTGGCTGCGGCGGGCGGCAGGCCTGCCCGGCGTGCCCGGGCGCCGGCTTGCCGCCCGCCGCAAGCTCACCTCAAGCATCGGCCTGACCGAGGCCCTGGCCGTCGCCGTGGATGCCGGCGGCGCCTACGCTTTGGCCAGGGATCCCAGCCTGCCCCCCGCCGGCCTGGCCGGCGTGGTACGGGTTCGCGACGGCTCCGAGGGGTATGCTCCCGGGGCGGAGGTCCTGGTGGAAAGCGTTCTGGAGAGTCTTCATTGTCCATGAGTCCCCCTGATCGGCCCCCGGAGGCGGTGCGCCAGTCCCAGTTCCTGGAGACCGTGAGCCGGGAGGAGGCCCAGGCCCGCTTCCACGCGCACCTGGTTCTGGAACCCCTGGGGGAGGAGACCGTGTCCCTTGCCGAGGCCCTGGGCCGGGTGCTGGCCCGGGACCTGGAATCGCCGGTGGACGTGCCCGGCTTCGACCGCGCCAACGTCGATGGTTTCGCGGTGCGCGCCGCGGATCTGGAGGGCGCCGCCGAGGGGGCGCCCCGCACCCTCACCCTCAACGGCGAGGTGCTCACCCCTGGCCGGGTGCCCGCCGTGGAAGTCACCGCCGGCACCGCCACGCCGGTGGCCACCGGCGGCATGATGCCCCGCGGCGCCGATGCCGTGGTGATGGTGGAGCACACCGAGCCCGCCGGCGAGGGCGTGGCGGTGAGCCGCAGCGTCGCGCCCGGCGCGTTCGTCACCTACGCCGGCTACGACATCGCCCAGGGGGAGACCGTGCTGTTCGCCGGACAGCCGCTGGGCTCCCGGGAGATCGGCCTGCTGGCGGCGGTGGGCATCGGCCAGCTGCCGGTCTGGCGCCGGCCCCGGGTGGCCATCCTGTCCACCGGCGATGAGATCATCGCACCGGGCAGCGAACCCCGGCCCGGCGCCGTATACGACTCCAACGGTGCCATCCTGGCCGCCGCGGTGCGCGAGCACGGCGGCGAGCCCCTGGCGCTGGGTATTGTCCGCGACGACGAGGCGGCCCTGGCCGAGGCCCTGGACCGGGGGCTGGCCCAGGCCGACGCCGTGCTGCTCTCCGGCGGCACCTCCAAGGGCGCGGGCGACGTGGCCCACCGGGTGCTGGGCCGGCTCTCCGACCCCGGCGTGGTAGTCCACGGCGTCGCCCTGCGTCCCGGCAAGCCGCTGTGCCTGGCGGTCACCGGCGGCCGGCCGGTGGTGATCCTGCCCGGCTTTCCCACCTCCGCCATCTTCACCTTCCAGGAATTCGTGGCCCCGGTGATCCGGCGCCTGGCCGGCCTGCCGGAGCGCGGCCGCCGGCGCCTGAGCGCCCGGCTGCCGGTGGCCCTGCCCTCCGAATACGGCCGGGTCGACTACCGCATGGTGGGCCTGCTCAGCGCCGACGACGGGGGCCTGGTGGCCTATCCCAGCACCAAGGGCTCCGGGGCGGTGAGCACCTTCAGCCGCGCCGACGGCTTCGTCGCCATTCCCGCCCGCAGCCGCGGGCTGGCAGCCGGCGCCGAGGTGGAGGTGCACTGCCTGGAGCCCGACCTGCAGCCGCCCGACCTGGTGGCGGTGGGCAGCCACTGCGTGGGCCTGGACCTGCTGCTCGGCCGGCTGCGCCGGGAGGGGCTGGCGGTGCGCTCCCTGCACGTCGGCAGCCTGGGGGGCATGGAGGCGGTCCGGCGCGGCGAGTGCGATGTGGCCGGCGTGCACCTGCTGGACCCGGCCACCGATACCTACAACCGGCCCTGGGTGGGGGAGGGGGTGCGACTGCTGCCCGGCTACCGGCGCCTCCAGGGGGTCTGCTTCCGGTCCGGCGACCCGCGCTTCCAGGGGCTCAGCGTCAAGGATCTGCCAGGCCGGGTCCGGGCCGCCCCCGACCTGGTGATGGTCAACCGCAATGCCGGCAGCGGCACCCGGGTGCTGCTGGAGCAGTTGCTGGGGGACGCCCGCCCGCCGGGCTTCGGCGTGCAGCCTTCAAGCCACCACGCGGTGGCGGCGGCGGTGGCCCAGGGCCGCGCCGACTGGGGCATGACCATCGAGCCGGTGGCTCGGGCCTGCGGCCTCGGCTTCATCCCGGTGCGCGACGAGCACTACGACCTGCTGGTGCCGGAGAGCCGCTGGGAGCGCCCGGCGGTGCGCCGGCTGCGGGCCCTGCTGGAGGACGATGAAGTGCGGAATGCGCTGCGCGAGCGCGGCTTTCGGGTCGGCGGGGAAGAGGCCATTTTCGGCCACAGATGAACACGGCTGACCATGTCCCTGCCTCAGCGGGTTGCCCGATCGAAGCCCGGCGATATGCCCCGGCGCTCGATCAGCCCGAGAGCGGGCCTTCCCCGGGGCTGGGCTTCTCACATGACCTCGCAGGTGAATCGCCGTCCGGCGACCTGCCTGGGCGCCGGAGCGGGGCGGTAGGTCGGCTGCTCCTGGCAGCCGACATCTTCGCCCAAGGTGGCCCTGGCCCGGGCGCCCGTCGGTTGCCGGGCGCAACCGCGCCGCACTCTCACGCCAGCCGACTTGCGCGTAAAGGTCAGCCCCCAGGGGGCCTCGGGCGAGCGCCGGGGAGTGACTCCTGCGGCAGCGGCGCCCTCGCCGTGATTCTTCACCCCCCGGCCGGCGCTGGTCTCGGCACATCCCCGCTCGATCCAGACCATGGATCTTTCACTTTGCGCCCCACAGGCTGCTAGCGGGTGAAGCATGCAGTCCGCACGAGCATGGCTCCACGGCAGCGACGGGCGCCGGGCTGGCGGCCCGGCACGCCCGCCCTGCTGGGGCTGGTTGCAGCGGTCCTGCTGGGCCTGGTGCTGGCCTCTCTGGCCGTGGGGCAGTTTCCGGTGGGCCCCGGCGAGCTCTGGCGGCTGCTGGCCGGCCGCCTGCTGGGCCTTGAGCACGGGCTGCCCGAGACCTTCGATGCGGTGGTGTTCCGGGTGCGCCTGCCGCGGGTGCTGGCGGCGGCCCTGATTGGCGGGGCCCTGGCTGCCGCCGGCGCCACCTACCAGGGCATGTTCCGCAATCCCCTGGTGTCGCCGGACATCCTGGGCGTGTCCTCGGGGGCCGGCTTCGGGGCGGCGTTGGCCATCCTGATGGCGGCGCCGGTGTTCGCCATCCAGGGGCTCGCCTTCGCCTTCGGGCTGCTCGCCGTCGGCCTGGTCTACTCGGTGGCGCTGCTGGTGCGCGGCCGCCACGAGCCGCTGCTGGTGCTGGTGCTGGCGGGGGTGGTGGTGGGCACCCTGTTCAGCGCCGCGGTCTCCCTGATCAAGTACGTGGCCGACCCCTACGACCAGCTGCCGGCCATCGAGTTCTGGCTGCTGGGAGGCCTCTCCGGCGTGCGCCTGGAAGACCTGGCGCCCCTGGTGCTGCCCACGCTGCTGGCGCTGGTGCCCCTGGCGCTGCTGCGCTGGCGGCTCAACCTGCTGTCCCTGGACGACGAGGAGGCCCGCTCCCTGGGTGTGCGCACCGGCCCCCTGCGGCTGCTGGCGGTGGCCTGCGCCACCCTGATGACCGCCTCGGCGGTGTCGGTGGCCGGCATGGTGGGCTGGGTGGGGCTGATCGTGCCGCACATCGCCCGGCTGCTGGTGGGGCCGAGCTTTCCCCGGCTGCTGCCGGCCTCCATGCTGCTGGGCGCCTGCTACCTGCTGCTGGTGGACAACCTGGCCCGCACCGCCGCCACCATCGAGATTCCCCTGGGGGTGCTGAACGCCTTCCTGGGGGCGCCGTTCTTCGTGCTCGTGCTGGTGCGCGCGCGGCGGAGCTGGCAATGAGCCTGGAGGGTCGCGAACTCGCCATCGGCTACGGCTCCGCGATGGTGGGGCAGGGGCTGGACGTGGCCCTGGCCCCCGGCGAGCTGGCCCTGCTGCTGGGCCCCAACGGCTGCGGCAAGTCCACCCTGTTCCGCACCCTGCTGGGGCTGATCCCGGCCCTGGGCGGGGAGGTGCGCCTGGACGGCGAACCGCTGGCGCGGCTCGCGCGCCGGGATCTCGCCCGCTGCCTGGCCTACGTGCCGCAGAGCAGCCTGGGCTACTTTCCGTTCACCGTGCTGGACACGGTGCTGATGGGCCGGGCCGCCCACCACGGCCCGTTCGCCGCTCCCGGCGCGGCGGACCGCCGGGCCGCCGGCGCTGCCCTGGCCCGGCTAGGCCTCGAGGACCTGGCCGAGCGTGCCTTCACCCGGCTGTCCGGCGGCCAGCGCCAGCTGGTGCTGATCGCCCGGGCCCTGGCCCAGGAGAGCCGCTACATCGTCATGGACGAGCCCACCGCAAGCCTGGATTTCGGCAACCAGGTGCGGGTGCTCGCCATGGTGCGGGCCGTGGCGGACGCCGGCGCCGGCGTGCTGCTGGCCTCCCACGACCCCGACCAGGCGCTGCGCCTCGCCGACCGGGTGGTGGTCATGGGCGCGGGCCGCATCGAGGCCGAGGGCGCGCCGGCGGACACCCTCACCGAGCCGCTGCTGGAGGCGGTCTACGGCGTGCCGGTGCGCATCGGCGAGGTCCGCGCTGGCGGCCGGGTGCTGGGCCGCACCTGCTTCCCGGCGCCGCCGGGCCAGCAGCGGGGACCGTCGAGCCCTGAATGAGGCGGTGCCCTGCGCCGGGCAGACGGTGGGCTTCGCTGCGCTCTGCCCACCCTACGTCCCGCGGGGCTGGCATTTCCCCCTGAGTGTCGGCTGGCGTCAGCAACCGACCTTGAGGGCGCTCTGCCCGGAGGGTTGGGTCGGTAGGCCGCGTAGGGTGGGCAGAGCG
>CAZAQB010000199.1:0-5500 GCA_964487155.1 uncultured Ectothiorhodospiraceae bacterium
AAAGAAAAGCCCCGGGGTGACCCGGGGCCAAGTCCCGATGACTCCGAAGGAGTCTAGAGGAGGAGGAGAGCGTTGCAGGCGCGGGAACCGGTCCCCGGCGGCGGCCCGTCCGCTGTATCGGAGGTGCCGTTCCCTGTGCCTTCACCGTTAGATTGACGCAGTTCGCCAGCCGATTCGGTGACCGGATCGCCACGGCCGGCGTGCGCCGCGTCACAGGATTGAGAGGAAGTCCACCGGGGCGCGGACGGCCGCGGCGCAGCGCCCGGTCAGTGCACTGTGGCCTGGCGCTCCGGCGTTTCCTTGAGCACTGTCACCACGTCGCGCTCCCAGGCCTTTGCCAGGGGGGACTGGGAGATGATCACCGAGATCTCGTCATCGCTCACCGTGCGGCGGCCGTCGTCGTCCACCACCCGGAGCGGGGTGCTGTGCTCGTCGCGCAGCTCGTAGGCATGCTCGCCGCTGTCGGCATCGCCGACCCGCAGGGTGATCTCGTCGCTGCCGATGATGGCGCGCCAGTTCACCTGGGCGGTCCAGCCGTCGGGGCTCGAGTAGAGGGAGACGCCCGCCAGTTCGTGGCTGCCGCCGGTGTCGGTGCCCAGCACGTGCACGGCGCTGTTCACATGCTCGAAGCGGGCCTGCTCCAGGAAGCGGACCAGTTGCGTGCGCCGGATGCGGTGGGCTCTAACCATGGGTAGTCAAACCCGTGTCCCTCGACGTCTATTTAAGTGCCCGCGGCAGCCCGGCGCAATCGCCCGCTGCGGCGCCGCGCCCGGTAAGCCCCAAGCACATTCTCAGGAGCCGCCCGGCGGGTCAATCCCGCCCGCAGGCCGGCCCGCGCTGGCAGTGGCCGGGTTGAACCGGGGCTGCCCGGCCGGGGTCTCTGGATCGGTAGCCGGGGGCTCCGGCGCGCCGCGGCTGAGCTCCCCGTCACCCGGGCGCTGATCAACCCCTGCGGCGCGCCAGCAATGGCGCCAGGGCAAGCCCGGCCAGAAAGCCGCCGACGTGGGCACGGAAGGCCACCCCGCCGCCGGCAGCCTGGCCCACGGACTGCAGCAGCTGCAGCCCGAACCACAGACCCAGCACCAGCAACGCCGGCAGCCGGATGACCGGGAACAGGATCCCAAGCGGCAGCACCACCAGCACCTGGGCGGTGGGGAACATCAGCAGGTAGGCCCCCAGCACGCCGGAAATCGCACCGCTGGCCCCCACCATGGGGATCTCGGACGAGGGCTCCGGCACCGCCTGTGCGGCGGCGGCCGCGACCCCGCAGATGAAGTAGAACGCCAGGAAGCGGCCGTGGCCCATGCGGTCTTCCACATTGTCCGCGAAGATCCACAGATAGAGCATGTTGCCGAGCAGGTGCAGCAGGCCGCCGTGCAGGAACATGGAACTGAACACGGTGGCGTAGGCGGGCAGCACGTCCAGGCTGGGGGGAAGCTGGGCCCCCTCCAGCAGGCGGGCGGGAATCAGGCCGAGGGCGTAGATCACCGCCTGCCCGGCCTCCCGGGGAAGGCTGAACTGCCACAGGAACACGAGCACGCAGGCCCCGATCAGCGCCCAGCTCACCACCGGCCGGGTGCGCGTGGGATTGTCGTCGCTCAGGGGGATCATGCCGCGCTCCGCTTGCCTATGGCCCGCGGATGGTACCCCCTGTGGGGACGCCCGTCAGGACCGGGCGGGGTCAGGACTCCGGCTGGTAGATCCGGGAACCGGGCCGGAAGGCCAGCCAGGCGAACGCGAAGTGCACGCCGGCGTCCAGTTCCGGCAGCCGCCGGCCTTTCAGCGGACCCGACACCGCCTCGCCGAACAGGTTCCAGCGGCTGCCGGTCTCGCGGTCGTGCACCCGGCCGTCGCGAAGCTCGAAGTGCAGCAGACGATCGCCCACCCGCCGGCCATAGGCCACCGCCGCCGGGATGCTCCGGGACTCGGCGATCTCCGGTGCGTCCAGTACCGAGAGCATGCTGGTGGGGCGCATTGCCACCACCGGCGTCTCCCCCACCACGTCGTTCACCAGCGGCTGATCTTCGAGGGCGCTGAACGGGTAGATGGCCACGGCCTCCCCCACCCGGATGCCCAGCACCCGCTCCATGGCGGGCAGCCGCGGGTCCGGCGGCCCCTCCAGCAGGAACGGCCGGGTGCCGACCCGGTCATAGCCCCGGTACGGGTTGCGGCCATACGGCCGGTTGTGACCGGTGTCCCGGGAGAGCACCGGCGCCTGGGGCCAGCGCTCGCGGAAGTCCTCGAAGGCGACAATGCTGGAGGGCACCACCGCCAGCTCCGCGCCGGCGAACCGCCCCACCACCGCCCCGCCGGTGAGCTGCTGCCACCAGCTCTCGGTCTGGCGGTCGAACAACAACAGGTTGCTCCGGCGCAGCAGGCCGCTGACCCCGAACTCCAGCAGCTGGCCGTCCACCCGGCGGTCGAAAGTGATGGTGGAATTGCACAGCGGGCAGAAGGTCAGCGCCACCGGCACGCCCCCCACCGTATCGTTGACGATCTCGTGCCAGGTGAGGATCTGCAGCGGATAGGCCTTGGCCTCGCCGTCCACTTCCACCACCGCCACCGGCTCCCGGGGGTGGAGCCACGCCGCCGCCTGGGCCGGCGTCACGAATTCGGGGTCATCGATAGCGGGGATGCCGTCCTTGGGAGGACCGCCGGAGCGCACCTCGTCCAGATCGATGACGCTGCGGGAGAAGTCGGTCTTGATCCAGGAGCGCTTGAAGCGCTCCTGTTCCGCGGGCAGGGAGTCCATCACCCCCAGGATGACCAGCAGGCCGGCGCAGAAGGCTCCGGCGGCGACCAACAGCGTTCTGGCCATGATGACGCACCTCCGATGACCCGATGCCAGCCAGTCTGCCGGTGCGCCCGGGCAGACGCATCGGGGACATCCCCTACCTCGGCTCCGGCAACCGGCCGGTGCGGCAGAACGCCAGGTAGTCCGCCAGGATGTCCGCGTGGTCAAAGGCCAGGGGTCTGGCCGGCGCCCGGGAATCGGCCAGCTCGGCGTGGGCCGCGTCGTCGCCGCCGCGGGGCTCGCCCTCGGCATCCGCCACGTACACCACGCTGACCGTCTGGCCCCGCGGGTCCCGGTCCGGCCGGGAGTAGACCCCCAGCAGCGTCACCAGCCGGACGTCGAGGCCGGTTTCCTCCCGGGCCTCCCGGCGGGCGGCCGCCTCCACCGTCTCCCCGGGGTCCACGAAACCACCGGGCAGGGCCCAGCCGGCGGGCGGGTTGGCGCGCCGGATCAGCACAATGCGGCAGGGGTCGCCGCCGGCGCGGATGATGATATCCGCCGCCACCGGCGGAGTCTCGGGTCGGGGCATGGCGGGCCTCCCTGGGCTGGTTGCTGGCGTGCAGGGTAACGGGCCGGCGCCCCAGCCATCGACCGCGGCGTACTGGGCCGTAGGTCGGTTGCTCCTGGCAACCGACACCGCGCCGCCCCAAGGCCGGGGCTCCCGGCAGCCGCGAATGGCGCGGCCTCGCCCGACGATCGGTCTGCGCCCTCGTCCACCAATCCAATTCATCCGTGTTCATCTGTGGCCCCGGAACTCTGCCACCCCCGGTAATAACTCAAGCGCATAACCAAGCGCGCAAGCATGATTTGCAGCGCCGCCGCGGCCTGCCTAACATCGGCCCCGGCACGGCCCGCCGCCTGCCCCCGCTGCCGCTCGGAGACCCGTCCTTGGCCTGGGAAGCCTGGCTCACCCTGATCGTGATCGCCGGCGTGCTGATCGGCCTCGCCCGCAGCCTCGCGTCTCCGGTGGTACTCATGTTCGGCGCCCTGACGCTGCTGCTCACGGTCGGCGAGCTCGCCGGCAGCCAGCGCCTGCTGACGCCGGCACAGGCGGTGGCCGGCTTCGGCAACACCGGCCTGATCACCGTGGGCGTGCTGTTTGTGGTGGTCGCCGGGCTGATCCACACCGGCGCCGTGACCATGATCACCGAACCCCTGCTGGGCCGCCCCCGGAACCTGCGCCAGGCCCAGACGCGGATGCTGCTGCCGGTGGCCGGGCTGTCCGCCTTCCTCAACAACACCCCCATCGTGGCCATGTTCCTGCCGGTGGTCACCGACTTCACCCGGCGCTCGGGGCTGCCGGCCTCGCGGCTGTTCCTGCCGCTCAGCTACGCCTCCATCCTGGGGGGCACCTGCACCCTCATCGGCACCAGCACCAACCTGGTGGTGGACGGGCTGGTACGAGCCCAGGGCGGCCTGCCCGGGCTGGCTCTGTTCGACCCCGCCTGGGTGGGCCTGCCGGCGGCGGTGCTGGGACTCGCCTACATCCTGGTGTTCAGCCCGCGGCTGCTGCCGGACCGGGGCGGCCCGGTCAGCTCCCGGGACGGCCTGCGCCAGTACACCGCCGAGGTGCTGGTGGAACCCGGCGGCCCGCTGGTGGGCCGCACCATCGAGCAGGCGGGCCTGCGCCACCTGCCGGGCCTGTACCTGGCCGAGATCGAGCGCGACGGCCAGATCATGCCGGCGGTGGCACCCACCGAGGCGCTGTGCTCGGGTGATCGGCTGGTGTTCGTCGGAGTGGTGGAATCGGTCGTGGACCTGCACCGCATTCGCGGGCTGCAGCCCGCCACCGACCAGGTGCACAAGCTGACCGCCCCCCGCGACCAGCGGGTGCTGGTGGAGGCAGTGGTGTCAAACCGCTGCCCCCTGGTGGGCCGCTCCATCCGGGAGGGGCGCTTTCGCGCCGAGTACAACGCCGCGGTGGTGGCCGTGGCCCGGGGCGGCCGCCGCCTGTCGGGCAAGATCGGCGATATCGTTCTGGCCCCCGGCGACACCCTGCTGCTGGAGACGCATCGCGATTTCATGCGCCAGCAGCGCAACAGCCGCGACTTCTTCCTGGTCAGCGGCGTGGAGGACTCCACCCCGCGGCGCCACCACCGGGCCTGGATCGCGCTGGGCATCCTCGCCGCCATGGTGGCCCTGGCCGGCAGCGGCGTGCTGACCATGCTCAATGCCGCCCTGCTGGCGGCCGGCGCCATGATCGCCGCCGGTTGCTGCACCATCGGCGAGGCCCGCCGCAACGTCGACCTCAACGTGCTGCTGGTGATCGGCGCCGCCCTGGGCGTCGGCCAGGCGCTGGTGAACAGCGGCGCCGCCACCACCCTGGCCGGCGCCCTGGTGGGGCTGGCCGCCGGCAACCCCTACCTGGTGCTGCTGGCGGTGTTCCTGCTCACCTCGCTGTTCACCGAGATCGTCACCAACAACGCCGCCGCCGTGCTGGTGTTCCCCATTGCGCTGTCGGCGGCGCAGTCCCTCGGCGTCAATCCCATGCCGTTCATCATCACCATCATGGTTGGCGCCTCGGCGGCCTTCGCCACGCCGCTTGGCTACCAGACCAACATGATGGTGTTCGGCCCGGGCGGCTACCGCATGGCCGACTACCTGCGCTTCGGCCTGCCGCTCAACGCCCTGGTGACGGCGGTTACCGTCGTGGTCGCACCGCTGGTGTGGCCGTTCTGAGCGGTTCGAACCCTTCGCTCCATCACC
>CAZAQB010000200.1:0-1169 GCA_964487155.1 uncultured Ectothiorhodospiraceae bacterium
TACGGCGGCGGTGTCCAAGGCCGTGCCGAGGCCCGGAGCACGGCTGGCGCCGCACGCCATGAGCGGCGGAGAGAGCGACGAGGCGCATGATCATTTTGTAAACACCCTCTCAGTCCTCAGTCCTCAGTCCTCAGTCCTCAGTCCTCAGGATCATGTGGTCGGGAAAGCCGGTCCACAAGATCAAACCTGCTTCCCCGGCTCATCCCGCCGGTCATACGCCTCGACGATGCGCTGCACCAGGCTGTGACGCACCACGTCGGCGGCGTTGAACAGGGTGAAGCTGACGCCCTCCACGCCGCGCAGCACATCCAGCGCGTCACGCAGGCCGGAGGGCTTGCCGGGGGGCAGGTCCACCTGGGTGACGTCGCCGGTGACCACGGCGGTGGAGCCGAAGCCGATGCGGGTGAGGAACATCTTCATCTGCTCGACGGTGGTGTTCTGGGCCTCGTCGAGGATGATGAAAGCGCTGTTCAGGGTGCGCCCGCGCATGTAGGCGAGCGGCGCGATCTCGATCACGCCGCGCTCCACCAGCTTGCCCACCCGCTCGAAACCCAGCATCTCGAACAGGGCGTCGTACAGGGGCCGCAGGTAGGGGTCCACCTTCTGGGCCAGGTCGCCGGGCAGGAAGCCCAGGCTCTCGCCGGCCTCCACCGCCGGGCGCACCAGCACCAGGCGGGTGACCAGATCCTGCTCCAGGGCGTTCACCGCGCAGGCCACCGCCAGGTAGGTCTTGCCGGTGCCGGCCGGCCCGACGCCGAAGTTGAGATCGTGGGTGAGGATGCGCTGCAGGTAATCCCGCTGATTGGGGCCCCGGCCCCGCACGTTGCCCTTGCGGGTGCGGATCACGATCTCCGCCGCGCCGGCGTGCTCGGCGGATTCCTCGGCGCCCGGCGCCGGGGCACTGCGCAGCTGCAGGTGCACCCGCTCGCCACTGATCACACCGGCGCCGGACTCCTGGTAGAGGTCCTGGAGGATGCGCGAGGCGGCCTGCACCGCGCTGTCCTCGCCGATCACCCGGAAGCGGTGGCCCCGGTTGCGGATCTCCACCCCCAGGCGGCGCTCCACCTGGCGCAGGTTCTCGTCGAACTGGCCGCACATGTTAGCCAGCCGCTGGTTGTCGGCGGGCTCCAGGGTGAAATCCAGGGCTTGGGGATGGGTCGCGGACAAGG
>CAZAQB010000200.1:1269-5498 GCA_964487155.1 uncultured Ectothiorhodospiraceae bacterium
ACCCGGCGCACCAGGTCGAGGGTGTCCTCGAAGTCGTCATCGCCCTCGCCGGGGAAGCCGACAATGAAATCCGAGGAGATCACCAGGTCGGGCCGGGCGGCGCGCAGCCGCTCCACCAGGGCCAGGAAGTCGTCCCGGCCGTGGTTGCGCTTCATCAGCCGCAGCACGTGGTCGGAGCCGCTCTGCACCGGCAGGTGCAGGTGGTTCACCAGCTCCGGCACCTCGGCGAAGGCCTCGATCAAGGCCGCGTTGAAATCCAGCGGGTGGGAGGTGGTGAAACGGATGCGCTCGATGCCGTCCACGGCGGCGATGTAGTGGATCAGCAGGGCCAGGTCGGCGGGAGTACCGTCGGCCATGGGCCCGTCGTAGGCGTTGACGTTCTGGCCCAGCAGGGTCACCTCCCGCACGCCCTGGCCGGCCAGCGAGCGCACCTCGTCCAGCACGTCGTCGAAGGGCCGGCTGATCTCCTCGCCCCGCGTGTAGGGCACCACGCAGAAGCTGCAGTACTTGCTGCAGCCCTCCATCACCGAGACGAAGGCGCTGGGCCCGTGGGCGGCCGGCTCCGGCAGGCGGTCGAACTTCTCGATCTCGGGAAAGGAGACGTCCACGACCGGCCCGGCGCCGTTTCTGGCCCGGTCCACCATTTCCGGCAGCCGGTGCAGGGTCTGGGGGCCGAACACCAGGTCCACGAACGGCGCCCGGGCGACGATGCCCTCCCCCTCCTGGCTGGCCACGCACCCGCCCACGCCGATCAGCAGGCCGGGGCGGCGCTCCTTGAGCTGTTTCCAGCGGCCCAGCTCCGAGAACACCTTCTCCTGGGCCTTCTCGCGGATGGAGCAGGTGTTCAGCAGGATGACGTCGGCATCCTCAGGCGCCGCGGTGCGCTGGTAGCCCCGCTCGGCGACGAGCACATCCGCCATGCGCGCGGAATCGTACTCGTTCATCTGGCAGCCGTGCGTGCGGACGTAGACCTTGGGTGTCATTCGGGCGCGGCCAGGGACCGGTGGCCTGGGTGAAGGGAAAGGATACCGGCGGCACTCAGGCGGGTAAACGCACGGCGCCCTGCCGGCCGCCGAGCGGTTGTTGGGTTTGCCGCGAGATGGACGCGAATTTGAGAAGCGAGCCGCAGATGGACGCAGATGAACACAGATGAGGAAGTTCGGTTTGGCTGCCCGGGCTCAGGTCTGTGCCGAATGCCCCACACCGAGCCGATGCCCCGGGCGGCGTCAAAGCCGTACATCGAACAATCCGCGTTAATCTGCGTTCATCTGCGGCTGTCCTTATTGCCCATCTTGCGTCCATTTCGCGTGCATCTCGCGGCTAGAAAACCTCCCTGTCTCACCGCGCCGGGCGAAGCGGCCGGCCCACGGCGTAGTAGTGGAAGCCCGCCTCCGAGAGGTGCTGCGGGTCGTAGAGGTTGCGGCCGTCGAAGATCACCGGCTGGCTCAGCCGCGCCTTGATGTCGTCGAAGTCGGGGCTGCGGAACAGGTTCCACTCGGTGAGGATGGCGAGCCCGTCGGCGCCGTCCAGGGCCTCCTCCGGCGACTGGCACAGGGTCAGGCCCTCGCGCTCGCCGTACAGGCGCCGGCACTCCTCCATGGCCTTGGGATCGAACGCCCGCACCTTCGCACCGGCCTCCCACAGGGATTCCATCAGGCGGCGGGCCGAGGCCTCGCGCATGTCGTCGGTGTTGGGCTTGAAGGCCAGGCCCCACAGCGCGATGGTCTTGCCCGCGAGCTTGCCGTAGTGGCCACGCATGCGCGAGAACAGGTAGCTCTTCTGGCGCTCGTTGACGTCTTCCACCGCCTGCAGCAGCTGGGGGGTGTAATCGACGTCGTAGGCGGTGCGGGCCAGGGCCTTGACGTCCTTGGGGAAGCACGAGCCCCCGTAGCCGGCGCCCGGATAGATGAAGTGAAAGCCGATGCGCGGATCCGAGCCGATGCCGATGCGCACCCGCTCGATGTCCGCTCCCAGCCGGTCGGAGATGTTGGCCAGCTCGTTCATGAAGCTGATCTTGGTGGCCAGCATGGCGTTGGCGGCGTACTTGGTGAGCTCCGCCGAGCGCAGATCCATCACCAGCACCCGGTCGTGGTTGCGGTTGAAGGGGGCGTAGAGCGCCCGCATCAGCTCGGCGGCGTCCGGGTCATCGGTGCCGACAATCACCCGGTCGGGCTTCATGAAGTCCTCAACCGCCGCGCCCTCCTTGAGGAACTCGGGGTTGGAGACCACGGTGAACGCCAGATCCTTGCCGCGGCGGCGGAGCACCTGGGCCAGGCGCTCGCGCACCCGGTCGCCGGTGCCCACCGGCACGGTGGACTTGTTGACCACCACCCGCGGCTCCTCCATGTGCTCGGCGATGGTCTCGGCGACGGCCAGCACGTAGCGCAGGTCGGCGGAGCCGTCCTCGTCCGGCGGCGTGCCCACGGCGATGAACTGCAGCCGGCCGTGGGCCACCCCTTCGGCGGCGTCGGTGGTGAATCGCAGCCGGCCCTGCTCGTGGTTGCGGTGCACCAGCGGTTCCAGGCCCGGCTCGTAGATGGGGATCTCGCCGGCGTTGAGCCGCTCCACCTTGGCTGCGTCGACGTCCACGCAGACCACGTGGTTGCCCACTTCCGCGAAACAGGTGCCGGTGACCAGGCCCACGTAGCCGGTACCGAAGATGGTGATGCGCATGGATGTTCCCCCGGAGTGTGTGTCCCTGGCCGCCCGCCCCCGGCCGGCCTGTTCTGGGCGCGTAGGGTACCGCAAAGTGAGGCGCGTTCAGTGGACCCGTTGATCAGTGAATCAGTTAATTAGCCCAACGCTGCCCGCCGTAGACCCACGTTGCGAAGAAACGTGGGGGCCGGCGTAGCAAACGCCAAGGCGTCAATCCCAGCGCCCTTGCCCGAACCAGCCCGCGGCACCCATGCCACCGCCCGATGGCAGGTTTCTCCGCAACCTGCCCTACGGCGGGCCTCGGCCGGCGCCGGGCGGCTCCGAGCGCCTCGCGCCGCACCCGGCAACCGAAGACGCCGGATGCACTTGTGCTTATCCGGCCTACGCGCGGCACTGCCACAAACCCGGCCCGCCGTAGACCCAGGTTGCGAAGAAACGTGGGGGCCGGCCTCGCAAACTCCGAGGCGTCAATCCCAGCGCCCTTGCCCGAACCAGCCCGCGGCACCCATGCCACCGCCCGATGGCAGGTTTCTTCGCAACCTGCCCTACGGCGGGCCTCGGCCGGCGCCGGGCGGCTAGCCTTCGCTATCCCCAGGCCGGTGGCGGCGCAGCCAGTCCAGCAGCCCGGGGGTTTCGGCATACTCGATGCCCATGCGCAGGGCGTAGATCCAGCCCTGCTGGGCGAGTTTCTCGCGCTCGAGATTCTCGAAGTCGACATCCTCGAACGGATTGTCGGGTAGGTCATTTTCCGAGAGCAGCTCGTCCAGCACATCGGGAAAGGCCGCGGCAGCTTCGGCCAGGGCGGTGGCAGCCTGGTCGCAGCGGTCAAGTCGGTACAGGGCCAGCACCCGGCCGTAGGCCAGGGCCGGCGAGTCCTCCCGGGGGAAGCGCTCGGTCAACTCGAGGGCCTCGCCCGGCCGGTCCAGACGCAGCAGCGTCTCCGCCAGTTGCCCGGCGTGCTTCACGGCCTTCTCTGGGTCCACCTCCAGCAGCCGCCGCAGCACGGCGACGGCCTCCTCGGGTTCAACCCCCTGCGCCTCGTCGGACCCGGCCCGGGCGTGGTCCGCCAGGGCATCCAGGATGACCCGGTTCGACAGCCCTACCCGGGGCAGCACGTGCCCCTCGGGCAGGCGCGCCAGCACGTCCAGGGCGATGTCCCGCACGCGTTCCAGCAGGGGCGCCACCACCTCGTCGACGCTATCGGCGAACGCCACGGATTCCGGGTCGAGCTGATCCTCGATGATGAGGGCAAAGGCTTCCAAGACCACGGGGCTGTCCAGGGCGGCCGGATGCTGTTCCAGCCAGTCCGCCAGGGCGTCGGGGTCGAAATCCAGCTCAGTGTCGAGCCACGCAAGCCAGCGGGTCTCGGCTGCCTCCACCGCATCGTCCGCCGGCTTCACCGCCAGCCCGGGCGGGCCTCGCCGGGGCCCGCTCTCCAGGGCCGGACCCGGCTCCTGCACCAGCAGCCGGGGCAGCGGCTCGGCACAGCCGCTGGCCACCAGGGCCTGCAGCCGCCTGAGCCCCTCCGGCAGCTCGTCGAAATGGTCCGGGTGGGCCTGCTCGGGATCGGCCTC
>CAZAQB010000201.1:0-5290 GCA_964487155.1 uncultured Ectothiorhodospiraceae bacterium
GATCTGCGATACACCGAGAGCCATGAGTGGGTGCGTCTGGAGGACGACGGCCTGCTCACCGTGGGCATCACCGACCACGCCCAGGGCGCGCTGGGCGACCTGGTGTTCGTGGAACCGCCGGAAACCGGCCGCTCCCTGGAAGCCGGCGAGGCCTGTGCCGTGGTGGAGTCGGTGAAGGCCGCCTCGGACATCTACGCGCCGGTGGCCGGCGAGGTGGCCGAAGTCAACGAGGCCCTGGCCGATGCGCCGGAATTGATCAATGCCGACCCCTACGGCGAGGGCTGGATCCTGCGGCTGCGCCCCGAGGGGCCGGCGGGCCTGGACGAGCTGCTCGGAGCTGAGGACTACCAGCACCACCTGGCGGCCGAGGAATAGCAGCCCGGCGTCCGCCGGCGAGCGGCCCGAGGACCGAGCATCCATGCCATTCATTCCCCACACAGAGGACGACCTGCGCCAGATGCTGGCGGCCATCGGCGCCGACAGCATCGAGGCGCTGTTCGACGAGATCCCGCCAGGGTTGCGCATCGACGCCCTGGGGGAGCTGCCCACCGGCGCCACCGAGATGGAGGTAGCCGCGGACATGCAGCGCCGTGCCGCCCTCGATGCCCAGCCGCTGTGCTTCCTGGGGGCAGGCGCCTACGACCACCACATCCCGGCGGCGGTCTGGGAGATCACCACCCGGGGCGAGTTCTACTCCGCCTACACCCCCTACCAGGCGGAGGCCTCCCAGGGCACGCTGCAGGTAATCTACGAATTCCAGACCATGATGAGCGAGCTGCTGGCCCTGCCGGTGGCCAACGCCTCCCTCTACGACGGCGCCAGCGCGCTGGCCGAGGCGGTGCTGATGGCGGTGCGCTGCAACCGCCGCTCCAAGTCCCGCCGGGTGCTGGTACCCCGCAGCGTGCATCCGGCCTACCGGCGGGTGGCGGCCAGCATCTGCCACAACCAGGGCATCCGGCTGGAGGATCTGCCGCTGGATGAGGACACCGGCACCGTCGACCTGCAGTCCCTGGAGGACCGCGGCGACGCCGACATCACGGCCCTGGTGATCCCACAGCCCAACTACTTCGGCGCGCTGGAGCCGGTCGATGCCCTGGCCGACTGGGCCCGGGCCCGGCAGGCGGTGACCATCGCCGTGGTGAATCCGGTGGCCATGGCGGTGCTGCGCCCGCCGGGTGAATGGGGCGAGGCGGGCACCGACATCGCCGTGGGCGAGGGCCAGCCCCTGGGCATACCCTTGTCATCGGGTGGGCCCTACTTCGGCTTCATGGCCTGCCGCCGGGAGCACGTGCGCCAGATGCCGGGGCGCATCGTCGGCCGCACCGTCGACCTGGAGGAGCGCCAGGGCTTCACGCTCACCCTGCAGCCCCGGGAGCAGCACATCCGCCGCTCCAAGGCCACTTCCAACATCTGCACCAACCAGGGTCTGATGGTCACCGCCGCCACGGTGCACATGAGCCTGCTGGGGGCCGAAGGCCTGGCCCGGGTTGCGGGGTCCTGCCATCAGCGCACCCGCGAGCTGGTGGAGCGGCTCACCGCCATCGACGGCGTGCGCCGCTGCTTCGCGGGCCCGTTCTTCCACGAGGCCGCCTTGCGCCTGGAGGCGCCGGTGGCGGAGGTGCTGGAGGCCCTGGCCGAGCGCGGCGTGCTGGGCGGCCATCCGCTGGCGGCGGATTTCCCCGAACTGGCCGGTGGCCTGCTGGTCTGCGCCACCGAGCGGCGCACGCCCGCCGACCTCGATCACTATACCAAGGGGCTGGCAGGGGTACTGGAAACCCGGGCGGTCCGCTGACAACAGGAGCAAGCACCATGGCTGAGATCACCATGCGCGGCAGCCCCGTGCACACCAACGGCGAACTGCCCCAGCCGGGCAGCAAGGCACCGGACTTCCGGCTCACTACCGCCGACCTGCGGGACGTCTCCCTGGCGGACTACCGCGGCAAACGCAAGGTGCTGAACATCGTGCCGAGCCTGGACACGCCCACCTGCGCCACCTCCACCCGGCGCTTCAACGAGAAGGCCGCGTCCCTGGACAACACCGTGGTGCTGGTGATCTCCGCCGACCTGCCGTTCGCCCAGAAGCGCTTCTGCGAGGCCGAGGGCATCGACAAGGTCGAGTCCCTGTCCATGATGCGCGACCGGGAGTTCGCCGAGCGCTACGGCGTGCGCCTGGAGGACGGCCCCCTGGCCGGCATCACCGCCCGGGCGGTGCTGGTACTGGACGGCGACGACAAGGTGCTGCACGCGGAACTGGTGCCGGAGATCCGCCAGGAGCCGGACTACGACGCCGCCCTGGCAGCCCTGAACTGAGACAGCGGACCGCCCCCGAACCATGCTGATCTTCGAACACAGCCGCCCCGGGCGCCGGGCCACGGCCCAGGCCCCGGCACAATCCCCCGACCTCTCCGACCTGCCGGAGGGCCTGCGCCGCAGCGCCGCTCCCCGGCTGCCGGAGGTCTCCGAACTGCAGGCGGTGCGCCACTACACCCGGCTTTCCCAGCGCAACTTCTCCATCGACACCCATTTCTACCCGCTGGGCTCGTGCACCATGAAGTACAACCCCCGGGCCTGTAACCGGCTGGCAATGCTGCCCGGGTTCCTTGACCGCCATCCGCTGGCGCCGGATCGTTTCGGCCAGGGCATGCTGGCCTGCCTGTGGGAGCTGCAGCAGATGCTGGCGGTGGTCACCGGCATGGAGGAAGTGTCTCTGGCGGCCATGGCCGGCGCTCAGGGGGAGTTCGCCGGGGTGGCCATGATCCGGGCCTACCACGAGGCCCGGGGCGATAGCGGGCGTACCGAGATCATCGTGCCGGACGCCGCCCACGGCACCAATCCGGCCACCGCGGTGATGTGCGGCTACCAGGTGCGGGAGATCCCGACCGGCGCCGACGGCGACGTGGATGTGGAAGCTTTGAGCGAGGCCCTGGGGCCGGCCACCGCCGGCATCATGCTCACCAACCCTTCCACGGTCGGGGTGTTCGACCGCCACATCGAGCAGATCGCCACCATGGTCCACGAGGCCGGCGGGCTGCTCTACTACGACGGCGCCAACCTGAACGCCATCCTGGGCAAGGTCCGGCCCGGGGACATGGGTTTCGACGTCATCCACATGAACCTGCACAAGACCTTCTCCACCCCCCACGGGGGCGGCGGCCCGGGCGCCGGCGCCGTGGGCGTGGGCAAGCGGCTGCAGCCCTACCTGCCGATACCCTCGGTGGCGTGGGACGGCACGGGCTGCCGCTGGCTGGCCGAGGCCGACCGCCCTGCCAGCATCGGGCGCCTGTCCGCCTTCGGCGGCAACATCGGCGTGCTGCTGCGGGCCTACGTCTATGCCCGCATGCTGGGGGTCGAGGGCATGCCCCGGGTGGCGGAGTTCGCCACCCTGAACGCCAACTACCTGATGGTGAAGCTGCGGGAGGCGGGCTTCCAGCTCGCCTACCCCGAGCGCCGCGCCAGCCACGAGTTCATCGTCAGCCTGAAGGCCGAGGCGAAAGAGCTGGGCGTCTCCGCCATGGACTTCGCCAAGCGCCTGCTGGACCTGGGCTTCCACGCCCCGACCACCTATTTCCCGCTGCTGGTGCCCGAGGCGTTGCTCATCGAGCCCACCGAGACCGAGTCCCGGGAAGACCTGGACGGCTTCGTGGCCGCCATGGCCCAGATCCGCGAGGAGGCCCGCACCGATCCCGAGCGGGTGCGCACCGCCCCCCACAGCCTGCCGGTGCGCCGGCTGGACGACGTCAAGGCAGCCCGCGAGCTCGACCTGCGGTGGGAGGGTTCGTGACTTGGTTCGTCCGTTGACTGGTTAATCAGTCAATCAGCACGCGCCAAGTCCGGATTGACCGATAAACCGATTCACTAACCCGAAGATTTCATGAATTTGTACTGGTATCGCGTAGGATATTGGTTTCACAAGGGATTTTTCGAATGAGCGGCGTATCGGTGAGTACGGCCGACTGAGAATAAGATTCCTTGTGGGACCAAGAGACACGCGAGATCGGGGCAAATTTGTGAAATCTTCGGGCTAATTCACCCGTGAACTAGGCGCCATCCCATGAACGTACTGATCAGCGGCTCCGTGGCCTTCGACACCATCATGGTGTTCGAGGACCGCTTCGCGAACCACATCCTGCCGGACCAGGTGCACATCCTGAACGTCTCCTTCCTGGTGCCCCGGCTGCGCCGGGAGTACGGCGGCTGCGCCGGCAACATCGCCTACAACCTGCGGCTGCTGGAAGTGCCCGCCTACCCGGTGGCCACGGTGGGTTCGGACTTCGCCGACTACGCCGCCTGGATGGACCGCCACGGCATCGCCCGGCGCCATGTGCTGGAGCTGCCGGAGCACTACACCGCCCAGGCCTACATCACCACCGATCTCGCCGACAACCAGATCACCGCCTTCCACCCGGGAGCCATGGGCGAGGCGGAGCGCGCCGCGATCCCCACCGACCTGGAGCCGGCCATCGGCGTGCTGGCGCCCAACGGACCCCAGGGCATGCGCAGCCACGCCGAGCAGTTCGCGGCCGCGGGCATCCCGTTCCTGTTCGACCCGGGCCAGGCCATGCCGCTGTTCGACGGCGAGGCCCTGAGGGGCTTCATCCGCCGCGCCCGCTGGGTGGCGGTGAACGACTACGAGTCGCGGCTGCTGGCGGAGAAGACCGGCTGGAGCCTGGAGCAGATTGCCGCCGAGGTGGACGCCCTGGTGGTCACCCGGGGCGGCGAGGGTTCCGTCATCCACGCCGGCGGTGAGGTCATCGAGGTGGCCGCCGCCGTCGCCGAGGCCGTTGAAGACCCCACCGGCTGCGGCGACGCCTACCGCGCGGGCCTGCTCTACGGCATCGCCCACAATCTGCCCTGGCGGGAGGCGGCGCGCATGGGCTCCGTCATGGGCGCGCTCAAGATCGCCCGCCATGGCACCCAGAACCACACTGCCCGCCCCGCGGACCTCGCCGCCGCCTACGACCGCGCCTACGGCGAGCCCCTGCCCGGGCCGCTGGGCGCGTGAGCGTTTGATACGCCGGCCCCCACGTTTCTTCGCAACGTGGGGCTACGGCTATAGACACCCTCGGAGGACTGGGCAGGGCTTGCCAGGCGCATGGTCGCAGCCGCGTAGGGTGGGCAGAGCGCAGCGAAGCCCACCGTCCCGCGCTGACCCTGCACCCAGCCAAGGACAGGTTTCGGAAACACGCCCGCCCCCGACGTAGGTGCCAACCCCGACCCCGGTCCGCCGTCAGGCGAGCTAGCCCGAAGATTTCATGAATTTGTGCTGATATCGCGTAGGATATTGGTTTCA
>CAZAQB010000202.1:0-1073 GCA_964487155.1 uncultured Ectothiorhodospiraceae bacterium
CAGGACCTCGTCGTCGTGCTGGCCATGATCGTGCTCTCGGCCATCGGGATCGGCGCGGCGGCCGAGGGCGGGGCCGGGCATGGCGGAGGGTCGGTCCTGACGGTGCTGATCTCGGGCGTTGCGATGGTCGCGCTCGTGGTGCTGTTCGTCCGCTACGTCGCCAACTCGCTCACTGAGCGTCTGGCGCGCGCCCCGGAACTGCTGGTGATCTTCGCCATCGCGCAGGCGGCCATGTTCGCCGCGATCGGCGATTTCGTGGGGCTCGGCAAGGAGGTGGGCGGCCTTCTGGCCGGTGTTTCGCTCGCCTCGACGCCCTACCGGGAGACCATCGCGGCGCGACTCGCGCCGTTGCGCGACTTCCTGCTTTTATTCTTCTTCATCGCGCTCGGCTCTGCCCTCGACCTGTCGCTGCTCGGCGCGCATGTGACCGGCGCCATTGTCTTCTCGCTGTTCGTGCTCGTCGGCAACCCGCTGATCGTGCTCGCGATCATGGCGGCGATGGGCTACCGCAAGCGGACCGGCTTCCTCGCCGGCCTGACGGTGGCGCAGATCAGCGAGTTCTCCCTGATCTTCGTGGCCATGGGCGTCTCGCTCGGCCATGTGCAGGAAGACGCGCTCGGCCTCGTCACCATGGTCGGGCTGGTGACCATCGCGGCCTCCACCTACATGATCACCTATTCCCACCCGCTCTATGCATTCGCCGAGCCGCTTCTCGGCATCTTCGAGCGCAAGGGCACCCCGCGCGAGCCCTCCGAGGTCGATGCGCATCACGACGCAGGCTACAAGGTGATCATCTTCGGGTTGGGGCGGTTCGGCACGGCCGTAGGGATGCGGCTCAAGAAGCGCGGAACCCGGGTGCTTGGAGTGGACTTCAACCCCCTTGCGGTGCGGCGCTGGCGCGAGTTGGGCCTCGCCGCGGAGTTCGGCGATGCCACCGATCCCGAATTCGTGGCTGACCTGCCGTTGTCGGGTGCCGAATGGGTCGTCTCAACGGTCCCCATCCATCCGACCGGGCTCAGCCACGAGGACACCCGCATGACGCTCATCCAGCTGACCCGCACCTCCGGCTTCAC
>CAZAQB010000202.1:1173-5285 GCA_964487155.1 uncultured Ectothiorhodospiraceae bacterium
CCACCGGCGGGCGGTAGCGCTCCGGCCTCGCGGCGTGCAGCCGACGCGAAAGCGGCTGCAGACCCCTATGCTTGGGCTACACATGCCCCTGGGAGAGCGCCACCATGACCGCAATCCGGGCCGACGTGGTTGGCAGTCTGCTGCGGCCGGGCTGGCTGCTGAACGCGCGCCAGAAGTACGCCGCCGGCGGGCTCGGTCAGGCCGCCTTCAAGCACATCGAGGATCGCGCGGTCGATAGCGCGGTGGCCCTGCAGGAGGCGGCCGGGGTTGACGCCGTCACCGACGGCGAGATGCGCCGGCTGTCCTTCCAGAGCCAGCTGGTGGCGGCGGTCGAGGGCTTCGGCGACTGGAACCTGGATGCCTTCGTCTGGGGCCGCTGGCATGGCGATGGGGCCCGTGGCGACTGGGAGCGGGACCGGCCCGAGGGCCTGGCGGTCACCGGGCCGCTGCGGCGCAGGCGCTCGCTGGCTGCCGAAGAGTACGTCTACCTGCGCGCTCGCACCGGCCGGGTGGCCAAGGTGACGCTGCCGAGCCCGGGGCTGTTCGCCAACTTCTGGTCGCCGGATGCTTCCACCGGGGCCTACCCGACGCTGGCCGAGTTCCTCGGCGACGTGGCGGCCATCCTGCGCGCCGAGGTGGAGGAGCTGGCCGGGTATGGAGCGACCTACATCCAGCTTGATGCGCCCCACTACCCGCTGCTGCTGGACGCCGCCACCCGGGCCTTCTACGAGGCGCGTGGCTGGTCGGTGGACGACTGGCTCGCACTGGGCGTGGAGCTCGACAACCGGGTGATGGCGGCCATCGACGGAGTTACGTTCGGCCTCCACCTGTGCCGCGGCAACCAGGCGAGCCGCTGGCTGGTGGCCGGCGACTATGCGCCCATCGCCGATGCCATCTTCGCCGGCACCGCCGCCGAGCGCCTGCTGCTGGAGTACGACGACGAGCGCTCCGGCGGGTTCGAGCCGCTGGCCCGGGTGCCCGCCGGCAAGAGCGTCGTGCTGGGGCTGGTCTCGTCCAAGCATGGCCGCCTGGAGGATCCCGACGAGCTGCTGCGCGCCATCGACGCCGCCGCCCGGCACGTCGACCCTGGCCGGCTGGCGCTGTCGACCCAGTGCGGCTTCGGCACCTCGGTGCTCGGCAACGACCTCACCGTGGACCAGCAGGCGGACAAGCTGCGGCTGGTCGCCGACGTCGCCCGCCGGGCATGGGGCTGACGTCGACCGCGGTCCGGGTGTGGAACCCACCCGGCGCGCATCGAAGCCCGCCGCAGGGCACGTTGCGCAGAAACGTGCCATTGGGCGGTGATGTGGGCCTCTCGGGTTGGGCCCGGTACGAGGGTGGAGATCGCCGCCTTGGCGGTTGCTACGCCGGCCCCCACGTTTCTTCGCAACGTGGGTCTACGGCAACGGCAACGGCGGCCACCGGAGCCCCCTGTGGGAGCGGCGCCCTCGCCGCGATGCGCGCCGGATGAGTGGCACACGGCCGCAGCGACTGTATTGAATCACCTTCTCGGGCTCAGGCACGCTTGTTCCGGACATCGGCTCACCCGTAGGCTTGGCCCCAGGATGGCGCCGGCCGGCGCTTGCCCCCTACTCGACTGCCAGGCGCATCTGCATGCAAGGCTCGGAGCAGCCGGTTCTTCGCGACATCGTGCTCATCGGCGGCGGCCATAGCCACGTCGCCGTGTTGAAGCGCTTCGGCATGCGGCCGGTGCCCGGCGTGCGGCTGACGCTGATCTGCCGCGACACCCACACGCCGTACTCCGGCATGCTGCCGGGCTACGTCGCCGGCCACTACGGCTACGACGAGGTGCACATCGACCTGCGCCGGCTGTGCGAGTTCGCCGGCGCGCGCTTCTTCCGCGACGAGGCGGTGGGCCTCGACCGCGGCGCCCGGAAAGTCAGCTGCCGGGGCCGCCCGCCGGTTCCCTACGACCTGCTTTCCATCAACATCGGCTCGACGCCCCAGCTCCAGCAGGTCGCCGGTGCCGCCGAGCACGCCGTGCCGGTCAAGCCAATCAATCGCTTCGACCGGCGCTGGCAGGCGCTGCTCAGCCGGGTGCGCGAGCATCCGGGCCGCACCCGCATCGCCGTGGTGGGTGCGGGCGCCGGCGGCGTCGAACTGACGCTGGCGATGCAGTACCGGCTGCGCAACGAGCTGGTGCGCCAGGGGCGCGATCCCGACGAACTGGAACTGGATCTGTTCAACGCCGGCCCGCGCATCCTGCCGACCCACAATCGCCGGGTGCAGGGTTGGTTCGAGCGCACCCTCAACGAGCGCGGCGTGCGGGTGCACAACGACGCCGAAGTCCGCGAGGTGGCGCAGCGTTGCCTGCAGGCAGCCGGCGGCAAGTCGGTTGAGGTCGACGAGATCGTCTGGGTGACCCAGGCCGGCGGCGCGCCCTGGCTCGCCGAGACCGGCCTGGAGCTGGACGCCAACGGCTTCATCCAGGTGCGCGAGACCCTGCAGACCACCACTGACGAGCAGGTGTTCGCCGCCGGCGACATCGCCACGATGGTCAATCACCCGCGGCCCAAGTCCGGGGTGTTCGCGGTGCGCCAGGGGCCGCCGCTGGCGCGCAACCTGCGGCGCCTGGTGCAGGGCCGGCGCCCCCGGCCCTTCAAGCCGCAGAAGGACTGGCTGGCGCTGATCAGCACCGGCGACCGCTATGCGGTGGCCTCCCGGGGGCGGATCGGCTTCGCGGGCGCCTGGGTGTGGCGCTGGAAGGACTCGATCGACCGCCGCTTCATGGCCAAGTACAGTGAGCTGCCGCCCATGGAGGAGGAGTCCGGGGAGCACACCCGGCACGCGGTGCAGCTGCAGGGCGAGGAGGCCCAGCAGGCCATCTCGGCGGTGGCGATGCGCTGCGGTGGCTGTGGCGCCAAGGTCGGGGCGAGCACCTTGTCCAGCGCCCTCGGTCAGCTCCAGCCGGTGCAGCGCGACGACGTGATCATCGGCCTGCATGCCCCGGACGACGCGGCCGTCGTGCGGGTGCCCCCGGGCAAGGCCGTGGTGCACACGGTGGACTTCTTCCGCGCCTTCATCGCCGATCCCTACGTATTCGGCCAGGTGGCCGCCAACCACGCCCTGGGCGATATCTTCGCCATGGGCGCGGAGGCGCAGACGGCGACGGCGATCGCCACGGTCCCGCCCGGCCTCGAGCGCAAGATCGAGGACACCGTCTACCAGCTCATGTCCGGGGCCATGCAAGTGCTGAACGAGGCCAACTGCGCCCTGGTGGGTGGCCACACCGGCGAGGGCGCCGAGCTGGCCCTGGGCTTCGCCGTGAACGGGTTGATCGACGACGATCCGGGCTCGATCCTGCGCAAGGGCGGCATGCGCTCGGGCGATGTGCTCCTCATCACCAAGGCCCTGGGCACCGGCACCCTGTTCGCGGCCCACCCCAAGCTCGCCGCCCGCGGGCGCTGGATCGACAACGCGCTCGCCTCGATGATCCAGTCGAACCGGCAGGCCGCCGAGTGCCTGCATGGGTTCGGCGCCAGTGCCTGCACCGACATCACCGGCTTCGGCCTGCTCGGCCACCTGGTGGAGATGACCCGGCCGTCCGGCGTCGACGCCGAGATCGACCTCGCGGCGCTGCCGGTGCTGGACGGGGCGGAGGAAACCGTGCGTGCCGGCGTGCTGAGCTCCCTGCAGCCGGCCAACGTGCGCCTGCGCCGGGCCCTGCGCAACCAGGCGCAGATGCTGGACCATCCCCGCTACCCGCTGCTGTTCGACCCGCAGACGGCGGGCGGGTTACTCGCCTCGGTGCCGGCGGACCGGGCCGATGCCTGCCTGGAGCGCCTGCGCGAGCTGGGCTACACCCGGGCGGCGAAGATCGGCCGGGTGACCGAGCAGGGAGAGGCCCTTGAGCCGATCATGCTCCATGGCTGAGGCGGTGTTCAGGAAAAGCGCGATGCCGGACCCGCGAGTGGGGGTGCCGCCCGGCCCGAGCGTAGCCCGCTGTAGGGCAGGTTGCGAAGAAACCTGCCACCGGGCGGTGGCATGGATGCCTCGGTCTGGGCCTGGCCGGGGCTCGGGAACGACGGCCTTGGCGCTTGCTACGCCGGCTCCCACGTTTCTTCGCAACGTGGGGCTACGGCGGGCGGTGC
>CAZAQB010000203.1:0-5282 GCA_964487155.1 uncultured Ectothiorhodospiraceae bacterium
TACGCGATATCAGCACAAATTCATGAAATCTTCGGGCTAGCAGCCTGTCGGACTTGGGGATGATCTGCCGGGGCGGCAGCCGATACGCCCATCCCCACGTTTCTTCGCAACGTGGGGCTACGGCGGGCAGGGTTCGAGGCCGGGGTATCCCTGTCGTGTCGCCAGGGCCCGCCGTAGGGCAGGTTGCGCAGAAACCTGCCCTCCAGGGCTTGTGGCAAGCGACCGCAGCCGGCACTCAGCCGGGCAACACCCAGTCCGAGGCCACGTGCCCGTTCTCATCCAGATCCGGATAGGGCAGGCCACGGGCGTCGCAGTGGGCGGCCAGGCGGGGCTGCAGCCAGCGGAACAGGATGCGCCGGTAGCGCTCCGGGTCCAGCCGCGGGCGGTCATAGAAGCCGGCGGCCAGGCGCTGGCGCTGGGCCTCGTGGAGCAGCACGGCCGCCGCCACCGAGACGTTCAGCGACTCCGCCAGCCCCATCATCGGGATGACCACATGGCCGTCCGCCGCCGCGGCCCCCGCCGCGCTCACCCCCCAGCGCTCCGCGCCCATCAGCACGGCGCTTGGGCGGGTGAAGTCGACCTGGCGGAAGTCCACCGCCTGGTCCGAAAGATGCGCGGCATAGACTGTGATGTCCTCGCCGTGCAGGGCGTCCACCGCCTCGTCCACGCTGCGGTGCAGGGCCAGGTCCACCCACCGGCCGGCACCGGCGGAGCATTGCCGGTGCACCGCCAGGCGGTCCCCCGACCACACCGCATGGGCCTGCATCACGCCCACGGCGTCGCAGGTCCGCATCACGGCAGACAGGTTGTGGGGCTTGTGAACGCCGTCCAGCAGAACCCGCAGGTCCGGCTGGCGGCGGTCCAGGGCGGCGCGCATGCGCCGCAAGCGGCGGGCAGTCACGGGGCGGAGGTCACCGGGGCAGCAAGGGAGCCGGCCATTGTACCCGCCGGCGGCTCACGGCTGTTGCGGGACTCGCCAGCCGCGCACCATAAGGGGCAGAGTCCGCCCCCATGAGCAACCGAGGAGACTCCCGATGACTGATACCCGTGCGCGCTCGCTGATCGCCGGTTGCGGCAAGATCGGCGTCCGCCTGGGCCAGGCCCTTGCGCACGCCGGACACGAAGTCTGGGGCCTGCGGCGCCGCGCCGAGGCACTGCCGCCCCCGCTGATCCACCTGCAGGCAGACCTGCAGCAGCCGGAGCGCCTGGCCGAGCTGCTGCCCGCCGGCCTGGACTGCGTGTTCTACCTGGCCACCCCCAGCCAATATGACGATGCCGGCTACCGGGAGGCCTACGTCAGCGGGCTGAGGAACCTGCTGGCAGCCCTCGACGCCCGGGACCAGAGGCCGCGGCGGGTGGTGTTCGTTTCCAGCACCGCCGTCTACGGCCAGGCCGACGGCAGCTGGGTGGATGAGGACTCCCCCACCGAGCCCCGGGGCTTTAACGGGCGCCGGGTGCTGGAGGCGGAGCACGCCCTGCTGGGGTCCCGTCATCCAGGCACCGTGGTGCGCTTCGGCGGCATCTACGGACCGGGGCGCGAGCGCATGCTGCGCAAGGCGGAGGCCGGTGACCCCTGCCATGCCGGCCCGCCCCAGTACACCAACCGGATCCATGAAGACGACTGCGTGGGGGTGCTGGCCCATATCGCCGCGCTGCAGGCGGCGGATTCCCGCTACCTGGCGGTGGACGATCACCCCGGCACCGAATGCGAGGTCATGGACTGGCTCGCGGAGCGCCTGGACCGGCCCCGTCCGGAGCGGATCCCGGCCCCCCCCGACGGCGGCCGCGCCGGCAACAAACGCTGCTCCAACGCCCGGCTGAAGGCCAGCGGCTACCAGTTCATCTATCCGAGCTTTCGGGAAGGCTACGAGGCCATGCTGGCGGGGCGGTCGAGGACTGAGTGAAGACGCCGGATGCGCTTCGCTTATCCGGCCTACGCCCTCCGCCCAGGCTCCGGGGCCTGGTCGAGGCCCGCGTAGGCCGGATAAGGCCCAACGCGCCGCATCCGGCGTCCCCCCATTCAGCCGGCGTAGGCTGGGTTGAGCGAAGCGAAACCCAGCATCCGGGCCAGGTCAGCGGTGGGCTGCGCCCTGCCCGCCCGCCGCGCGACGCTCAGTCGCCCCGCAACCGCCGCGCCACCAGATCCGGCAGGTCCGAGTCGGCTCCCAGGTAGGGCACCAGGGTGATCTCCAGGCTGGGCAGGCGGCGTTCCAGCTCGCCGATGATCTCGGGAATGTCGCCGGCGACGTGGCGGCCGGCCGCCAGAAAGTACGGGTACACCACCACTTCCGTGAGGCCCTCGGCGTAGAGCCGTTCCACGGCTTCGTCGATGGCCGGCGAGGCCAGTTCCAGGAACGCGCACTCCACCCGGTCGAAGCTGCCTTTCAGCCTGCCGGCCAGCTGCACGGCGAAGGCCCGGACCTCCTGGTTGGAAGCCTCCAGGCGGCTGCCGTGGGCGGCTAGGACAAGAGCACGCATGGGCGCGGCCTCAGCGTTCCAGGACGCTCAGATCGCCTGCTTGGCTGGCGAAATAGGCGGCCAGGTCGCGCATGTCCTGCTCGGAGAGGTTGGCCACCTGGCCCGCCATGACCGGGTTCTGCCGGCCGCCGGACTGGTAGGCCTTGAGCGAGTGAAGCAGGTAGTCCGCGTACTGGCCGGCAAGCTTCGGGAATGCGGCATTGGAGGCGTTGCCCTGGGGGCCGTGACAGGCAGCGCACGGGGCCGATTTCTCCTTGCCCGCGGCGGCATCCCCCAGCGGCACCGCCAGCGCCGGAGTGGCCAGCAGGCCGGCGAGGAACACGAAAGGCAGCACTCGGCGACTCATGGGTGGGGCCACTCCCATCATTGGCTGGCGGCGGACTGGGCGAAGTAGGCGGCGATGTCCTGCATGTCCTGCTCGGACAGCTGGCGGGCCTGGGCCTGCATGGTCTGGTGGCCCCGCTCGCCGTCCCGGTAGGCCTTCAGGGCGGACACCAGGTAGTCGGCATGCTGGCCTCCCAGCTTGGGCACCCGGAACGAAGGGTAGCTGTTGCGATACCCCGGGACTCCGTGACACCCGACACAGGTCACGGCCTTGTCGCGGCCCGCCTGCGGATCCCCCGCACCCAAGGCCGTTCCGGCCGCGACGGATACACCTAGCACCAGCATCCACGCCAACGGCTTCATCGACTCCCCCAGACCGGTGCCCGACCGGAATGATCTGTAGTACCGCGCCAGACGGTCATCGCCCGGCCCATGCTCTCCCCGGCGGCCCTGGCGCCGGCCGCCGTGCCGATGCGATGCCGCTGACAGCGCGGGGAGCGTCCCGGACCGGCGCACCAGCCACGCCAGCCCTGCCCGGGAACAGCCGCCGGAGCAGGCCGCAATGGTTCCACGGTTAGGCAGGCCGGTCAAAGGCCACCGCCGCTCAGCGCACCTCGAAGCCCGGAATCTGCGGGTCCGCCGCAGTCTCCTCCTCGACGCCGGCCACTTCCGCCTGGGGCGGCCCAAGATAGAGCCACTCCCGCAGGCGTTCCAGGGCATCCTCGGTGCCGCAGGCCACCACCTCCACCCGGCCGTCGGGCAGGTTGGCGGCATACCCCCCGAGCCCGAGCCGGCGTGCCACATCGCGGGTGCTGGCCCGGAAGAACACGCCCTGCACCTCGCCCGACACCAGGAACCGCCGACACACGCCGCTCATCGCCAATCACTCCATTTCCGCGTCGAATTCCCTTCCGTCACGGCGTTGCTACTCCAGCCGCTCGATGTACTGGGCCGCCTGCCGCGCGGCCACCGCCTGCTCCCGGGCGGACACCGCCGCCGCCCGCGCCTGGCGAAAATCCCCCCGGGACAGGCTCGCCTCGGCTTCCTGGATACGCTCCAGGGCTCGGGCGAAGGTCTCGGGAAAGCGCTGGGCGCCGCCCGCCGACCGGGCCGCCTGCAACGCCTGACGGGCGTCGCTCATTTCCTGCACGGGAGGCCCCACGGGGAGCTCACGGGGGGTGGCGCAGGCGACCGCCAGAATTGCCGGCAGCAGGCCAGCAAGGCGCAGACCTCGGATGCACCCCATGGGCAAGGCGTACCTCAATGACCAGCGAAGACCCCGCGGAATCTCTCCGGATTTCCGGGCTGCGGCCATTGTAGCCCAATGGCGACGCATTGAAATGGCGCCCCCGGGGGAGCGCGGCGAGCGCCAGCGGCGCTCGAACGCGTGACGTCGGCCAGCACCGGTTAGTATTCTGCCCCGGGCAACCCCGCCGCCCGGCGCAGCCCCGCGTCGTTGAGGAGGAGCCACTGCATGCTGGAAGTGCTGGTGCTCTACTACAGCCGCTTCGGCGCCACTGCCGCGATGGCCCGCCAGGTGGCCCACGGCGTGGAGGAAGTGGACGGCGCCGCCGCCCGAGTGCGCACGGTGCCGCCGGTCTCCCCGGCCACCGAGGCAACGGCCCCGGCGGTACCGCCGGAGGGTCCACCCTATGCGACCCTGGAGGATCTGGAGCAGTGCCAAGGCCTGGCGCTGGGCAGCCCCACCCGGTTCGGCAACATGGCCGCGCCCCTGAAGCACTTCCTGGACACCACCTCGGGGCTGTGGATAAGCGGCACCCTGACGGGACGGCCGGCGGCGGTGTTCACCTCCACCGCCAGCCTGCACGGGGGCCAGGAGACCACCCTGCTTTCCATGATGATCCCGCTGCTGCACCACGGCATGCTGCTGCTCGGTCTGCCCTATTCCGAGCCGGCCCTCACGCGCACGCGCAGCGGCGGCACCCCGTACGGCCCCAGTCACCTGGCTGGAGCCGACAGCGACCTGCCGCTCACCGACGACGAGAAGCGCCTGTGCCGGGCACTGGGCCGCCGCCTGGCGGAGGCGGCGCTGGCCCTGCAGCGGGGCCGCGGCGCCACCCCGTGATCGACCCGGCCTGGCTGCGGCGGGGGGCGGTGGCCGCCTACCTGGGGCTGGTGGCACTGCTCATGGCCCGCCTCACCGTCCTGTACCCGCCGCCACCGCAACTGCGCTCGGTGCTGCTCGTCGTATTTCTGCTACCACTGATGCTGGCGCTGCGGGGCGTGCTGCATGGCCGGCGCTATACCCTGGCCTGGAGCGCCATGCTGGTGCTGGCCTACTTCCTCCACGGCGCGGCCGGGATCGCGGCGCCCTGGCCCGAGAGCCTGCCGGCCCTGGTTCAGGCCCTGCTGGCCGCCGGCTACGCAGTGCTGGTGACCTGGTATCTGCGGGCAAGCCGGGATGCGACTGAGGACTGAGGACTGAGGACTGAGGACTGAGGACTGAGGACTGAGGACTG
>CAZAQB010000204.1:0-5221 GCA_964487155.1 uncultured Ectothiorhodospiraceae bacterium
GCTTCGCCATGCCCATCCGCGAGAACAAGGCCCAGGAGATCTACATCGTGGTCTCCGGCGAGATGATGTCCATGTTCGCGGCCAACAACATTGCCAAGGGCATCTGCAAGTACGCCAAGACTGGCAGCGTCCGCCTGGCGGGCCTGATCTGCAACTCCCGCAATACCGACCGCGAAGTGGATTTGATCGAGGCCCTGGCCGAGCGCATGGGCACCCACATGGTTCACTTCGTGCCCCGGGACAACGTGGTGCAGCACGCCGAGATCCGGCGCATGACGGTCATCGAGTACGACAGCACCGCCAACCAGGCCGACGAGTACCGGGCCCTGGCCCAGAAGATGGTCGACAACAAGAAGATGGTCGTCCCCACGCCGCTGGAGATGGACGATCTGGAGGAGCTGCTCATGGAGTTCGGCATCCTCGAGCCCGACGACGAGACCATTATCGGCCAGAGCGCGGCCGCCGGCGCCTGAGCCCTCCCGAGACCCAGTCCGATTCACTCACGGAGCCCGTCCACGGATTGGTGGCGGGCCCGAGGAGAAAGCAGATGAGCGAGCAGAGCAGCGATGACCGCAAGGACCTGATCCAGGAGGTCCTGGAGGTCTATCCCGAGGCGGCGCGGAAGGATCGCGCCAAGCACATGACCGTCAACGACCAGAGCATCGAGCGCTCCAAGCAGTGCATCACGTCCAATCGCAAGTCGCAGCCGGGCCTGATGACGGTGCGCGGCTGCGCCTACGCCGGCTCCAAGGGCGTGGTGTGGGGTCCCATCAAGGACATGATCCATATCTCCCACGGCCCGATAGGCTGCGGCCAGTACACGCGGGCGGGCCGTCGTAACTACTACACCGGCGACACCGGCGTGGACAGCTTCGGCACCCTGAACTTCACCTCCGACTTCCAGGAGAAGGATATCGTCTTCGGCGGCGACAAGAAGCTCGCCAAGATGATCGACGAGATCGAGACCCTGTTCCCCCTGAACCGGGGCATCTCAGTGCAGTCGGAGTGCCCCATCGGCCTGATCGGTGACGACATCGAATCGGTGGCCAAGGAGAAGTCCAAGGACACCGGCAAGCCAATAGTGCCGGTGCGCTGCGAGGGATTCCGGGGCGTCTCCCAGTCGCTGGGCCACCACATCGCCAACGACGCGGTGCGCGACTGGGTGCTGGACACCGGCAAGGAATCCACCGTCGAGACCACGCCCTACGACGTGGCCATCATCGCCGACTACAACATCGGCGGTGACGCCTGGGCCTCGCGCATCCTGCTGGAGGAGATGGGTCTGCGGGTGGTGGCCCAGTGGTCCGGCGACGGCACCTTGAAGGAGATGGAAAACACCCCTGGGGTGAAGCTCAACCTGCTGCACTGCTACCGCTCCATGAACTACATCTGCCGGCACATGGAGGAGAAGTTCGGCATTCCGTACCTGGAGTACAACTTCTTCGGCCCCACCAAGATCGCCGAGTCCCTGCGCAAGATCGCCGCCCAGTTCGACGACACCATCAAGGAGGGGGCCGAGCGGGTCATCGCCAAGTACCAGCCCATGGTCGATGAGGTACTGGCCAAGTACCGGCCGCGCCTGGAGGCCAAGAAGGTGATGCTCTACGTCGGCGGGCTGCGGCCACGCCACGTGGTGGGTGCCTACGAAGATCTCGGCATGGAAATCGTCGGCGCGGGCTACGAGTTCGCCCACAACGATGACTACGACCGCACCATCAAGGAGCTCAAGGACGGCACGGTGATCTTCGACGATGCCAGCGCCTACGAGCTGGAGGCCTTCGCCAACCGGCTCAAGCCCGACCTGGTGGGTTCCGGCATCAAGGAGAAGTACGTGTTCCACAAGATGGGTCTGCCCTTCCGGCAGATGCACTCCTGGGACTACTCGGGTCCGTATCACGGCTACGACGGCTTCGCCATCTTCGCCCGGGACATGGACATGACCCTCAACAATCCGTGCTGGGGCGCGCTGACGCCGCCCTGGAAGCAGAAGGATAGGGCCGACGAGCAGGCCGCCTGAGGCACGTCGCCGGCCGGGGCGTCGTGACCCCGGCCGGGGTCACCGGAACCTTTAGATGACCGCGGCCGTGTCGCGGTGGGAGATGAAGATCATGGCGCAGACCACTGAAAACATTGAGCCCTGCTACCCCCTGTTCAACCAGGAGGAGTACCAGGATATGTTCGCGCGCAAGCGCCGGGAGTTCGAGGACGGCGTGCCCGACGACAAGGTGGAAGAGGTCTTCCAGTGGACCACCACCCCCGAGTACCAGGAACTCAACTTCGCCCGCGAGGCCCTGACCGTCGACCCGGCCAAGGCCTGCCAGCCGCTGGGCGCGGTGCTCTGTTCCCTGGGCTTCGACGGCTCGCTGCCCTATGTGCATGGCAGCCAGGGCTGCGTGGCCTATTTCCGCACCTACTTCAACCGCCACTTCAAGGAGCCCATCGCCTGCGTGTCGGACTCCATGACCGAGGACGCGGCGGTGTTCGGCGGCACCAAGAACATGATCGAGGGGCTGCGCAACGCCTACCAGGTGTACCAGCCGAAGATGCTCTCGGTGTCCACCACCTGCATGGCGGAAGTCATCGGCGACGACCTCAACGCCTTTATCGGCAACGCCAAGAAGGACGGGGCCATTCCTGAAGATGTGCCAACACCCTTTGCCCACACCCCCAGCTTCGTGGGGAGCCACGTTACCGGCTGGGACAACATGTGCGAGGGGACCCTGCGCTACTTCACCATCAACGACATGGAGGGCAAGGAAGTCGGCTCCAACGGCGGTGTGAACGTGGTGCCGGGCTTCGAGACCTACCTGGGCAACTTCCGGGTGATCAAGCGCATGCTGGGCGAGATGGATGTGCCCTGCACGCTGCTGAGTGACCCGGAGGAGGTGCTGGACACCCCCTGCGACGGCGAGTACCGGATGTACGCCGGCGGCACCACCGCGGAGCAGGTCAAGGACGCCCCCAACGCCATCGACACCCTGCTGTTGCAGCCCTGGGGCCTCACCAAGACGAAGAAGTTCGTCAAGGAGACCTGGGGCCACGCCGCTTCCCTGGAGGCGATTCCCATGGGGCTGGCCGGCACCGACGCCTTCCTGATGAAGGTCTCCGAGCTCACCGGCAAGCCCGTGTCCGCCTCCCTGGAGAAGGAGCGCGGCCGGCTGGTGGACATGATGACCGACTCCCACTCCTGGCTGCACGGCAAGCGGGTGGCACTGTACGGCGATCCGGACTTCGTCATGGGGCTGGCCCGGTTCCTGCTGGAACTGGGCATGGAGCCCACCGACGTGCTCTGCCATAACGCCAACAAGCGCTGGGGCAAGGCCATGACCAAGGAGCTCTCGGAGTCGCCCTACGGACAGCAGGCGACGGTGCATGTGAGCCGCGACCTGTGGCACCTGCGCTCGCTGATGTTCACCAATAAGCCCGACCTGCTGATCGGCAACTCCTACGGCAAGTTCATCCAGCGCGACACCCTGCGCAAGGGCAAGGAGCACGAGGTGCCGCTGGTCCGCCTGGGCTTCCCGATCTTCGACCGCCACCACCTGCACCGCCAGACCACCCTGGGTTACGAGGGCGCCATGACCATCCTCACCACCCTGGTCAACACGGTGCTGGAGCGGCTGGACGCGGACACCAGCCTGATGGGTAAGACGGACTACGGCTTCGACCTGGTCCGTTGAAAACGCGGGGAGGGGCCCTGCACGGCCCCTCTCTCGCAGGGAAACCGTAATGGCAAATGTAATGATCAGCCAGGGCGACGACGGCACTCTGGTGTTCTACCTGCCGAAGAAGGACCTGGAGGAAACCATCCTCAGCCTGGAGCACACCGGCCCGGAACAGTGGGGCGGCGAGTTGCGGCTCGCCGACGGCAGCGGCTATTTCATCGAGCCGCTGCCCGAGGTGCCGAGCTTCCCCATCACCCTGCGGGCCAAGCGGCTGTAACGGAAACCTGAAGACTACGGGGCCGGCCTGGCCGTGTCCCGCACCCAGAGGACTCAAGCCATGAGCATGACCATTGTCAGTGACGAGTGCATTTCCTGCGGCGACTGCCTGCCGTTGTGCCCCACCGACGCCATCAAGGAGGGGCTGCTGGCCTACGAGATCAAGGCCGACACCTGCAACGAGTGCGACGGCTACCACGACGAGCCCCAGTGCGTGGTCATCTGCCCCATCGACGACTGCATCCAGAAGCTCAACTGAGGGGCCTGCCATGACCGAGGAACTCTCCGAGGCCGTGGCGCTGCGCATCGCCCTGGCGGCCCGGGCCCTGCCGGACATGGACGTGCGGCGCCTGATGGCCGCCCTGGTGCAGGTGCTGGGCCCCGACATCAACGACGCGAACCTGGCCAGGTTGCCGGGCAAGCGGCTGGCCCTGGCGCTCGACGACGGCACCGGTGCACCCGAGGGGGAGCACCTGCGCCAGGCGCTGGATCTGTTGAAGGGTGCGCAGGCCCTGCCCGAGGAGGAGGCGCTGCCGGAGCTGGAGTCGCGGATGCCCGCACCGGGGACTGTTCAGGTAGCCTGCGCCTCCAACACCTCCGGCCGGCTGGACGGCCACTTTGGCAACTGCCGCCGCTTCCTGATCTTCCAGGTCTCGCCTGAGGCGGTTCGCCTGGTGGACCGCCGCGAGGTGCCGACGGTGGCGGGCGGAGATGTTAACACTGCGACCCGGGTCGGGCTGATCAAGGATTGCGCCATCGTTTTCGCGGTTTCCATAGGCGGGCCACCGGCGGCCAAGGTGGTGCGAGCCGGGGTGCATCCGGTGAAGCGGCCGCAGGGCGGCGACGCCCGGGCGGTAGCCACCGAGCTGGTCGAGGTCCTGGCCACCAACCCGCCGCCCTGGCTGGCCCAGGCCGCCGGCGTTCCCCGCGTGGAAGCCCCGCTCTGAGGCACCACGGATTCCGCGTTCCATCCTCCACGGGAACCCGGGGGCGGGGTTTTGCCGTCCCCGTTTTTTTGACTGGGGCCTCATCCGTCTCCGCGTCTGCTTACGGGGCGCTGGTTCGCCGGTGCTCCGGGTCGCGGCACGGCGTTGGACACGCCCGCCGTAGCCCCACGTTGCGAAGAAACGTGGGGGCCGACGTCTCAGGTGCCACCGTGTCCAGGTCCAGGTCCAGGGCCGTGCCTGGCCCAAGCCGAGGTTCCCAGACCGCCGCCCAGTGGCAGGTTTCTTCGCAACCTGCCCTACGGCGGGCTTCGCTGGGTGCCGGGTGGAATCATC
>CAZAQB010000205.1:0-1604 GCA_964487155.1 uncultured Ectothiorhodospiraceae bacterium
GTGGGGCCAAGAGACAAGCGAGATCGGTGCAAATTTGTGAAATCTTCGGGCTAGTGCATGAACCAGCGTTCGTTGAGGGCCTCGTAGACCCGTGCCGGGTACCAGGTCTTGCCCAAGCTGCCGTTGTAGCGGGCGAGCGCCCGGGTCAGGTCGCCGTTCTCCCGGTCCAGGTAGTAGCGCAGGATGGTGCAGCCCATGCGCAGGTTGGTGCGGACCCGGAACAGGTTGTCCTCGGGCCGGCCGATCTCGTCCAGCCAGAATGGCATCACCTGCATCAGGCCCCGGGCGCCGGCGCTGGAGATGGCGAAGCGGTCAAAATTGCTCTCCACCTGGATTACCGCGAGCACCCACTCGGGCCGCAGGTCCGCCCGGGTGGCCTCCTCGTGCACCATGCGCAGCAGCGCCAGGCGCCGCTCGGGGTCGGGGATGCGCCGCTCCAGCCGGGCGGACATGTCCATCAGCCAGACCTGGGCGTCGAAGCGGCTCTGGAAGCTCTCCGCGGTATTCATGGCCTGCTCGAGGGCGCCGCGCAGGGCCGGATCCGGGTGCGCCGGCCGGGTATTCTCCAACGCCGCCACCGGGCCGGACAGGGCCAGGGCCAAGGCCAGCAGGGCGGTGGCGAGGTGGCGGCCCATGGTCCTGGTCACAGGTTCTCAGTCGCTCAGCTCGGTGACCAGCCGCACGATGCCCTCCAGGGGCACGTCCTGGCTGGCGTCGTCCTGGCGGCCCCGGTATTCCACGGTGCCGCCATCCAGGCCCCGGTCGCTGACCACCACCCGGTGGGGGATGCCGATCAGTTCCATGTCGGCGAACTTCACTCCGGGGCGGGCGTCGCGGTCGTCCCAGAGGGGCGCCAGTCCGGCCTCCTCGAACTCCCGGTGCAGGTTCTCCGCCACCTGGCGTACCCGCTCGGACTTGTGCGTGTTAATGGAGACGATCCCCACCTGGAAGGGCGCCATGGGCCCCGGCCAGATGATGCCCCGGTCGTCATGGTTCTGCTCGATGGCGGCGGCCACCACCCGGGTGCAGCCTATGCCGTAGCAGCCCATGGTCATGGGCACGCTGGCGCCGGACTCGTCCAGCACCGTGGCGTCCATGGCCTGGCTGTACTTGGTGCCCAGCTGGAAGATGTGGCCGACCTCGATGCCCCGGGCCACGGCCAGGGTGCCCTCGCAACGGGGGCAGCCCTCGCCGGGGCGCACGGTGCGCAGGTCGGCCACTTCGGGCAGCGGCAGGTCGCGGCCCCAGTTGAGGTTGATCCAGTGCCAGTCGGCCCGGTTCGACCCGGAAGAGAAGTTCACCGCCCGGGCGGCGCGCTGGTCCACCAGGGTGCGCAGCCCCTCCGGCAGGCCCTTGGGGCCGATGAAGCCCTTGGGCACGCCGGTGGCCGCCAGCGCCTCGTCGGCCTCCGCCATGCGCACCTGGTCGGCGCCCAGGGCGAGGCCGGCCTTCACCAGGTTGGCCTCGTCGTCGCCGGCCACGAACAGCACCACCGGCTGGTCGTCGGCGACCACCACCAGGCTCTTCACCACCTGGGCGGCGCTGATGCCGAGCATTTCGGCCTGCTCCGCCACGGTCTGGATGCCGGGGGTGGATTTCTCCTC
>CAZAQB010000205.1:1704-5052 GCA_964487155.1 uncultured Ectothiorhodospiraceae bacterium
GGCATCCAGGTGTAGAGCCCGGCGCCCAGGCGCCGGATCATGCCGGCGCGCAGCATCAGCCGGTGGCTGACGACCTCTGCCTCGGCCGGATCCTCCTTGGAGGTGAACAGGGGAAACCGTGTCACTCGCATGGCTTGATGGGGGCTCCGCATCTGCGTCGGGATTGGGCCCCAAGAGTAACCAATGGCCGGCGCCGGCGCGACGCGTCCGGCCTTGCTCGGCGGGCGCCGGTCAGCGCTGGAACTCGCCGCAGTATTCGTCCAGGTAGGCCTGGTTCTCGGCGATCTCGGAGTCGCGCTCCTCGGCGGTGAAGCGGACCACCTTGCCGTCCGGCCCCATGAAGCGGCGGTTGGTGCCTCCCGACTGCAGGGCGCGGATGTTGTTGCGGGCGGCCTCGCACTGCTGCTTCAGGAAAGCCACCTGCTCCGCTGTGCGGCCCCGGGCGTCCACCTGGCGGGAGTCCGTCGCACCGCCCGAGGGACCCGCGCCGGAGCGCTGCTGAAGCTCGCGGCGGGCCGATTCCGGAGCCACCTGGATGGGGATGCGCTGGGCGTCGATGCCCTGGGGCGGCAGCGCGGTGTAGTGAACCGTGCCGTCCGGATCGCTCCACTTGTAGACATAGCGCTGCTGGCCCTGGGCCTGGACGGCAGTGGCCAGCGCCAGCGCCAGCAGCAACACGATGGCCCGCATGGGTGGCTCCCCTTCGCTCCGGTGACCGCAAAAGTATGCGCCGCCCGGCGCGTCCGTGACTGTGATCGACCCGGCAGCCTGACGCCCTGCTGGACCCTGCGCCCGGCACCTCTCCCGCGCGCCGGCCGGCGATCCCGGGCGTTGCCCGGTGCCAAAGCCGCCGCGGCGGCAGGCCAGGAAGCGCCGGAGTTTTCGGCAGTTGTGTCGGCCTGTGCTTGACGCTACCCCTGCCGGGCATTAGTTTTGGACGCCTTTCGCGGCGCGCTCCGGCGCGGTGGGCGCCGTTTATCGAAGCGCGGGGCTTGCGGCAGATCCATCACCATGCGGCACATCGTATCGATTCTAGTTGAGAACGAGTTCGGCGCCCTGGCCCGCATCGCCGGCCTTTTTACCGCCCGGGGCTACAATATCGAGTGCCTGACGGTGGCGCCCACCGACGATGCCACCCTCTCGCGCATGACCCTGGTGACCATCGGCGACGACCGGATCATCGAGCAGATCATCAAGCAGCTCAACAAGCTGCTGGATGTAGTCAAGGTGATGGATATCACCGAGTCGCCCCACATCGAGCGCGAGATGCTGCTCATCAAGGTGCCGGCCTCCAGCGGCGAGGCCCGGGAGGAATACAAGCGCCTGGCGGATATCTTCCGCGGCCGCATCCTCGACGTCACCGACCGCGTCTACACCATCGAACTCACCGGCACCAGCTCCAAGCTGGACGCCTTCCTGGAGGCCCTGGGCAACCGCGAGCCGCTGGAGGTGGTGCGCTCCGGCGTCATCGGCATCGGCCGCGGCGAACGGCACATGAAGATCTGAGCCGGCAGCCACCGGCCGCAGAACAGAGGAGCAGCGGGGAAACCATGAAAGTCTTCTACGATAAGGACGCCGACCTGTCCGTCATCCGCGGCATGACCGTGGCAGTGGTGGGCTACGGCTCCCAGGGCCACGCCCATGCCAACAACCTGAAGGACTCCGGCGTGAACGTCGTGGTGGGCCTGCGCCAGGGCTCCGGCTCCGCGAAGAAGGCCCAGGACGCGGGCCTGGAGGTGGCCTCCATCGAGGATGCCGCGGCCCGCGCGGATCTGGTGATGATCCTGACGCCCGACGAGCAGCAGCCCCGGGTCTACACCGAGCAGATCGAGCCCAACCTGAAGCAGGGGACGGCGATCGCCTTCGCCCACGGGTTCAACATTCACTTCGGCCAGATCGAGCCGCGCGCCGACCTGGACGTGATCATGATCGCCCCCAAGGGCCCCGGCCACCTGGTGCGCTCCACCTACGTGGACGGCGGCGGCGTGCCCAGCCTGATCGCCATCCATCGGGACGCCTCCGGGCGCGCTCGGGAGGTGGCCCTGTCCTACGCCAGCGCCAACGGCGGCGGCCGGGCCGGAGTCATCGAGACCAGCTTCCGGGAAGAAACCGAGACCGACCTGTTCGGTGAGCAGGTGGTGCTGTGCGGCGGCATCACGTCGCTGATCCAGGCGGGCTTCGAGACCCTGGTGGAGGCCGGTTACTCGCCGGAGATGGCCTACTTCGAGTGCCTCCACGAGACCAAGCTGATCGTCGACCTGCTCTACGAGGGCGGCATCGCCAACATGCGCTACTCCATCTCCAACACGGCGGAGTACGGTGACTTCACGCGGGGCCCCCGGGTGGTCAACGAAGAGTCCCGCTACGCCATGCGCGAGATCCTGGAGGAGATCCAGACCGGCCAGTTTGCCAAGGAGTTCGTGCTGGAGAACCAGGCCGGCGCGCCGCGGCTCAAGGCGATGCGCCGCCAGGCCGCCGAGCATCCCATCGAGGTGGTGGGCGAGCAGCTGCGGGGCATGATGCCCTGGATCGCCGCCAAGCGCCTGGTGGACAAGAACCGCAACTGAGCCGTCCGGCGCCCCGCAAGGGGTGGCCGGATCTCCGTAGTTCGGCTGCCGTGGGCAGCCCGACACCGCGGTGCTGATCGACGCCTGGGCCGCGTTTGGCAGAGCCTGAGCTGGCAGCGACGGCCGCCGTCGATACGTCGGGTAGCGCCGGCGGCGCTTCCCGAACCTACGCTGGATCACCGATCTGGCCGGGCCGCCGCCCCCGATCTCCCTGGCGTGGAGGCACCATGGACCCCGAGCAGAAGCAGCCCGAGTCCCGCCCCCGCCATCGCGGCATCTACCTGCTGCCCAACCTGCTGACCACCGGGGCCCTGTTTTTTGGCTTCTACGCCATCGTCGCCGCCAACAACGAAGCCTTCGGCCGGGCGGCCATCGCCATCTTCGTCGCCATGGTGCTGGACGGCCTGGATGGCCGGGTGGCCCGGCTTACCAACACCCAGAGTGACTTCGGCGTCCAGTACGACAGCCTCTCGGACATGGTCTCCTTCGGGCTGGCCCCCGCCCTGGTGGTCTATCAGTGGGCGCTGGCGGATCTGGCCGCCCTGGGAGACTTCTGGGGTAAGCTGGGCTGGCTGGGCGCCTTCGTGTTCAGCGCCTGCGCCGCCCTGCGCCTGGCCCGTTTCAACACCCAGGCCGGGGTCTCCGACAAGCGCTATTTCCAGGGGCTGCCCAGCCCCTCGGCGGCGGCCCTGGTGGCGGGGCTGGTGTGGACCGGCACCCGGGTTGAGGCGCAGGGGACTCTCATCGGCCTTGCCGCCCTGCTGGTGACCGTGCTGGGCGG
>CAZAQB010000206.1:0-5012 GCA_964487155.1 uncultured Ectothiorhodospiraceae bacterium
CCCAGGTCCGTTCCCCGGCCACCGCCTCCCACTGGTCGAGGGCCACCAGCCCCAGCCCTTCAAGGCCCTCCAGCACTTCCGGCGTCATGGCCGCGCGGGCCTCGGCGAGCCGCAGGTAGACCGCGGCGCGTCCGCCACCGTGGGCTTCGGAGCAGGCCGCCTGGAGCAGGTGGGACTTGCCGCTGCCCGGTGCGCCATAGAGCATCACCGGCGTGCCGCTGCCGGCGGCGGCAGCGCGCACCGCGGCGAGCACCGCGCCGCCGTCCGTGGCCACGTAGCTGTCCAGCTCGCAGGCCCGGTCCCAGCGCAGATCCAGAGCCAGCTGCGGGGCGCCGCCGCTCACCGTCCGTCCCGGGGCCAGTGCCGCGCCGCGCGCTCGCTCCAGCCCAGTACGTAGGCGCCGCCGCTGCCGACGATGGTCACCAGGGTCAGGATCTGCAGGCCCAGCAGCCCCTCCCGGGCGGCCTCCGGGCTGTCCCATGGCAGCAGACTCAGCACCGCCAGCAGGATCTGCAGCAGGGTGTTGAGCTTGCTGATGATCAAGGGCTCGGCGTCGACTCGGCCGACCAGCAGCCGGTAGCAGGCGGCACCGCCCAGGATCACCGCGTCGCGCAGCACGGCGGCGGCCAGCAGCCAGACCGGCAGCAGCCCCTCAAGCGTCAGGGCCACGAACGTGCCCAGCAGCAGCAGCTTGTCGGCCAGCGGGTCCAGCAGGGCACCCATGCGGCTGTGCCAGTGGAAATGCCGGGCCAGAAAGCCGTCCACGCCGTCCGAAATACCGGCCGCCAGGAACAGGACCAGGGCGGCAACCTGGTCCCCGGCCAGGATCAGCGCCACCACCGGCGGCACCAGCAGCAGCCGCAGCACGGTGATGGCATTGGGGATGTGATGCAGCTTCACGGGGCGACCCGAAAGCTCCATACCTGCTCGCCGGCGTCTGGATCGGCGGGGTCCAGGGAAACGGACTCGTCCACCGGCACCAGCCGCAGGCCGCGCCGCAGCTCCCGCAGCACCCGGTCGCGGGGCTGGGACAGCCGCAGCCGGAAGCCCACCACGTCGGCATCCACCGTCTCCAGGGTCAGGCCGGCCACGCCGGTCAGCCCCTCCAGGTAGGATTCCAGGTCCGCATAGCCCTGCAGCCCCGTGACGCCCGCCACCTGCAACCGCAGCCCGGCCTCGGCGCTGAGGTCAGGCAGCACCGCGTACTCGGAGTGCAACCGGCTGGCCAGCCCGGCCATCGCCTCGCGCAGCACTTCCCGGCGGTCACCGCCGCTGGAGTTCCACGTCCCGCCCAGCTCTTCGGCCAGCAGGTTCCAGCGCCCACGCCAGCTACCGTCCGCCAGGGCGCGCACCCGGCCCACCAACAGCAGGGGGGTGCCGTAGCGCCGGGACGCCTCCGCCACCGTCGTGGTGAAACCGCCGGCGACGTCGGCGTAGCCGACCCGGGCCTGGTCCTGCAGGTCCAGCAGCGGGAACATGACCGACAGGCCGATGTCTGCAGCCGCCTCCTGCAAGGCGGCGCCGACCCCGGTGGGATCGTCTCCCTCCGCCACCAGTCCCCGGCCCTGGTCGGTTTCGTAGGCCAGCCAGGTGAGCACCGGCGGCCGGCCCGGATCCCATACCGGCACGCCCCGCTCCACCAGGGCCCGGGTCAGCGCCTCCATGTCGAAGCGCACCAGCAGCTGCAGGGGGTCCTCGTCGGTGCCGCCGCCCTCATAGCGGAACTGCTGGAGATAGCGCTGCGGCGCCCCCAGCAGCTCCTCCAGCAGCGGCTCGCCGGCCACCCCGGGCCGCCCGCTGAGGCGCACCAGCGCCTGCTCCAGGGCGGCTTCCAGCGCCGGCTTGCGGCTCTCGGCGCTGTCGTCCTCGACGGCCACCGAAATTTCGCCGGGGGCGGTCTGGGCGGGGGCGGAAAGGGGCGCCAGGCAGAGCAGGACCAGCAGCAAAAGTGCGCGATACATGCGGGCTCCGGGAACAGATGCGACAAGCGGCGTTCAGGCGTCATTCAGCGCCGTAAGTTACCATGAGCGCCGTATCGGACCGAGCGCGGCGCAGCGCCCCGCAGCGCCCCGCGCACCCTCGAAAGGAGAGCAGCTTGACCCCGGACTCCCCTGCCACCCCGCCTCTCACCTACCGGGACGCCGGTGTGGACATCGACGCCGGCACCTCCCTGGTGGACCGCATCAAGGCCGACGCCGCTTCCACCGCCCGGCCCGAGGTGCTGGGCGGCCTCGGCGGCTTCGGCGGCCTGTTCCAGCTGCCCCTGGAGCGCTACCGGGCGCCGGTGCTGGTGTCCGGCACCGACGGCGTGGGCACCAAGCTGGCGCTCGCGGTGGAGACTGGCCGCCACCGGGGTATCGGCGTCGACCTGGTCGCCATGTGCGTCAATGACGTGGTCACCAGCGGCGCCGAGCCCCTGTTCTTCCTGGACTACTACGCCACCGGGCGGCTGGACATCGATACCGCGGCCGAGGTTGTGGCGGGCATCGCCGCGGGCTGCCGGCAGGCGGGCTGCGCCCTGATCGGCGGCGAAACCGCCGAGATGCCGGGCATGTACGCGCCCGGCCACTACGACCTGGCGGGCTTCTGCGTCGGCATCGTGGAGCGCGACGCCATCGTCGACGGCCGCCGGGCAGCGGCCGGCGACGTGCTGCTGGGGGTGGCCTCCAGCGGCGTGCACTCCAACGGCTACTCTCTGGTGCGGCGCATCCTGGAGCGGGGTCCCCTGGGCCTGGGCGACAGCCTTGAGGGCACCGCGCTGGCCGAAGCGCTGCTCGCCCCCACCCGGATCTACGTGAAGCCGGTGCGGGCCCTGCTGGAGGCGGTGGACGTGCACTCCCTGTGCCATGTCACCGGCGGCGGGCTGCCGGAAAACCTGCCCCGGGTGCTGCCGGAGGCCCTGGGTGCCCGGATCGACTGTGGCAGCTGGCAGCGCCCGGCGCTGTTCCGCTGGCTGCAGCGCCAGGGCGGCGTGCCTGACGCCGAGATGTGGCGCGCCTTCAACTGCGGCGTGGGCCTGGTGGTGGCGCTGCCAGCGCAGCAGGCCGCCGCCGCCCTGGCCTGCCTGGAGGCGCAGGGGGAGCGGGCCTGGATCCTGGGCGAGGTGGTACAGGCACCCGCCGACGGCCCCCGGGTGGTGCTGGAGGGCGCACCGGGATGAGCACTGGCGCCGGACTGCCCACGGTGGTCCTGATCTCCGGCAGCGGCAGCAACCTGCAGAGCTTCATCGACGGCCAGACCGCCGGCCGCCTGCCCATCGATCTGCGGGCGGTGGTCAGCAGCCGCGGGGACGCCTTCGGCCTCACCCGGGCGGCGCGGGCCGGTATCCCAACCGCTGTGCTGGCGCCGCGCGAACACCCCTCCCGGGAGGCATACGACGCCGCGCTGGAGGAACTGCTCGCCGGCTACCGGCCGGAACTGGTGGTACTGGCAGGGTTCATGCGCATCCTGACCGGGGAGTTCGTCACCCGTCACCAAGGCCGGCTGGTGAACATCCACCCCTCCCTGCTGCCGGCCTTCCGGGGTCTGCATACCCACCGCCGGGCGCTGGAGGCCGGCGTGACCGAGCACGGCTGCAGTGTGCACTACGTGACCCCGGAACTGGACGCCGGCCCGGTGATCCTCCAGGCGCGGGTGCCGGTGCTTGCCGGCGACACCCCCGAGCGCCTCCAGGAGCGTGTGCAGGCCCAGGAGCACCGGGCCTACCCCCTGGCGGTGCGCTGGATTGCCGAGGGCCGCGTGGCGCTGCGGGACGGCCGGGTGTGGATGGACGGCGCGCCCCTGGAGAGCCCACCGGTGCTGGACGCCCGCCTGCCGGACCCGGCCTGAGCCATGGGCACCTGGCTGCGGACCCGTGCGCTGCTCGCCCTGCTGGCCCTGGCCGCCGGCACCGCGGCCAGCGCCGACCCGGGCATTCCCTCCTTCAACGCCCGCTACGACCTGAAGAAGGGGCCCCTGGTGCTGGGGGTCTCCCGGGTGGAGTACCGCCGCCTGCCGAAAGAGCGCTACAGCTACCGCATGCACACCCGCGGCACCGGCCTCGCGCGGTTCCTCTTCGAGGGCTACACCGAGGAGCGCAGCGAGGGCGAGATTACCGCCGAGGGCTTCCGGCCCCGCGCCTACCACTACCGGCGAGCCGGGGGCGACAACCCGCGCGAGAGCGAGGCGCGCTTCCTGCGCGAACAGGACCGGGTGGAGGGCCTGAAGCGGGGCAAGCCCTGGGCGCTGGAGGCGCCGAGCGGGGTGCTCGACCGCGTGGTGGGTCCCCTGCAGCTGATGCACGACCTGGCCGAAGGCCGCGACGAGACCCGCTACAGCATCGCCGAGCGCGGCCGGCTGCGCCACTACCGGCTGACCCGCGAAGGCACCGAGACCCTGAACACCGCCCTGGGGCGGCTGGAGACGGTCAAGGTAGTGCGCCGCCGGGAGGGCGGTGGCGAGACCACGACGCTGTGGTGCGCGCCTGCCCTGGACTACCTGGCGGTGCGGGTCGAGCACGAGGATGAGGACGATGGCACCTTCACCCTGGAGCTGACCCGGGTCGCGGGCATGGAGGTGGCGGGGCGATGAATTGGCCCGTCGGGACGCAGGACTGAGCCTGCCCCGGCGCCTGCCAGGCGGAACGCCGGATGCGCTGCGCTTATCCGGCCTACGCGCTTCGCCCCGGCTGCGGGAGCATGCCGCGCCCGAGCAGCCCTGGAACGCCGGTTCTGCTTCGTCCAGGCCGCGGGGCGTGCGGCCGAGGCCCGCGTAGGCCGGATAAGGCGCGTCAGCGCCGCATCCGGCGCACCGCCTCGCCCATGCCACAGGGGCTGGATCGCGCACACGGCATCTGCGCGGCCCGACCCAGGCTCACCCTCACGGCCTCGGCAGAGTCACCCCGCGCTGGCCCAGGTATTTGCCGTGGCGGTCCTTATACGACACCTCGCAGACCTCGTCGGACTCCAGGAACAGCATCTGGGCCACGCCCTCGTTGGCGTACACCTTGGCCGGCAGCGGCGTCGTGTTGGAGA
>CAZAQB010000207.1:0-4973 GCA_964487155.1 uncultured Ectothiorhodospiraceae bacterium
CTGCCTGTTCGTCGGCGATGCCGGGATGGTCTCCCAGGCCAACCTGCAGAGCCTCGCCGACAAAGACGAAGACCACAGCAAGCGGGCCTGCGCGTTGCGCAGCAGCGCCCGCTACGGACGCTTGCTCAAGCGCGCCGTGGAGGCGCACTCCGCATATTCGCGCACCGTGCATAAGGCTGATCTGGGGTTTCCAGCTAACCGGACTCACTCCGCCACGGGTGATTGGCCGGCGGGAGCACGTGAGCCTTGGTGGCTTTCCGCTCGCGAGCGGCGGCGTGGGTAGACGGCTCAGGGAAAGTCCGGCGCACTCCAGGATACGACTGTGCCGTCGAGAAATTTTCTGTTTACCTGCGCCGCTTTCCGGCCGTCTCGATCACATCGGCAATGACGCTGAGTGGGAGGATGAGCTTGAGCGGATCGTCCAGCAGAAGCTGGGCGCCGAACCGCTCGTACCACCGCGCCGCGTTCTCGTTCTTCGCGTCGATGGCAAGCGCCATGCCACCAACTTCCGCTGCCACGGCCAGCGCGCGCTCGCCGGCGGCCAGCAACAGATCGCCGCCAAGTCCCTGGCCCTGCGCAGATTGATCGACGGCCAGGCGCCCGAGGCGAAAGACCGGTACGTCGTAACGACCGAGCTTCCCGGTCAAGTTCGCCGGCACGCGGGCGAACTCGATGGAGCCCGGGCTGATCGAATAGAAACCGAGGACACGCGCCGGTTCCACCGGAGACACCGCGACGAAGGTCTTGGCGCCGCCCGATGCGTGGTGCTGCCGGGCGTACCGGGCGAGATACTCGTTGAGCTCGGCCGCGCCGCAGTCGAATGTCTTGGGGTCATGGTGCCGGCCGATGCGCTCCTCGCGCCAATCCACGGATGGGATCAGGTCCCGGCGGCACGGCGACGCGCAGCGGCCATCAGGGCTGGGGTTGGCTTGGGCGGGTTTTCCAGCAGCTCCAGCACGCGCAGGGTGTCGCGCTCGCTGAGCGCGATACGCTCGGCCCGGTCCACCACCTCACGGGCGGCGGGCAGCACGTTACGCATGATAAAGCTGGTCACGTCCAGCCGCTCATAGGTGGCGGCCTTCGCCAGGAGCCGCTTTTCCTCCTTGGTGGCCCGCAGCTCGATCCTGTCTTCGCGGGCCGCGGTAGTTGCCGGCATGGCCGTCTCCCTACTCGCTAGAACGACGTACGGAAGTTATCCGTACACATCGGGAAAGTCAATGCCGCCTAGCTTCCCGTCGATCACAGGGCTTCCCAAGGCCTGACTGCCTTTCAGTGTTTGACGAGCTATGGGGTCTTCATCTAACCCGAAGATTTCACAAATTTGCCCCGATTTCGCTTCTCTCTTGGCCCCACAAGGAATCTTTTCTCAGTCGGCCGTACTCACCGATACGCCGCTCCTTCGAAAAGTCCCTTGTGAAACCAATATCCTACGCGATATCAGCACAAACTCATGAAATCTCCGGGTTAGGCAGGTCTTTTCCCCCGCGCGAAGTCGTTTCTGCTGGCCACCGCAACACCAATGCAGCTCAAGCGTGTAGAGGCCTTCGACCTGCTGCGCTTCATGCCGGCAGCCGCTGCGGTGCGGCTCAGCCCCGAGCTGTCGGACGTCTTCTATCGCCTGCGCGAGCAGCTGGTCGCCGGAGAACGACTTGCGACCCACGAAGAGCGTTTCCAGCAGCGCTACCTGGCCGACCTCCGGCGAACGTCACCGACCCAGTGGCGGCTCGTGCAGCAGCACGTGCTGCGGTGAGCGCCTGCGTTGACTGACAGGTAGCACCGTGCGCCACCGGATCGTGGTGTGGCGGACACCCCATAACTGCCTGGCCTGGCGGTGTCGGGCAGGGCACCCCCGTGCGATGAGTTCGGCGGTAAGCTGGGCCCGCGCGTCCTGAACTCCGTGGAGTGCCGCCGGTCAGCATCCGAGGAGGTCGAAATGAGCGAAGACGAGTTGCTGGAGCGCATCACCACCGATCCGGAGATGTTCGGCGGCAAGCCCATCATCCGCGGCCGGCGCCTGGCGGTGGAGCACGTGCTGGGAATGCTCGCCGCCGGGGACGGCATCCCCACCCTGCTCGAAGGCTATCCGTGGCTGGAGCGCGATGACGTTCTGGCGTGTCTCGCCTACGTCCACCGGCTGCCGCGAAGCGCTGCTGGAAGATCTGGCCAACGCCGGGGTCGCGGCGCTGGTGCGTCAGACTCGATATTTCAAGAAAGCACCCGCAGGTTGGACCATGCACGCGGATATCGCCGGAAAGCGCAAAGCAATCGCCGATCTCTGCCGCCGTCACGGCGTTGTGCGGCTCGACGTGTTCGGTTCTGCCACCCGCGACGGTGATTTCGACCCGGCCTCAAGTGACGCCGACTTCCTGGTCACTTTCACCGCGTCGGTCCGTGAAGACCTCGCCGCCTTCATGGATTTCAAGGACGCACTGGAGGCGTTACTCGGACGCCCGGTCGATCTGGTGGAGCGTGAGGCCATTGAGGCCAGCCGCAACTGCATTCGCCGCCGCCGCATCCTGGCGGAGGCCGAGACGGTTCATGGCTGAGGACATACCTGAGCGCGGTGCGGCGTTTCGGAGGCGCCCCGGTCCGGCACGCCGATGTGCGGCCCACTGCCCGGATCAGCACCGGGGGGGGCGGAACCGCACCCGCCGGCGTTAAGTATCGATGCGCAACGTGGGAGGGATATCCCGGCGGGCGTGAAGCACCCGCCAGACGTCGATCGACTCGTCGGTCTCGACGTAGAAGACCAGGTGCGGGTATCTGGTCATCGGCCAGCAGCGCAGTTCGGGCAGCGCGAGTTCGGGGGCGTACCGGGGTGATCCCATGGCCGGGTGCCGGGAGAGCTGGCGATAGGCCTTCTCAAGGCAATCAATGAACCCGAGGGCCGCAGGCGCGCCTGCCTCGGAAAGGTAGTAATCGACGGCTGCGTCCACGTCGTCCAGCGCGGCCTGGCGCGGGACGACGGGCTTCACCTTCACCCTGCCGACTTGTCGTGAACCCGCTTGCGCAGACGGTCGAAGTAGTCCTTGTCAGCCGGCGCCGTGGCGGGGGAGGCCGCACCCTGGAGCAGCAGGGCCCGCAGGTGCTGGCGGTCCTGGTCCCTGCGGATCAGTTCGCGCACGTACTCGCTGCTGGTGCCGTAGCCGCGGCGCGTGACCTGCTCGTCGACAAACGCCTTCATGGAGTCGGGCAGCGAGATGTTCATGGTGCTCATGGGGCCGAAGCTAGGCTGTTTGGCAAAATTTGGCAAGGGCTTGGCGTTCCCTGCACACCGTTCGCTGTAGAGGCGTTACGCATGAGCGAACCGTCACCCCTGCCGGCCATGGCGGCGCTTGGTACTCGCCGGCACTGGTTGCGCCGGCAGGGAGTGGGCCGCCTGGGCCGCCGGCTCGCCCTGGCCACTCCCTCGACCCTACACTCAGCCTATGAAAGCGTCACGGCCCTGCTGCTGATGTGCTGGCGCCCGCTTCCCGGGGCTGTCAGCACCCGCCGGAATGAAACCATGACCCGTTCGGAAGCATTGCGACAGCTTAGAGGCCACAAGGACTATCTGGCATCGGAGTATGGGGTTACCGAACTCGCCCTGTTCGGTTCGATTGCGCGTGATGGCGCCTCAAATGGCAGCGATATCGACATCCTGGTGCGTTTCGATGGCCCCGCGACATCGGGTCGCTATTTTGGCGTGCAGTTTTACCTGGAAGACCTGCTGGGTCGCCCGGCCGACCTCGTCACGGACAAGGCCCTGCGTCCGGAACTTCGCCCTTACATCGAGCGTGAGGCGGTGCGTGTCTGAGGGTACGCGGGCCGAGCGAGCGTGGCACTTTTACATCGAGGTCATGGTTGCCTTCTCGGAGAAGGTGCTGGCGTACACGCGGGGGCTGGATCAGGGCAGGTTTGTCACAGACGGACTGGTCTACGATGCGACGCTCCGCAACCTGGAACTGATCGGGGAGGCGGCCAACCACGTTCCCGACGAGGTGCGTGCCGCCCACCCCGAGATTCCATGGCGGACGATCGTGGCCACCCGCAACCGTCTGATCCACGGCTACCTTGGAATTGACGAGGACACGCTGTGGAGCATCATCAACGACGACATCCCCGATCTCCTGACTGCTCTTCGGGCACTCCGTCAGGGGCAGTGACTCTTCCCCGGGGGCGGGGTGCATACACCATCACCATGCCCCGCTGATCGCCGCAGCGAAACTGCTGCTGGACAGTTGCGTGTGGGGTGGGCGGCGACTAGCCCGACTACTACTGCTACTGGCCACAGGGGATGCCCCGGCCCGGCGCGGCGATTGGCCGGCTGCCGTACACTTTCGTGCGATCTGCCGTATCCCGAGGTCTGTCGCTCATGGAATCCAAGACCGCCAAGCTCACCATTCGCCTGCCCAGGCGGGATGTGGAATCCCGCCAAGGAGTACGCCAGAGCCCACGGCATGACGGTCACGGAGTTCATCGACCGCTACCTTCGTCGTATGCGCGCGCTGGAGCAGCAGGGACCGGCGCCGGAGGTGGAGGCCATCACCGGCCTTGTGCCGGCCGATGTCGAAAACGGGCCGGTTGGGCGCGCCTGATTATGTCTCTGTCTCAGCCCGACCGAGAATCGCGGCGAGGGCGCCGCTGCCACAGGAGTCGTTCCCCAGGGCGTGCCCGAAGCCCCTGTGGGAGGCCCGCCCTCGGGGCGATGGGGCGATGGGGCGATGGGGCGATGGGGCGCCGGGGCGATGGGGCGCCGGGGAGCAGACGTAGCCCCACGTTGCGAAGAAACGTGGGGGTCGGCGTCGCAAGCGCCCCGGCGGGCAGGGTCATCTCCGCGCCCGGCCCAAGGCAGGCTCTCCATGCCACGGCCCGGTGGCAGGTTTCTTCACCACCTACCCGGTGGCCGGTTTCGGGCGGGCCCGGGCGGTTCCCAACACCCTGCGCGAGCGGCCCTTGATCTCGTAAACACCCTCTGGCCGCGCCCGTCGCAG
>CAZAQB010000208.1:0-4898 GCA_964487155.1 uncultured Ectothiorhodospiraceae bacterium
CTAGCTCCGGCCAACTTAGAAGGTATCTACAAAACTTCGGGTGCCTACCGAACAGCTCTCCGATGCAGCACGGCCCGAGACGCCACCCGCCGTAGCCCCACGTTGCGAAGAAACGTGGGGGACACCGCGTCAAAGGCCACGGTGCCAACCGCCAGCCCCCCAGAGCCAACCCGCGGCGGCCCAACGAAACGCCCTGTGAAAGATTGAGCCACGAAATACACGCGAGATGGACGTGAATGGGGCGGCGAACATCACCCCCCGCGAGGCTGAACCGGCGGTGCCGCACCCAACGCCCATGGCACGTTTCTCCGCAACGTGCCCTACGGCGGGCTTTGGCGAGACGGGGGATTGTCTTGGGCGCCCGGCCCTACCCGCCGTAGCCCCACGTTGCGAAGAAACGTGGGAGCCAGCATTGCAAACGCCAAGGCAGTTATTACTCCGGCAAGCAAATGTAGTGCATTGCTTGCCGGAGTAATAAGCGGGCCAGGGATGGCCCGCCGCGGCCCCAGGCCGCGTGAGCCCGGGACGGACATGCGCCGACCCGGGCGGCGCAGAACCCGGGCAGGATGCCCGGTGTTTTGCGGCCGGGTTAATATCCTCGGCCCTCTGCCATGACTAGGCCCCAGAGGCCCCAGCGCCCGATGGCACGTTTCTCCTCAACGGGCCTTCAGGGGTGCGGCCAGCCTCAGGACCCGCGCCAACGCCCAAACCATTTGCAAACACCCGATCAGTCGTAGCGGAACCGGAACCGCAGATCGTGATCGCGCTGGCGGACGCGGTGCCGGAAGCGGTCGTCCCCGAAGTGGGCACCGTAGCCATCGTAGCTGCGGTGACGGAACTCGTGCCGATACCTGGGGCCCGCCACGTAGTATCCGTGCCCGTAGCGGGACCGACGGTGGTGGCGGTCGGTGGCGATCGCTGTGCCCGCGGCGGCGCCCAGCGCCCCGCCGATGATGGCGCCCGGGCGCCCGTCGATGTGCCCGCCCAGCACGGCGCCCAGGGCGCCGCCGAAGGCGCCTCCGAGCAGGGCCCGTTCCGGCCAGTCCGAGGCGGCCGCCGGCGATGCGGCCAGCAGCGCGGCGAGAGCGATGGCGAGTCTTGTCATGGCAGGTTCCACCCTGGTTCGGGGTCTGCCGGAAAGGATAGCGGAGCGAAGCTGAACGGAGGCTGAACGCGGGAGGGTGGAGAAGCGGAGCGCGGCCGGGATTCCGCCCGGCCGCGCGCCTCGGATGCTACATGGCCCGGCGGTGGTCCGCCCGGCGGCCGCCGCTGCGGAACAGCTCGCCGCAACGGCGGATCAGGGTCGCCAGCACCTGGCCGCGGAGCATGTCGGCCTGCAGCCGGACTTCGCCCAGGGTACGGGGCTCGTGGACCTGAAGCGGGGCATGAAGGGTATTGCGCATGGTCTGTCACCTCCCGAAAAGCTGATCTGGACTTTGCTCTCCACGGCGCCGCGCGGCGGCTCTTCCGGGAGAGGCTGCCGGTTCCGTTGACCCCGTTCATCGGGACCGATCATTAAACGCCGCGGGCCGGATGGACCGCGCCGTTGGGGGAGGGGCTTCCCCGTTTAGATGTCTGGAATTCTAAGGGATTTCGGGGGTGCTTGAATATGGTGCAGCGCAATAAATCTTCCGGATTTGTGAACTGGTTCCGGTGCGTTGCGAGGGCGGGGATAAGGGGCCGGCACGCCGCCGGCCCCTTGCTCCCGGAGGGTCGGTAGCGCCGCCTCAGCGGGCCTTTTCCACCTGCTTGAGCAGGGTGTCCAGGAGGCGCTTGCCGCGCTCGCCGGTGACCTCACCGAACACATCCCGCACCGGGATGCTGCGCTCGCGGAACACCGCCCGCTCCTCGACGTTGAGCTCCACGGTCTTCATGTCGGGTTTCTTGTCCATGATGATCTTCATGCGCTCGTCGTTGAGCGCGACCTGCATGTCGTGGGCCCAACGCACCATCTCGTCCGCGGTCTCGTTGACGATACCGCGCATCTCGTCGGACAGGCCGTCATACCAGTCGGCGTTCCCCATCCAGGTGGCGATGAACTGGGCCTGGTTGGCGAAGATGAAATGGCTCTGGACCTCGTAGAAGCCCATCTCCTGGTGGGCAAAGAGGGGCTGGATGGCCGCATCCGCCTGGCCCAGCTGCAGGGCGCTGTAGAGCTCTCCGTACTCGATGGTGATGGGGTTGGCGTCGTAGGCCTGGTAGGTCTCCTGCAACAGGCGGTTGTCCATCACCCGGATGTTGACCCCTTCGAAGTCCGAAGGTGAGCGGATGGGCTTGTTGGCGCTCCACACCTGCCAGCCCTCGGTGACCACCGAGACGGGGTGCAGCCCCCGGCTGCGGAACGACTCCACGAAGGGCTCGCTCTCGACGAAGGCCGGGTCATTGAGGATCTGGGCGTTGGTCCACTGGTCGTCGGTGAGCACGAAGTTGAGGCTGAAGATCTGGCTCTCGGGCACGGTGCCGCCGAGGAACCCGGAACCGAAGGCCAACTGGATGGCGCCGCTCTGTACGGCATCGTAGATGTCGGTCAGTCCGCCCAGCTGGCCGTAGGGGAACAGCTGCAGGGTGACCTCGCCGTCGGTCTTCTCCTCGATGCGCTTGGCGAACTCCTCGGCGTACTGCCACTGCACGCTGCCTTCGATCTCCTCGAGACCCACGCGCCAGCGTTCGGCGGCGGCGGGTGCGGCGACTCCCAGGGCCAGGGCCGCGCCGGTGAGGACGGCGCAGATTCGATGAGTGGTGCGCATTGTTGCCTCCTTCGATGAATTCGCCGGGAGGATCGTCCCGGTCGGGGGGGCCGCAGCGGGTCGCAGGAAACGTCTGCCGGCGCTCGCCCCGGCAAAAAAACCGGGGCCCGGCAGACCCATGACCTGCTCCGGTGGCGCCCCGCACTGCCCGCCTGCCGCTCGGGCAGCGTGCAAGGCGGCAGTAACGAAGCGTTAATAAAAAACCCTAGTACAGCGGCGCCAGACCTGCAGATGCGGGCACCCATCAGGGCACGGTTGGTGGAGACGGCGCCCATCGTGGTTTATGGTCAGATGAATGCGCCACACAGGCGAAATATTCGGGATCGGCCATGGACACGAGCGAAACCCCGGCATCCGGCGCCCGCAAGGGTCTGGCGCAGCGTATCTTCAGCGCTATCGACCGGGGTATCGGAGCACTGGAACTACTGGCCGTGGGCGGCGGCGTGCTGCTGATGGCGTTGCTCATGGTGACCAACGTGCTGGGGCGTCTGACCGTCGGCAAAAGCCTGCCCGGCGCCACCGAGGTCACCGAGATCCTGATCCTGATCCTCACCTTCGTGGGGCTGAGCTACGGCGTGCGCTGCGCGCGGCACATCAGCATGTCCGCCATCTACGACCAGCTGGGGGGGCGGCTGCGCAAGGGCACTCTGGTGGTGATCGCGCTGGTCACCGGCGCGCTGATGTTCTATCTGGCCTGGGAAGCCCTGGGCTACGTGACCACCATCCACCAGCGCGGCCGCGAGACCTCCGCGTTGCAGATTCCCCTATGGACCGTCTATGCCATCCTGCCGGCGGGATTCTTCCTGGCCGGCGTGCAGTACTGGCTGACCGCCCTTCGTAATCTCACTACCGAGGGCATCTACCGCTCGTTCAACGATCTGGAGGTCTATACCGACGTGCCGGAGGAGGGCGCGGCGGCGCCGGAGGAAGAACCGCCGCAGCCTCGCGGCGAGGGCCGGGGCCATCTCTGATCTGAACGCCCGCGAAGGGGCCCATTGACGGGAGACGATCGATGATCACCTGGATGGTCGTGCTGATGGTGGTCCTGCTGCTGCTGGGCTTCCCCATGATGGTGCCCCTGCTGGCGGCCACCCTGTTCATGATGTTTACCGAGATGACCTTCTTCGGCCCGGAGATGGGCGTGAGCTGGATGATCTCCGGGGTCAGCACCTGGGTGCTGGCGGCGGTGCCCATGTTCATTTTCGCTGCCGACATCATGACCAAGGGTCACACCGCAGACCGGCTGTTGGACCTGGTCGCGGCCTTCGCCGGCCACCTGCGGGGCGGGCTGCCCATCACCACCGCCTGCAGCTGCGCCCTGTTTGGCGCGGTGTCCGGCTCCACCCAGGCCACCGTGGTGGCCATGGGCGGCCCGATGCGCCCGCGGCTGCTGGACAAGGGTTACAGCGACGGCTTCAGCCTGGCGCTGATCATCAACGCCAGCGACATCGCCCTGCTGATTCCGCCCAGCATCGGCATGATCGTCTACGGCGTGGTCATGCAGGGAGCGTCCATCGGCGCTCTGTTCATCGCCGGCATCGCCCCGGGGATCATGATCCTGCTGATGTTCTCCCTCTACTGCTACGTTTATTCCCGGCTCCAGGGAATTCCGGTGGAGGAGCGCACGCCCTGGCCAGAGCGCATTCAGGCCCTGAAGCGCACCATCCTGCCCATGGGGTTTCCGGTGATTGTGGTGGGGGGCATCTATACAGGCACCTTCAGCCCGGTGGAGGCCTCGGCCATGGCGGTGCTGTACGCCTTCGTGCTGGAGGTGGTCATCTACCGCCAGGTGTCGCTGCGGGACATGTGGGACATCGCCGTGTCCACCGGGCTGATCACCGCGGTGGTGTTCATCCTGGTGGCGGCCGGCTACGCGTTCTCACAGAGCCTGTCCACGGCCGGTATTCCCGAGGCCCTGCTGGGGCCGGTGGTGGACACTCTCGGTGACAGCCCCAACCTCGCCCTGGCGCTGATTGCGGTGTCGTTCTTTATTGGCTGCATGTTCGTGGATCCCATCGTGGTGATCCTGATTCTGACGCCCATCTTCGCGCCGCTGATCCGGGCCACCGGCCTGGACCCGGTGCACGTCGGCGTGATCGTCACGCTGCAGGCGGCCATCGGCTCGGCCACGCCGCCTTTCGGCTGCGACAT
>CAZAQB010000209.1:0-4888 GCA_964487155.1 uncultured Ectothiorhodospiraceae bacterium
GCGTCCATTTCGCGTGCATCTCGCGGCCAAACTCCCCTCTCTCACTGACAGATTCGGCGAAGCGCCTGCCACTGGTCCGAGTCGAGCGGTGCGGCGCCGGGCTGGTGGATGGCCCGCAGGTCAGCCACCCGGTCGTCGGTTAGCGGGTGGCTCGCCAGCAGCCGCGGCGGCTCGGCGCCGTGTTGCTCCTGCAGGCGCTGCAGCAGGCTGGCAAGGCCGGTGGAGTCCAGCCCCGCCCGGTTCAGCATCTCCACCGCCATGCGATCCGCTTCGGATTCGTCGGCCCGGCTGTAGGCGCTGGCGATCAGCAGCTCGCCGGCGCCACCCAGCACCTCCACGGCACCGCCGGCATCGCCGATCAGCGCCGCGATCAACATGCGGTGGCCGAGCTGGCGCACCAGGCCCTCCGTGGGATGGCGCAGAGCCACGTGGGCCAGCTCGTGGGCCAGCACTCCCGCCACCTCCTCCGGGCCGGCGGCCAGATCCACCAGGCCCTGGAACAGCACCACCTGGCCGCCGGGGGCCGCCAGGGCGTTGCTCACCGGGGAGTCCACCACCTGGACCCTGGCGCTGAGATCCGGCACCCCGAGGCGTTCCACCAGTGCCCCCAGGGCCGCTGCCCCGCGGGGTTCCTCGCAGATCTGGTCGCCGGCGGTGATAGCCGCCACGACCTGCTCCCCGGCGGCCCGCAGCCAGCTCTCGGGCAGCAGCCGGGCCACCGGCCCGGCTGCCAGCGGCACGGCGGCGAACAGGCCGCCCAGCAGCCCGGCACCGAGGCCTGCCCACAGGCCGAGACGCAGCCACAGGGGGCGGCCCGAGCAGTTCCGGCGGCGTACACCGGGCGCCAGCTCCGCCAGCCGCTCCACCAGGAAGGGATCGGCAACCGTGTAGCGCAGATCCGGCCGGTCGGGGTGCACCAGCCGCGGCGGCTGGCCCCGGTAGACCTCCTCGGCCAACCGCAGGCGGCGGGCGTCCAGGGTCTCCAACTCCTGGTCCTCGGGGTAGCTGCTGACCACCAGCCGGGAACCGGCAAGCCGCAGCCGCACCGCCTGGCGGGCGGCGGAGACCCCGTCGCTGCGCCAGGCCGGCCAGGGGCCGGTGGTGCGGTCCGCCGTCAACTCAAATGCCGCCCAGGTTGAGGGCCTCGGCGAAGCCCTCGCCGGCGGTGCGGGACTGCCCGTGGCTCTGGTAGACGGCGCTGAAGTCAACCTCGCCGCGGGTGCTCAGCCGCTCCATCAGGAAACGGGCGTTGCGCACCACCACCCAGGGCAAGGCCAACCCCAGCGTGAAGGCCAGCAGCAGAAGGTTGGTAAACAGCAGCCACAACAGGGCGCCGCCGGTGAGCGCCAGGTTGAATTCCATGTTCTGAAGGCGCATGCGGCTCGCCACGTAGCGGCTCTCGGCGGCCTGGTACCACAGGATGCTGAGACCCAGGGTGGGAATCAGCAGCACCCAGGCCAGCAGCCAGGAACGCATCAGGTCCCGGGCCCGGCCCTCGAAGCGCAGCGGTTCGCTGCCGAAGTGCAGCCCGGAGTAGAAATGGCGGAGCAGCAGCATGCGGGCATAGGGATGGGCGAGCCCCAGAGTCAGCGCCGAGATCAGCAGGTGGGCCAGGAACAGCCAGCCGTGGCGGGCCGCCGAGCCCGACAGGGCGAAACGGATGCCGCGCCAGCGGGTGTGGCGCAGACGGTAGCCGGCCGCGGCGAAGCTCGCCGCACCGATCAACCAGAGCAGTATCAGCCAGCCGACCACCAGCAGTACCGGCAGGGTCTCGGGGGCCATCTTCAGCACCAGCAGCGCGCCCACCACCGCCAGCGCCATCAGCACAATCGCCTGCAGAAAACCCAGCAGCAGGTCCAGGCCGGTGCCGGTGTACTCGAAACGCTCGTCCAGGTAGGAGGTCTGGGACCACAGGTAACGGCGCACCCGGGTCTTGGCCCAGAAGTGGTAGACGCCCAGGGTGAGCACCTTGAGCACCACGTTCATCAGCATGATGAGGAACAGCTCCCCGCCGCTGCCGTGGTGGGCGAAGCGCCCCTCGGCCAGCGCCGGAACCGGCGCCCGGCCCTGTGTCACCTGCATTGACTGATCCATGAGTCGCTCCCTGAAGTGCCTGGCCTCGCGGCCCGATGCTCCGGGTTCCCGGAGCCGCTTCGCAAGTCTATCGGCCGCGGCCCCCCGCGGCTGAAATCGACGCCGCCGGTGCACGGCCCGGATCCCCCCGCCGGTAGCCCACAGCCTCGGCCACGTGGGCGGCGGCGACGGCGTCGGCCTCAGCCAGATCGGCGATAGTCCGCGCCAGGCGCAGGCAGCGGTGCCAGGCCCGGGCGGACAGGCCCAGCCGCTCGCTGGCCTCCTCCAGCAGGGCGTAGGCCTCCGGCGCGGCACGGCAGGCCTGCTCCAGGGCCGCGGCCGGCAGCCGGGCGGAGGGACAGCCGTCCCGGGCCAGCTGCCGGGCTCGGGCAGCCACCACCCGCTCCCGAACCGCAGCGCTGGATTCTCCCGGCGCGGCCTGGTGCAGCTCCCGCGGTGCCAGCCGGGGCACCTCCACGAACAGGTCGATGCGGTCCAGCAGCGGGCCGCTCAGCCGGCCCCGGTAGCGCGCCACCTGGTCCGGTGTACACCGGCACTCGCCGGAGGGATCCCCGAGCCGGCCGCAGGGACAGGGATTCATGGCCGCCACCAGCTGAAACGCGGCGGGGTACTCCACCCGGGCCGCCGCCCGGGCGATGGCGACCCGCCCGGTCTCCAGGGGCTCGCGCAGCACCTCCAGGGCGGCCCGCCCGAACTCCGGCAGCTCGTCCAGGAACAGCACGCCGTGGTGGGCCAGGGACACCTCACCCGGCCGGGGACGGCCGCCGCCGCCGGCCAGAGCCGCCGGCGAGGCGCTGTGGTGCGGCGACCGGAACGGCCGCCGCCCCCAGTGGCGGGACGCGAAGCCAATGTCGCTCACCGAGTGCACCGCCGCGCTCTCCAGGGCCTCCGCCTCGGTCATGGGGGGGAGGATGCCCGGCAGCCGCGCCGCCAGCATGCTCTTGCCGGTGCCCGGAGGCCCCGACAGCAGCAGGCTGTGGCCGCCGGCGGCAGCGATCTCCAGGGCCCGCCTTGCACCCGCCTGGCCACGGACCTCGGCGAGGTCGGGCCCGGCCTCCCGGCCGGTGGCGGCCGGAGGCTCGGCGGGAGTCAGGGAAGCGCGGCGGGTGAAGTGGCCGAACACTTCCAGCAGGTGGTCGGCGCCGAGCACCTGGGCGCCCTCGGCCAGGGCGGCCTCCGCCGCGCTGCCACCGGGCAGCACCAGCGTGCGGTTCATGTTGCGGGCGTGCAGCGCCATGGGCAGGACGCCGCTGACCGGACGCAGTTCGCCGTTCAGGGCCAGTTCCCCGGCGAACTCATGGCCGTCCAGGGCGGCCTGGGGAATGCGTCCCGCCGCGGCCAGGATGCCGAGCGCAATGGGCAGGTCGAAGCGCCCGCCCTCCTTGGGCAGATCGGCGGGGGCCAGGTTCACCACCACCCGCTTGCGGGGGAATTCGAATCCACTGGTGATCAGGGCACTGCGCACCCGGTCCCGGGCCTCGCGCACTGCGGCCTCGGGAAGACCCACCAGGGCGAACGACGGCAGCCCGTTGGCCAGGTGCACCTCCACCCGGACCTCGGGGGCCTCCACCCCTACGGCGGCGCGGCCATGGACAACGGCGAATGACAAGCACTGCCCTCCCTGGCAGCGGGCAGCCGCGGGTCACTGAACACCCGCGAAGGCTCCCCGGAGCCGCCACCAAACCGACGGGCAGCCCAAGTCCGGGGGCTGCCAACGGCTAAACTCCAGAACCGACGCCCCCGTGGCGCGGCCCCGACGGCGCCTCAGTCGCCAGTCTGGTCTTTGGCCGGCGCGGACTTGGCCTTGGAGCCGCCGCCCTGGCGCTTCTGCTCCAGGGCCTCCACCTGCCGCTCCAGGGCCTCCAGGCGCTCCCGGGTGCGGGCCAGCACCTTGCTCTGGGCGTCGAATTCTTCGCGGGTAATCAGATCCATGCGGGCGAAGGCGCTTTGCAGGGCGGTGCGGGTGTTCTTTTCCACTTCCTGCTGCAGGTCCCGCAACGGCCCGGGAAGGTTCTCGGTGAAACGCCGGGCCAGTTCATCCAGGTTCTTTGGGTCGAGCATGTCAGTCCCCGTGAGGCGGTTGACACGCCGTAACCGGCGCCCGGGCTCTGCCGGAACGCCACGGCGCGACTCGCCCGTAGTGTAGCGATGCCGGGCCGGTCGTGACCAGCGAGACGCGCCGGCCGCCTGCACCACTTCGGTGCATACGCGCTCCAGAAAGCGCTCTTTTTTAGTGCGCTCGCCGCTCGGCACCCTCCCGCCATTCGGACAGAACCGCATTCTTCCGGGCCAGCGGTGGTTGGCACGGAAGCTGCGGAGGCTCTCACCGAGGTGTCCACGTCAACCGGTGTGAGCGGCCACCGGCCGCAACCAAAGGGGGATCAAGCAATGAAGCTGATCGTAGCCGTCATCAAGCCGTTCAAGCTGGACGATGTCCGGGAGGCCCTGTCCGAGATCGGGGTCCAGGGCATCACCGTCACCGAGGTCAAGGGTTTCGGCCGCCAGAAGGGCCACACCGAACTCTACCGGGGTGCGGAGTACGTAGTTGACTTCCTGCCCAAGATGAAGATCGAGGTGGCCCTGGACGCCGGCATGGCCGAGCGGGCCGTGGAGGCCATCACCAACGCCGCCGGCACCGGCAAGATCGGCGACGGCAAGATTTTCGTCCTGCCCCTGGAGCAGGCCATCCGCATCCGTACCGGCGAGACCGGCAACGACGCGCTCTGAGGGGAGAGTCACGATGGAAATGGCATTGGAACTTGCCTACGCGCTGGATACGTTCTACTTCCTGGTG
>CAZAQB010000210.1:0-4880 GCA_964487155.1 uncultured Ectothiorhodospiraceae bacterium
TGGAGTACCAGTTCGAGCTGCTGGAGCGCTGGCGCCTGGCGCTGTTCACGGACTCCGGCAGCGCCTTCGATGACCCCGCCAACCCCGATCCCCGGGTGGGCAGCGGCTTCGGCCTGCGCTGGGTCTCGCCGGTGGGGCCGGTGCGGCTGGACTTCGCCTGGGGCGTGAGCGAGCCCGATACGCCGTTCCGGGTGCACTTCTCCATGGGGCCGGCGCTGTGATCCGCCGCGCCCTGCTGGGACTGTTACTGGTGCTTCTGGTGGCGGTCGCGGCCCTGGCGGGGGCTGCCGCCTGGCTGCTGGGCACCACCGAGGGCGCCCGCTGGCTGGCCGCCCAGGCCAGCGCGCGGCTGCCGGCCCTGGAGGTGGAGGTGAGCGCCGGCCGCCTCTGGGATCGCCTGGAGCTGGCCGGCGTGGCCTGGCAGACCCCCCGGCTCAGCCTCGGGCTGGAGCGGCTGGTACTGAGCTGGAATCCGGCCTGCCTGCTGGAGGCGCGGATCTGCCTGCAGCGCCTGGAGTTGGCAGGCACCCGGGTCGAGGTCGCCGCCGGCGAGCCGGCGGCGGCGCCGGATGCGCAACCGCCGGCCCGCCTGGAACTGCCGGTGAGCGTGGTGCTGCAGAGCCTGCGCCTGGAACGCCTCGCTGTGCGCACACCCGGGGCCGAGGTGGACCTGGCGCGCCTGCGGGCCGGCGCGGAGCTGGCCGATGGCCGGCTCACCCTGCGCGGCGTGCAGGTGGCGGGGTTGCGGGTGCGGCTGCCGGCGGCCGCCGGCGGGCCGGAGCCGTCCGCCCCGGAGCCGTCCGATCCCGCCGCCTCCGGCGCAGCCGCTCCACCCATCCCGGCACCGCCGGAGCTGGCGCTGCCGCTGGACCTGCGGCTTGCCGACCTGGCCCTCACCGACGCCGAGCTCAGGCAGGGGGATCAGTCCTACCCGCTGCGGCGCCTGGAGCTGGCCGGCGAACTCGACGGCCAGCGGCTGGCCCTGGAACGGCTCGCCGCCTGGCTGCCCCAGGGCCGCCTGCGGCTCGACGGCCGGGTGACGCTGAGCGGGCTCTATCCACTGCGGCTCTCGCTGGATGCCTGGCTGCCGGAGCTGCTCCCGGACGGTCCCCTGGAGGTCCATCTGGGGGTGGAAGGCGATCTGCAGCGGCTGCAGCTCGACGGCCGCCTGGGCGGCCTGGTGCGCCTGGCGCTGCAGGGGCAGCTCGAGCCGATGAGCGCCGGGCTGCCCTACCGCGCGGAGCTGCGCTGGGAGCAGCTCGGCTGGCCGCTGGCCGAGCCCGAGAGCGTGGTCTCGCGCCAGGGGCGCCTCCAGGCGCGCGGCACCCTGGACGGTTACCAGCTCGACCTGGAGACGCGTCTGTCCGGCGCCGGCATTCCGCCGGGCCGCTGGCAGCTGCAGGCCGAAGGCGACTGGGCCGGGATCCGGGTGCGCCGCCTGCAGGGCCGGCTGCTGGAGGGCGAGCTGTCCGCCACGGGGCGCGCCGGCTGGACCGACGGCGTCTCCTGGCAGGCGGCCCTGGAGGCGAGCGCCCTGCGGCCCCACGGTTTCTGGGACCAGGCCCCGGAGGGCCGGCTCGGCGGGCGGCTCTCCGGCGAGGGCCGGGTGGTGGAAGGGAACTGGAGCCTGGCCCTGGACGTGCCCGGCATCGAGGGCGAGCTGCAGGGCTACCCGGTGCGTCTTCAAGGCCAGATGGACCGGCCCCTGGAAGGCGGCTGGCGGGTGCAGGCACTGGAGCTGCGCAGCGGCGTCAACCGGGTCACCGCCCAGGGCACTGTGGCCGACGAACTGGACCTGGCGGCGGAGCTGGACCTGCCGCAGCTGGAGCAGCTCTGGCCCGACCTGCGCGGACGCCTGTCGGGGAGCCTCGCTGCGACGGGCAGTGTCTCCAGTGCGTCGCTGAACGCGCGCCTGCAGGGGCGCGCCCTGGGCTACCAGGATCTTTCCCTGGAGCGCCTGGATCTGGACGCCGCCGTGGCCGAGGCCTTCCATGCCCGCAGCCGGGTCCGGCTGGTGCTGGCCGGCATCGCCCGGGAGGGGCTGAGCGTCGAACGGCTGGCGTTGCGAGTGTCCGGCCAGCGCAACGCCCACGAGGGCGTGCTGGAGGTGACCGGGGCGCCGGTCAGCGGCCGGCTGGCCGTGGAGGGGGCCATGGAAGACTCCGGGGCAGCCTGGGCCGGGCAGCTCACTTCCGCCACCCTGGCTCATCCGCAGATGCGCTGGCGCCTGGCGCAGCCTGCGGAACTGGCCTGGCGGCCGGAGTCGGCGCGGATGTTCGTGGGCCGGCACTGCTGGCGCCATGAGCAGGCCGCCCTGTGCCTGGAGCAGCCCCTCACCGCCGGCGCCTCGGGGGCCGAGGGCCGGCTCGGGCTCAGCGGTTTCGAGCTGGCCTGGCTGGCGCCCTGGCTGCCGGAGGGCCTGGCCCTGGAGGGCCAACTCCAGGCCAGCGTGGGCGGGCGCTGGGACGGTGCCGGCCTGCCCCGGGTGGACGCCCGGGCGGAGGTGCCCGGCGGGCGCTTGCGGGCCACGCTGGAGGACACCCTGGAACCGGCCGGCGTGGACCTGGCCTTCCAGAGCCTCACCGTGGAGGGCGAACTGGCGCCCAGCCAGGCCAGCGCCCGGCTCGCCCTGCGCTCCGAGGCCATGGGCGACCTGACCCTGGATGCGAGCGTGCAGCCCCGGCAGCCGGCCATGCCCCTGGACGGCAGCGTGGAGCTCTCGGCACTGCGGCTCGGTTTCCTGCGCCCCTTCCTGCCCCAGCTGGCGGAGCTGGAAGGCCGGCTGGATGCCTCCGGCGAGCTGGCCGGAAGCCTGCAGGCGCCGCACTTCGACGGCGAGCTGCGCCTCACCGAGGGCCGGGTCCGCCCCGATCTGCTGACCCTGCCGGTGCAGGACATCGCCCTGACCGCCCGGGTCAGCGGCAGCAGCGCCCGCTTCGATGGAGCGTTCGCCATGGGTGACGGCCGTGGCCAGCTGGGCGGCGAGGCGGACTGGTCCGGCGCCGCCCCGAGCGCCCGGCTGCGGCTCGACGGCTCCGGGCTCGATCTGCGCTATCCGCCCATGGTGCGCCTGGAGCTCTCGCCGGCCATGGAGTTCGTGCTCGCCGAGGACACGCTGAGCGTGCGCGGGCGGCTCAACGTGCCCGCCGGCCGCATCACGCTGGCGGAACTGCCCAAGGGGTCGGTGCCCCACTCCAGGGATGTGGTGGTGGCGGGGACGGACAGCGGCGAGCCGCCGGCCGCGGCGCTGCGCATCGCCTCCAGCGTCGTGCTGGCCCTCGGAGACGACGTCCGCTTCAAGGGCTTCGGCGCCGAGGGCCGGCTGGCCGGCTCCCTGGACCTGCGCCAGCTCGGCACCGACACCGCCGAGGCCACCGGCGAGGTGCGCCTGGTGGAGGGCCGCTACGAGGCCTACGGTGTGAAGCTGCAGATCCGCGAGGGGCGGGTGATCTTCGCCGGGCCCGTCTCCCAGCCCCGCATCTATCTGGAGGCGGTGCGGGAGGTGCAGCAGGTCACCGCCGGGCTGCGGGTGACCGGGCCCGCCCAGAGCCCCTCGGTGGAATTGTTCTCCAACCCGCCGCTGCCCGACCAGGAGGTCCTCACCTACATCATCACCGGCAAACCGCCGGGACAGGAGACGCCGGGCCAGGAAGAGCTGCTGGCGGACGCCGCTCTCTCGCTGGGGGTGCTCGGCGGCCAGCGCATCGGCGGGGCCGTCGCCGAGGAACTGGGGATCGAGGATTTTCGGGTGGAAACCGGCACCAGCCAGGAGGGCGCCACCCAGGTCATGGTGAGCGGTTATATCGCGCCCAACCTGCTGGTGAGCTACGGGGTGGGCGTGTTCCAGCCCGAGAATACCCTGACGCTGCGCTACGAATTCGGGCGGCGGCTGTCCCTGGAGGCGGTCAGCGGAGTGCACAGCGCCCTCGACGCCCTGTACAGCTTCCGATTCTGAGCGCTCCGGGCCGTTCTGGACGCGGCCCCGTAGACCCACGTTGCGAAGAAACGTGGGGGTCGGCGTCGCAAACGCCAAGGCGAACATCCACGCATGCCGGCCAGCCCGAACCCGAAGCGCCCACCCCACCGCCCGAGGGCACGTTTCTTCGCAACGTGCCCTACGGCGGGCTGCGGCCAGCTTGCCGGCAGCGCCGGGCGGGAATCGTGGCCGGACCCGTGTAGCAATCTGCAACCCCACGGCCAGGGCCGCTGAGTGAGAACTGCTGCACAATGGTCCGCGGCCTGTTATACAGAAGTGATGGAGGATCTGGATCGTGGGGGTGACCATGACGTCCAGTGACGCACTACCTGGAGAGCGGCGCCAGCGGGCCGAGCGTCGCCGGCGTCCCGCCTGGGCCAGCCGCCAGTTCTGGTACGGCGGCCGCAGGAACGGCCCGCGCCGCCAGGCCGACGACCGGCGCGCGTATGCCGATGTCTACGACTGGCGTATCAGCACCGCGGTGCTGGGCCTGCTGGTGCTGGGCATCTGCGATGCCACCTTCACGCTGATGCTGATCGCCCGCGGCGCCGAGGAGATCAACCCGGTAATGGCGGCGGCGCTGAACATGAGCGAGAGCCACTTCCTGGTCGCCAAGCTGGCCCTCACCCTGCCCGGGGTGGTGGTGCTGGCGGTGCACCAGAACTTCGCCCTGCTGGGCACGCTCAAGGTGCGGGACGCCGCCGGGCTGCTGCTGGGAGCCTACGGGCTGCTGGTGAGCTACCAGCTGTTGCTGCTGCAGACGGTCGCCTAGCAGCCTGTCGGACTTAGGCTGCTCCTGCTGCGCCGGTGGGATAGTGGCCCGTTTTTCCGATCTTTTTCGTCAATTAGCTAGCCCGGAGATTTCATGAATTTGTGCTGATATCGCGTAGGATATTGGTTTCAC
>CAZAQB010000211.1:0-4873 GCA_964487155.1 uncultured Ectothiorhodospiraceae bacterium
GCCACCGTCGGCATCACCATGGCCATCGACGCCTACGGCCCGGTGGCGGACAATGCCGGCGGCATCGCCGAGATGGCGGAGCTGGGTGAGGACACCCGCAAGATCACCGACTCCCTGGACGAGCTGGGCAACACCACCGCCGCCATCGGCAAGGGCTTTGCCATCAGCGCCGCGGCCCTGGCGGCGCTCGCCATCATCAGCGCCTACGTGGAGACCGTGCACCTGCACGTGGCGGACTTCGCCCTGGTGTTGAGCGACCCGCTGGTGCTGGTCGGCATGTTCCTGGGCGGCATCTTCCCGTTCCTGGTGGGGTCCCTGACCATGACCGCGGTGGGTGATGCGGCCTTCGAGATGATCCACGAGATCCGGCGACAGTTCCGGGAGATCCCGGGCCTGCTGGAGGGCACTGCCAAGCCGGATACCGCCCGCTGCGTGGAAATCGCCACCGACGCCGCCCTGAAGAAGATGGTCCTGCCCGGCGTGCTGGCCGTGGCCGGCCCGCCGGTGGTGGGCTTCGGCCTGGGCCCGGAGGCCCTGGGCGGCATGCTCGGCGGTGCGCTGCTGGGCTGCGTGCTGCTGGCGCTCACCATGTCCAATGCCGGCGGCGCCTGGGACAACGCCAAGAAGTACGTGGAGAAGGGCCACTACGGCGGCAAGGGCTCCGAGGTGCACAAGGCGGCCGTGGTGGGTGACACCGTGGGTGACCCGTTCAAGGACACCTCCGGGCCGTCCATGAACATCCTCATCAACGTCATGGCCATCGTCAGCCTGGTGATCGCGCCGCTGCTGGGCTGAGTTTCAGGCAGCGTCTATAGCCAGCGGCCCCCGATCCCCTTAAGGGATCGGGGGTTTTTCGTTGGGTGGGATCAGGCGCCGGCGGGCACCAGATTCAGATGCGGCGACAGCGTCTGGTTGAGTTGCATTCGGCTGGGATAGCGACCGTCGCGAAGGTCGTCGCGCTGGGCGCAGACCACGGATTGCAGGCCACCGGCCTGGGGCGATTCGAGCTCCAAGGTGACCTCGAACACAGCCTGCTCGGCATTGTCGCCTACTTCCCCCGCCAGCAACGGCCCTGCGACCATATGGGGCAGACTGGCACCGATCAGGGTCTGATAGTGCACCGCACTCACCCCATAGCGCCGCGCCGGCAGTACCCGCTGGTCCGTGCCGCTACCGCGAAACCGAAGCTCGCAGTAGGGCGCGCGCCAGGCAAACAGGGATGTCAGCCCCAAATTCCCATCCTGAATCCAGTGCACCCGCCGGCCGGCGGGCACGGTGATTTCCCGATACTGCACCAGAGTGTCACCTGGGCGCGGACCATCCGCCTGGGGCGGCGGCAAGCTGGCGCACCCGGCCAGCAACAGGGGCAGCAGGACCCGCGCGCGGATCATGGGTGGCACTCCCGGCCTGTGGCTGGGCCGTGGCTTCACTACCTCTTCGACCCGTCCCTCGCCGGCCGAGTTCGCCGGGCGACAGACCAGCCAACGCGCTCAGAGGGTGTCTACAAAATCAGGCACGCCGGAGCATCGGAGCACCGACGGCGCAGGGCTCCGTGCGCAGGCGTGGAGACCGCTTGAGGCGCGTGAATCCTTCTGCAAAGACCTCTCAGCGCTGGAACGGACCCAGCTTGCGGGGCACGGTGCGGGAGGCGATCCGCACGTACTCCGGCAGCCCGTCCCGGTAGGGCGGCGGGTCCTCCCCCTGGATCAGCGGCCGCAGGTAGCGAAGCCCCGCTTCGGTGATGCCGAAGCCGTCCTTGGTGATGAACTCGGCAGGCAGCTGGCGCTCGACATTGGCCACCTCCGCCAGGGGGGCATGGACGATGTCCCAGTCGTAGGGGTCGTCGGCCAGCCGCCGGATGGCCGGCATCACCGCGTTGTGACCGCCCACCGCCGCCTCCACGGCAGCGGTGCCCAGGGCGTGGGCCTGGGCCACGTCGGTGGCCGATGCCACGTGCCGGGCCGCGCGCTGCAGGTAGTCGGCCACCGCGTAGTGGTACTTGAAACCGTGGGCGTCCTTGATCATGGCGGCGATCACCGGTGCCACCCCGCCGAGCTGGGCATGGCCGAAGGCATCCCGGGTTCCCTGATCGGCCAGGAAGCTGCCGTCCGCGGTGCGGGTGCCCTCGGAGACCACCACCACGCAGTAGCCGTAGTCGCGCACGCAGCGCTCCACCCGATCAAGGAAGTCCTGCTGGCGGAAAGGCACCTCCGGCAGCAGGATGACGTGGGGCGGATCGGCCTCGGCGGGCCCGGCCAGGGCGGCGGCGGCCGCGATCCAGCCGGCGTGGCGGCCCATCACCTCCAGCACGAACACCCGGGTCGAAGTCTCGGCCATGGAGGCCACGTCCAGGCCCGCTTCCAGGGTGGACACCGCCACATACTTGGCCACCGAGCCGAACCCCGGGCAGGTATCCGTCAGCGGCAGGTCGTTGTCCACGGTCTTGGGCACGTGGATGGCGGCGATGGGATAGCCCATGCGCTCGGAGAGCTGGGAGACCTTGAGGCAGGTATCGGCGGAGTCGCCGCCGCCGTTGTAGAAGAAGTACCCGATGTCGTGGGCCTCGAACACCTCGATGAGCCGCCGGTACTCGGCCTCGTTCTCCTCCAGCCCCTTGAGCTTGTAGCGGGCCGACCCGAACGCCCCGGCCGGCGTGTGGCGCAGGGCCTGCACCTGCGCGTCGGACAGTGCCGCGGTGTCGATGAGATTCTCGTGGAGAGCGCCCAGAATGCCGTTGCGCCCGGCGTACACGGTGCCAATGGTCTCCGGGTGTTGCCGGGCTGCCTGCAGCACGCCGCAGGCCGAGGCGTTGATCACCGCCGTGACGCCCCCGGACTGGGCGTAGAATGCGTTTCGCTTGGCCATCCTGTCACTCCCCATGCCGTGGCTGTGCGGCGCCATTGTAGCCCTGCTGGCGTCGCCTGCCAGAGCAGTGCGGCGACCGTCAGCCGGCGCGGCGCAGGCGGCTCTCGTCCACTGCCACCGGCTCGCGGTAGAGGTAGTCCCGGATCAAGGGCACGGCGCGCTGGTCCCGGGCCAGCTGGAACTGGAACACCACCATGCCGCCGTGGCGGAAGGAGGCCTCGCTCGCCGCCAGGTAGAACTCCCACATGCGGCAGAAGCGCTCGCCCTTGGTCTGTGCCGCCCAGGAGCGTACCGCCTGAAAGCGCCGGAACCAGTGGGCCAGGGTCTCGGCATAGTGCAGCCGCAGCACCTCCACGTCCGCGGCGACCACACCCTGGCGCTCCACCGCGGCCATCACCTCGGACATGGCCGGGATGTAGCCGCCGGGGAATATGTAGCGGCGGATCCAGGCGTTGGTCACCCCGGGCGGCCCGGAACGGCCGATGGTGTGCACCACCGCCAGCCCGTCGTCGTTGAGCAGTCCCCGCAGGCACCGGAAAAACGTGTCGTAGAAGGTGGCGCCCACGTGCTCGAACATGCCCACGCTGACTACCCGGTCGTAGCGCCCGGCATGCTCGCGGTAGTCCTCCAGGATAATCTCCACCCGGTCTTCCAGGCCCGCTTCCCGCACCCGCTGCCGGGCCACCCGCGCCTGTTCCTCGGAGAGGGTCAGGCCGGTGACCCGGGCGCCAGCGTGCCGGGCGAGGTGGATTGCCATGCCGCCCCAGCCGCAGCCGATGTCGAGGACGCGCTGGCCGGGCTCCAGCAGCAGCTTGCGGCGCAGGTGCTCCTTCTTGGCGAACTGGCCCTGCTCCAGGCTCAGGCCGTCCTGGGGGAAATAGCCGCAGGAGTACTGCAGGTCTTCGTCGAGGAACGCCCGGAACAGTTCCTCGTCCAGGTCGTAGTGGTGGGCGACGTTGCGCCGCGCTGCGGAAATCCGGTTCCATTGCTGGAGGGGGCGCAGCAGGCGGCTCAGCAGCCCGTTCCAGGGCTTGCTGGGCAGCTGCTCGAAGTTCGCCGTCAGCACATCCACCAGGACTCGCAGGTCGGGGGTCCACCAGGCGCCGTCCATATAGGTCTGGCCGACCATGAAATCGGGGTCGGCCACGATGCGCCGCGCCGCCGCCGGATCCCGGAACACCCAGCGCGCCTCCGGCCGGCCCTCGCCATAGCGCCGGGTACCCTCCGGCAGTTCCAGGGTCAGGCTGCCATACCGGATGCGGCCTTCAAGCAGTCTGTGCAGGATCATTGCCACTTCTCCCCGCCGCTGGCAGATGACGCCGGCCGTTGCCGCCCCCGTGGAGGCGACGGCCGCCGGAGGTTACGATGCTCCTCGCGGCAGTGCCGGCACGTCTCCTTAAAGACATGGCGCAAGTCCGGCCTGAATTCAACTCACCGGGGTATTCCTGCCCGCCATCCGCCCGCGGGCCGGAGCCGCGGCCCCGTCTGCCATGGAGGAGTGCCTTGCATCCCCTGCTCGCCGCCCTGCGCCGCCTGCTGGACATCTGCCTGCTGAGGGCGGGGCCGCAGGATCTGCCCTACTCCCGGGATTTCATGATCCTCACCATGGCCGGCAGCCTTGGCGCCGGGCTGCTGGCGGTCGCCATCCTCGAAGAGACCCGCTTCGCGCTGCTGGAGCTGGTGCTTACCTACCTGTTCACGGTGGCGTTCCTGTACGCCGTGCTGAGCTTCCGGGGCCTGACCGGCCGCTTCATCCAGACCGCCTCTGCCGTCTTCGGGGCGGATACCATCATCACCCTGGTGGCCCTCCCCGCCCTGCATGCCGCCTCCGGCGCCGGCGCCGAGCGCCCGGTCACCGGGCTGGCGATGCTGGCGCTGGGGCTCTGGAACCTGGCGGTACTGGGGCACATCCTGCGCCATGCCCTGGACACCATCCTGCCGGTGGGGGTGCTGGTGGCCCTGTCCTACGTGATCGGCTCGCTGCTGCTGGTGGGAATGGGGGGGTAGG
>CAZAQB010000212.1:0-4831 GCA_964487155.1 uncultured Ectothiorhodospiraceae bacterium
TCTATCTGGGCGGTTGGCCGGTAGGTCGGCTGCTCATGGCAGCCGACATCTCCGCCCACGGTGGCCACGCCGCACCCACCTGTCGGTTGCCAGGAGCAACCGACCTACGCGCTGATCCCGGCTCGGCGGCACTCCCCGGCGCCCAATCGCCCCGGGGGCGGGCCTCCCACAGGGGGCCTCGGGCGGGCGCGGCGGGATGACTCCTGTGGGAGCGGCGCCCTCGCCGCGATTCTTCGTCCGGCTGAGACAAAGGATGCTGGGAAATGCGCGCTGAAGCGCCGCGGCAGCCTCCCAGCGCCAAACGCCTCGGGCGAGGCCTGTAGCCTGCCCCGGGCGCCCGCCCGGAGGCCGCCGCAACGGCTGCTGTTAGTGGCGTCTCAACTCTTTGGCGAGGCTCGCGAAAGGCTGGTTGGAAGGCAGGTCAGGATCGGTGTCTGCGACGCCGGATGCGCTGCGGCGCCCGGACGTGCTGCGGGATGCCGGTGGCGGGCTGGGCTCGGTCTCGTGAACCTCCTCCCAGGCGTCCACCACCAACTGCTCGAAGCGCTGTGAGTGAAGTTCGTGCTCCAGGTGCTTGCGCGGATCGAAACTCTTGATGGCCATGCAGTGTATCCTCCCTTGGTCAAGAGCCCCCGGTGGCCTGCTCGCCGTTGCGGAGCCTGGCACCTGCCGCGCGGCTGCGCCGTGCCCCTCTCGGGTCTGCGGACCACAACCTAGAGGATAGTGAATGGCCGTGGACTGAAGAAGCCTGTCCGATGGACGGTGGAAGAGGGGTAGGGTATGCCGCGCCAGCCGATCGTTGATCTGCACTGTCACAGCCTTGCCTCGGACGGAAGCCTGACGCCGGCGGCGGTGGTGGAGCGGGCGGCGCGGCGCGGGGTCGAGCTGCTGGCCCTCACGGATCACGATACGCTGGCCGGCGTTGCGGAGGCGGCTGCCGCCGCCGCGGAGCATGCCGTGACTCTGGTGCCGGGCGCCGAGCTGTCCCTGGCCCACCCCGAGGCGACGCTGCATGTGCTGGCCCTCGGCGTGGACCCCGGCGCCCCCGGCCTCTCGCGCCTCCTGGAGCAGCTCCAGCACGCCCGCCGGTTGCGGGCCCGGCGCATGGCGCAGCGCCTGGAGCGGCTTCGCCTGGCGGACGCCTGGGAGCGGCTCCAGGCCCTGGCCGGCGACGCCGTGCCGACCCGGGTGCATGTGGCTGACCTGCTGGTGGAGGCGGACTACAGCCGGGACCGCCGGCGCGCCTTCCGGGACTACCTCCGGCCCGGCCGCCCCGCCTACGCCGAGGCCCCCTGGAGTTCACTGGAAGAGGGCATCGCCGCCGTGCGGGCGGCCGGCGGCGTGGCGGTGCTGGCGCACCCCGGGGTCTACGGCCTGAGCGCCCGGGCTCTGGGTCGGGTGGTGGACGCCTTCGCCGCCGCCGGCGGGGACGCCCTGGAGGTGGTCACTGGGCCGCGCCGGGATCCGGTCACCGCCCGGGCGGCCTCCCACGCCCGGCGCCGGGGCCTGCTGGGCTCGGCGGGGTCCGATTTCCACCGCCCCCTGGACGGCGGCCCGGATCTGGGCGCCCTGGCGGCGCTGCCGCCGGACATCCCGGCGGTGTGGGAGCGGTGGAGCTGAAGGCTGCGGGCGTGATCGAAGGGCGTAGGTCGGCTGCTCTTGGCAGCCGACGTCTTTCTCGGTGGGGCTCGGGGGTGCGTCGGGGGAGTGTCGGTTGGCGGGAGCAACCGACCTACGCGGGCTTCGGTCGCACTTTGGGGGCTGGGCGAAGCGCGTAGGCCGGATAAGCGCAGCGCATCCGGCGTCTTCGGTTCTGTCCTCGATGCGGGCCCGGCGGCCGGGACGAACCCCTCACCGAATCCGCGCCACCTTCGACGGCAGGGCGTCGGCGTCTTCTTCGGCGGGCGCCGGCAGGGCTTCGGGTGCCGGGGCAGCCTCGGGCAACGTGCCGGTGACGTGGCGCTCGCCCACGAACTGGCCGCCCGGTTCGATGACGAAGTGCTCGGCGGACACCTCACCGCACACCTGGCCGGTGTGCACGATCTCCAGGGACTGGCAGCGCACGTGTCCCTGTACGTGGCCGCTCACCACCAGGCGCTCGGCCTCGATGGTGCCCTCGAAGTAGCCGCTGCAGCCGATGGACAGGTCGCCCCGGCAGACGATGGTGCCCTCCACGGCGCCATCGACATGGAGCTTTCCGTCCAGGTTCAGTTCGCCGGTGAAGCGGGTCCCCTCAGCGACAATCGTGGTCCCGTGAGGTCGAGCCTTCGCTTTACGGCGCTTGCCAAAGAGTCCCATTTGACCCGGTCCTCCTGTTGGAACAGCGAGTCGTAGTTGTCGAGTCCCCAGGCCATGAAGGGCCGGGGTTCGAGTTTGCGGTAGATGTGGCGGACTTCGTAATGCAGGTGGGGCCCGCTGCTGAGCCCCGTTGAGCCCAGTTTGCCCACCACGTCGCCCCTGGCCACGAAGTCGCCGGTGCGTACGTCGATGTCGTCCATGTGGCCGTAGTAGGTCCGGAAGCCGTGGTTGTGGCGCAGGATCACCAGCTTGCCGAGGCCGCTGCTCTTGTGGAACGCGGCCCACTCCACCACGCCGTCGGCGGTGGCCACCACCGGATCGCCGCGCTTGCCGCGCAGGTCCACGCCGTTGTGGTGGGAGCGCTCGCCGGTGATGGGATGCTTGCGCCAGCCGAAGCCGCTGCTGATGCTGCGGCCGCTGACCGGGTAGCCGTTGGGCACCTGCTGCAGGATCAGCATCTTCTCGCGAGCGGTGAGGGCGGCGGTGTCCAGCCGCTGCTGGACGTCGGCCGTCGCGTCCTCGGTGGGCTCGCGCACGCCCACCAGGATCTCGATCTCCCCGAGTGCCTCGGTGACCCGGTGCAGTTCCCGGCTGGCGGCGTTGAGGTCCCGGTTGCGGTCCTCGACGGCGGCCAGCAGGTCCTGCTTCTCGCGCTGGAGCCGGTCATGCTCGGCCCGGATCTGGTCGCGCCGGGTGTTCAGCCCGTCGATCTCCCGGTCCAGCCAGTAGATGGTGCCGCCGCCGGCGATGAGGATGGCCACCAGCACTACCAGGCTGGCCACGGCCACGCCCTTGACCATCTGCTTCAGGGAGAAGTGGCGCGAGCCGCGATAGTCGGTGATGGTGACGGTGAATCGATCGCGCAAGGCTGTGGCTCCCGAGCTTCCCCCGCGCGATGCCGACCGGGAGTGCTGGTTGTTGTGCTGACGAGTTCGAGTGTCCCGGCCCAGGGTCAACCTGTCACGTGCCGGCCGCCGGCGGTGGGAACTGCCGCACACATTCCAGCGCCCTCAATGGGGATCCCGGCGGGATGTCCCCGTTTCCCGACGCCGGTACTCGCCTTCGATAATCACGCCGTTGCGGGTGTGGTGATCCCGGCTTTCCGGGGTCCGCAGGACCCGCCGGCGTGCCCACCACAGGCGCACTGCCAACAGCGCCGCCGCGAAGGCCGCCAGCCCCAGAATCAGGGCCAGCAGTAAGGCCCCCACCAGGAAGGCGGCGGCCAGCAGCAGCGCCCCCAGCACCAGGGCCAGGAGGCTTGCGAACGGGCCCGCGGGCCGGGCGCTAATACCGTGCATGGATCCCCGCAGGACACCTCGGGTCAGAAAATCGGCTCGCCATGACGCCCCACAGCTTGCGCTTAACATGCCATTATGCCGCCCCGGCGCCTGCCATGTCTGCCGGACTCCGGAGAGACCTCGTGAGCATGGAACCCCCGGTAACCTCGACTACCACCGAGCACCCCTACCAGCGGCTGGGACCGGACACCGTGCTGGATGCCCTGGAGGCGCTGGGGTATGCCTGCGACGGCCGGCTGCTGCCGCTCAACAGCTACGAGAACCGGGTCTACCGGGTGGACCTGGAGGGCGGCGAGCGGGTGGTGGTCAAGTTCTACCGGCCCGAGCGCTGGAGCGACGAGGCCATCCAGGAAGAGCACGACTTCGCCGCCGAGCTGGTGGACCACGAGATCCCCGTGGTGGCGCCCCTGGCTTTCGACGGTGCGACGCTGCGGCGCCATGCGGGCTTTCGCTATGCGGTCTATCCCAACCGCGGCGGCCGGGCCCCGGAACTGGACCGCACCGAGCACCGGGAGTGGCTGGGCCGCTTCCTGGGCCGCATTCATACCGTGGCCGAGGCGCGGGACTTTCAGTACCGGCCGCGGCTGGACATGAACAGCTTGGGCCGGGACTCCCGGAACTACCTGCTGGCCGAGGGCTGGCTGCCGGGCCATCTGCGGGAGGCCTACGAGAGCCTCAGCGGACACCTGCTGGAGGGCATCGAGGCCTGCTACCAGCGGGCCGGGGACATCGCCGAGTTGCGCCTGCACGGCGACTGCCATCCGGGCAACATCCTCTGGACCGACGCCGGCCCCCACTTCGTGGACCTGGACGACTGCCGCACCGGCCCCGCGGTGCAGGATCTCTGGATGCTGGCCACCGGCGACCGGGCCGAGATGACCGAGGCGCTGGCGGACGTCATCGACGGCTACGAGGAGTTCCGCGAGTTCGATCGCCGGGAGCTGAACCTGGTGGAGGCCCTGCGCACCCTGCGCATGATGCACTACGCGGCCTGGCTGGCCCGGCGCTGGAGCGACCCGGCCTTTCCGGCGGCCTTCCCCTGGTTCGGCGGCGACCGCTACTGGGAGGACCACGTGCTGGCGTTACGCGAGCAGCTGGCGGCCCTGTCGGAGCCGGCCCTGGTGGTGTGAGGCGTAAGGACTGAGGACTGAGGACTGGGGTTTGCGCCGTGGCGCCTGACACGCCGGCCCCCACGTTTCTTCGCAACGTGGGTCTACGGCGGCAGAGTCCCAGGC
>CAZAQB010000213.1:0-1459 GCA_964487155.1 uncultured Ectothiorhodospiraceae bacterium
CGGTCCACCTGCTCGGTGGCGGGGCTGTACTGGATGAGCTGGAACAGCGGGTTCTGGAACACCACCTGCCCCGGCGTCGCGGCGATGTCCTCACCCAGGGTGAAGGCGCTGCGGTCGGTCTGGCGGATGCGCAGCAGCCCGTCGCCACGGGCGGCGTCCTCCACCAGCGCGGCGGCACCGCGCAGCAGGTTCTCGCCGCCGCTATTGAGAGCCTCCTCCAGCACCTGGGGGTTGGTGGAGAGGTAGTTGCCCGGCGCCAGGGCATCCAGCAGCTGGCGGGTGTAGAAGCGGGCCTTGTGCCGCTCGTGCTCGGGCAGCTGCTCGGTGACGTCCTGGGCCGCCGCCAGGCATTCCGTGGCGGTCAGCAGGTAGCTCTGGCGCAGGGCGTCGAAAGCCGGGTTCTCGGTCCAGGCCGGGTCCTGGAAGCGCTTGTCGCGGGGGTCCGGCGGCACCGGCGGCGGCGCGGGCTGACCGAGGCTGCGGGCCAGGGCGTAGCGCCAGATGTCCAGGTAGCCCTGGGCGAGACGCATCTGGGTCTCCGCCAGGCGCTGGGGATGGGCGAGCATCTGCTGGGCCACCATGGCGAGAGAGGAGGCGATGGTGGACGGATCCGGCAGCGTGAAGTTGTCGCCCTTGGCGGAGCGCCTCAGCAGCCCCTGCACCAGGCGGGGATAGGCGTCGGCGAGCCGCTGCCAGTCATCCGCCATGCGCTCGGCCAGCCGGTCGGGGCTGTGCTGGTGCTCGGAGCCGCGGTCGTTCATGCGCCCTCTCCCGTGGCCTGGCCTTCATGGCGCGGGCCCCGGCCGGGCCCGTCGCCGCTGGCTACAGCATAGTTGCCACGAGAGCGTCGGGGGCGCCGGCCTGCCACGATGCGCAAAGGATCAGGAATTCATGCGCCAGACGGCGAAGTTGAGGGCAGCGGCATAGCTCACCCACACCCAGTAGGGCACCAGCAGCCAGGCGGCCAGCGGGCGGATGGCGTGGAACGCCAGCACGGTACCCACAATGAACAGCCACAGCAGGCTCACATCGACGAACGCCAGGTCCATGCGCCGCAGGCCGAAGAACAGCCAGGACCAGGCGGCGTTCAGGGCGAGCTGGCCGAAGTACAGGGCGAAGGCCAGCGGCGCGGCGGCCAGCCCCCGCTCCAGCCAGGCCAGCCAGCCGGCGGCGGCAATCATCAGATAAAGGGCCGTCCAGGCCACCGGGAACAACCAGTCGGGGGGCGTCCAGCCCGGCTTGGCCAGGGCCTCGTACCACTCGCCGGGCCGGAACGTGGCGCCGGTGCTGGCCACCAGGATGACCAGCACCAGAAAGCCGGCCAGACCGGCCAGGGAGGCGAGGGAACCGAGATCGCGGGAAGCGGCTTCCATGGGGTACCGTCTGCTGCACTTAGCCCCGGGACGTCGGGGCCGTGGAACCCAGAGGGTGCAGCAAGGCCCGGGTCGGGTCCAGAGGT
>CAZAQB010000213.1:1559-4721 GCA_964487155.1 uncultured Ectothiorhodospiraceae bacterium
TGCGTGGGTGACACGACATGGGCCGGACCTGCGTTTCTGGGGAACTTCCTCTGGTATCGGTAACTTGCCGCGGGTAACGCGGGTGGCATGGGGATTGCTTGGAGCCCTCTGACCGCGGTTCGCGACTCCAGCGGCACCGTGCCGATCAATGAGGAGAGCCCCATGTCCGAGCTCCACACCCTCGATACCGCCCCGGCCGACGGGGGCTGCAGCGCCAGCCGCTGCGGCAGCAGCGCCGATTCCGTGGCCGCGCTGCCCGACACAGTCCAGGACAAGGTGCGCAAGCACCCCTGTTACTCGGAGCAGGCCCACCACTATTACGCCCGAATGCACGTGGCGGTGGCGCCCGCCTGCAACATCCAGTGCAACTACTGCAACCGCAAGTACGACTGCGCCAACGAGTCCCGTCCCGGCGTGGTCTCCAAGCTGCTGACGCCGGCCCAGGCCCTGAAGAAGACCAAGGTCGTGGCCGCCTCGGTGCCCCAGATGTCGGTGCTGGGCATCGCCGGGCCCGGCGACCCGCTGGCCAACCCGGAACGCACCTTCGAGACCCTGGAGCTGGTGGCCGGCGAGGCGCCGGACGTGAAGCTGTGCCTGTCCACCAACGGCCTCATGCTGCCCCAGCTGGCGGAGCGCATGGTGGAACTGGGCGTGGACCACATCACCATCACCATCAACGCCATAGACCCGGAAGTGGGGGCGCAGATCCACCCGTGGATCCTCTGGGGCCGGCGCAAGGTCCGCGGGGTGGAGGCCGCCCGCATCCTGATTACCCAGCAGCTCAAGGGCCTGGACATGCTGGTGGCCCGGGGCGTGCTGGTGAAGGTCAACTCGGTGATGATCCCCGGCGTCAACGACGCCCACCTGGTGGCGGTGAACCGGGTGGTGAAGGAGCGCGGCGCCTTCCTGCACAACATCATGCCGCTGATCGCCCGGCCCGAGCACGGCACGGTGTTCGGCCTCAATGGCCAGCCGGAGCCGACGCTGCAGGAACTGGATGCGCTGCGCGAGGCCTGCGCCGGCGACATGAACATGATGCGCCACTGCCGCCAGTGCCGGGCGGACGCCGTAGGCCTGCTGGGGGAGGACCGGGGCGCCGAGTTCGATGCTGATCGGGTGGACGCCGAGGCGGTCGATTACCCGGCGGCCATGGCCCTGCGCCAGGCGGTGCACGACGGCATCGAGCAGGACCGCGCCGAGCAGGGCGCCGACGCGCCCGAGTCGGCGCCGGACGGCGCGGTGGACCCGGCGGCGGCGCCGCGCTGGATCGCGGTGGCCACCAAGGGCCAGGGGCTGGTGAACGAGCACTTCGGCCACGCCCGCGAGTTCCTGGTCTACGAGGCCTCGCCCGCGGGCGTGCGACTGGTGGGCTACCGGCGGGTCGATCAGTACTGCATCGGCGAGCAGGAGTGCGGCGACCATGACAGCGCCCTTGAGCGCACGGTCGCCGCCCTGGAGGACTGCGCCGCCGTGCTGTGTTCCCGGGTCGGCTTTGGTCCCTGGCAGGCCCTGGAGGCCGCCGGCATCCAGCCCGACGTAGAGCACGCCATGGAACCCATCGAGGAGGCCGTGATGGGCGTCTACCGGCGGCTCGCTGCCGCCCGCGGGGCGGGTGGTGCGGCCGACGACCAGATCGCGAGCGCCTGACTCAGGGGCAACACCGGGGGAGACACAGTCATGGCAGATTCAGGCAGTTACCGATCCGTGTCGCTAGGGCCGGTCTCGGCCAAGGCCCTTGCGCGGCTGCACTACGGCCGGTTGCTGCAGTCGGCGCCGCCCCGGGTGGAAACCGTTATGCTTGCCCGCATCGCAGCCACCTGGCTGGCCGGCGATGGCGCGCTTCCCGAGCGCATGGGGCTCTCGCCGCCGGCCTTCAGGCAATTGCAGAGCCGCTGGTTCGGGGGCCGCAGCCTGCCGGAGGATGCCCCCTCCGGCCGGGTCTGGTGCCCGGATCAGGCGCCGGAGGCGGACGACCTGCTGGCGCTGCTGCTGGCCGACCGGGCCTGCGGTGACCCGTTGGAGGAGTGGCTGGCGTCGATGCTGGTGGCCGCATGCCAGGGCGGACGGCACCTGTGGGAGGATCTGGGCGTCTGGTCCCGGGCCGAGCTGACGGCCCTGCTGCGTCGCCACTTCCCGGCCCTGGCCCGGGCCAACCACCGCGACATGAAATGGAAAAAGTTCCTGTACCGGCGCCTGTGTGACCTGGAGGGCCTGACCCTGTGCCGGTCACCCACCTGCGATCAGTGTCAGGACTTCAGCGACTGCTTCGGCCCGGAAGAGCGCCCCAGCCTGGGGCAGGTTGCTCCTGGCCCGCGGGCCAACTGAGAGGGTTCGCCCGTGAGAATCGCGGTGGCAGGTCTTGAAGGCAGCGAAGTGAAGGTGCATTTCGGCGCGGCTGCGGCGTTTCGCATCTTCGATCTGGAAGCGGGGGAACTGCGCCTGGTCGAACTGCGCCGGGTGTCGCCCTATACCGAGGATCGCCCCTACGGCCACGACTTCGATGCCGAACGCTTCGCGCAGGTTGCGGACGCCCTGGCCGACTGCGCCCGGGTGGTCTGCGCCCGCATCGGCGACGCCCCCGCCCAGGCGCTGCGCGCCCGTGGCATCGAACCTGTGGTGTACACCGGCCCCTTGACCGAGCTGGCCGCGCCCGCGGCCTGAGCTTTCCCAGCCCCGGGCCCCGGCAGGCCCTGCCATCCAACGGTGGGCCGAGCGCAGCAAAGCCCGCGCTCTCGGCTGCATGGAAACCGGATGCTGGATAGCGCTTCGCTCCATCCCAGCCTACGCGCTTGTCCTCCCCCGGCTCGAACCTGAGGCGGCGTCGGTCTGGGTGACGTCAGCTGCGTCGACGTCGGCGGCACTCGGGCCTTCACGTAGCCGGGTGCACTCGCGTCCTGGTTGGCGGCCGGGGTCGATGTCTCCAACCAGGCCGGCCCGCGGCTCGACGTCAGTGGGGACGCCGGATGCGGCGCTGGCGCGCCTTATCCGGCCTACGCGGGCCTCGGCCGAGCCCCGAAGCCCTGGGCGGAGGGCGTAGGCCGGATAAGCAAAGCGCATCCGGCGTCTTCGGCAGGGGCCCGATGACGGCACGGAGATGAGGGCTCGAAAGGCGCCGGGAAGGCGTCACGCTCTGTTCGGTCCTCGGTCCTCGGTCCTCGGTCC
>CAZAQB010000214.1:0-2429 GCA_964487155.1 uncultured Ectothiorhodospiraceae bacterium
TTCCCGGCGCGGCAGAACGCGGCCACCGGCTACTTCCGCTCCCAGGAGGGCGAGTGGGACTCCAACGGCCAGGTGCTGTGGATCTGGCAGCGCTACGCTGAGCTCACCGGGCGGGAACTGCCCCCCGCCTGGCGCCGCTGTCTGCACCGCGCCGCGCGCTGGATCCAGCGCAAGCGCCTCCCCGACGACGCCGACAGCCCCGCTGCCGGCCTGCTGCCGGCCGGCTTCAGCGCCGAGCACCTGGGCCCCAACGACTACTACTACTGGGACGACTTCTGGGCCCTGGCGGGGCTGGAGGCGGCGGCGGCGCTCACCGGCGCCCAGGAGCCGGAGCGCGCCGCCCACTACCGCCAGCAGGCAGCGTCGCTGCGGGAGGCCATCGACCGCAGCCTGGAGCGGGCCGCCGACCGGCTGGGCCGGCCCGCCATGCCGGCCGCCCCGCAACGGCGCATGGACCCGGGGGCCGTGGGCTCCCTGGCCGCAGGCTACCCCCTGCAACTGGTGGGCCCCCGGGACCGCCGCCTGCTGGGCACGGTGGAGCACCTGCTGGAGCACAGCCTCTACGAGGGCGGCTTCTTCCAGGACATGATCCACTCTGGCGTCAATGCCTACCTGACCCTGCACCTGGCCCAGGTGCTGCTGCGGGCCGGCGACACCCGGGCCCTGGCCCTGGTAGAGCGGGTGACCCGGCTGGCGAGCCCCACCGGCCAGTGGCCGGAGGCCATTCATCCGCGCACCGGCGGCGGCTGCATGGGCGACGGCCAGCACGTCTGGGCGGCCGCGGAGTGGGTGCTGATGGTGCGCGCCCTGTTCCTGCGGGAGGAAGGCGACCGGCTGGTGCTGCTGCCCGGGGTGGAGCGGCGCTGGCTGGAGGGGGACGCCGCGGTGGCCTACGGCCCGGTGCCGACCCGCTTCGGCTCGATCAGCCTGCGGGCCGGCCCTGCCGACGCCGAGGGCGGCATTCCGGTGCAGTGGGAGGCCCGCTGGCGGCAGCCGCCCCGGGAACTGCAGGTGGCGCTGCCCGGTCATCCAGTGGTGAGCGTCGATGCCGAGGCCGGTGCGGCACGGATTCCCCCGGAGGGCAGTGCATGAACATCGTCATGATGACCAACACCTACCTGCCCCACGTGGGCGGGGTGGCCCGCTCGGTGCACTCCTTCGTCGAGGGTTACCGCCAGCGTGGCCACCGGGTGCTGGTGGTGGCGCCGGAGTTTCCCGGCGTGGCGGAGCGCGAGCAGGGCGTGATCCGCCTGCCGGCGCTGCAGCGCTTCAACGGCAGCGACTTCTCGGTGGTGCTGCCGGTGCCCGGCCATCTGTCCGCCGCCCTGGACGCGTTCGAGCCGGACCTGATCCACTCTCATCATCCCTTTCTGGTGGGGTCCACGGCACTGCGCGCCGCCCAGAGCCGCAGCTGCCCGCTGGTGTTCACCCACCACACCATGTACGAGCAGTACACCCACTACGTGCCCGGCGACTCCGAGCCGCTGCGCCGCTTCGTGGTGCAGCTGTCGGTGAGCTACGCCAACCTCTGCGACCAGGTGTTCGCCCCCAGCGAGAGCGTGGCCGAGGTGCTGCGCCGCCGCGGGGTCGAGCGCCGCGTCGAGGTGCTGCCCACCGGCGTGCGACGGGAGGACTTCGCGCGCGGCGACGGCCCGGGCTTCCGCCGGGCCCTGGGCATCCCCGCGGAGGCACGGGTTGTGGGCCATCTGGGCCGCCTGGCCCCGGAGAAGAACCTGGACTTCCTGGGACGCGCCGTGGCGCGGGTGCTCCGGCAGGATCCCCAGGCCTGGTTCCTGGTGGTGGGAGACGGTCCCTCAAGCCGGGACCTGCAGCGCATCATGGCGCAGGCCGGGGTCGCCGAGCGCCTCTGCCTGGCCGGCAAGCGGGTGCAGCCGGAGCTGGCCGACGCCTACCACGCCATGGACCTGTTCGCCTTCGCTTCCCTCAGCGAGACCCAGGGCATGGTGCTGGCCGAGGCCATGGCGGCGGGGCTGCCGGTGGTTGCCCTGGACGCCCCGGGCGCCCGGGAGGTGGTGGAGGACGGGCACAACGGCCGCCTGCTGGCCGGTGCCGACGAGGCCGGCTTCGCCGCCGCCGTGGCGCAGCAGCTGCGCGCCGTGGCCGAAGACCCGCAGCCCTTGCGGCGGGCGGTGGCCGAGACCGCGGCCCGCTACGATACCCAGCGCTGCGTCGACCAGGCCCTGCGGGCCTACGGCCGGATCACCGAGGGTCGCTCCGCCTCGCGGACCGACGCCGACGATGCCTGGCGGGCCAGCATGCGGCGCATCCGTGCCGAGTGGGACCTCATCAAGGGTGTCGCCCAGGCGGCCGGTGCCGCCGCCCGGGAGCGGGAGGACCCGGCGGCCTGAGCCCCGGTCCGGGGCTCTGGGAAGGGACTGAGTTAAAGGGACTGAGGACTGCGTGAAGAC
>CAZAQB010000214.1:2529-4694 GCA_964487155.1 uncultured Ectothiorhodospiraceae bacterium
GTCTTTGGCCCGGTGCGGGGCTTGCGGTGGGGGCTCCAGCGTGAGCCCCGCACCCCGTTTTCGTCCGGGTTCTGACTCGGGTGCAGCCGGCGCGTGTCTTCTCAACAGGCCCTGCCGCGCTCCGGTTTCGGGAACCCTCAGTTCTCCGGGTAGGCGGTCCAGCCCTCCAGCCAGCTGGGTTCGGCGCCGGGACGCAGGGCACCCAGGAAACGCGCCTGCTCGTCCCAGAACTCGCCCTCCGGCGGTGCCTGGGCGCCGTCCAGCAGCGCGGCGTCCGCCGCCGGGACGAAGACCGCAGCGGTGGGGCTGCGGGCCTCCCGCGGCAGGCCCGAGGAAGCGCCCAGGTGCACGCCGGGGGCGGCCGCGAACGCCGTGGCCTCGTCGAAGCCGGCGTCGTCGTCCGCCTCGCCGGTCTCCTCCAGGAAGTAGCGCTCACCACCCGGCCCGATGCCGGTGATCAGGGCGCCGGCCATCGATAGGCCACCCGAGGCCCACTGCGCCGCCGTGGCCGCGTCCCGCAGGTCGATGGCTTCCAGGGGGAAGCCGGTGACCAGCAGGTTGCGCAGGGTGCCGGCGGTGCCCCGGCGCAGCACCATGCCGCGCTGGTCCTGATCCGGTGCTCCCGAGCCCACCAGGGTCAGGTTGTAGAGCCGGGGTGCGGAGCGGGGCTCGGCATCCGGACGGCCGCTGCGGTTGTCCGCCTCGATGGCCGAATCCCCCCGCTGCGGGTATTGCTGGACGATCAGGAACTGGCCGGAGCCGGTCCAGCCCAGCTGCCAGTCCAGCCCGTCGTCCCCCGGGCCGGTGACCAGGGCGTGCTGCAGGTCGGCCGTGCCGCCGAAGAACTCGATGCCGTCGTCCAGCGCCCGGTGCACCTGGATGTGGCGCAGCACGGTGCCGGAGCCGCAGCCCCCCAGGGTCAGGCCGTTCAGCTCGTTGTCCTGGAACACCTCGTGGCCGGCGAACTCGATGCGCACGTACTCCAGCACGCCACAGCCGCCGTCCGGCAGATTGCCGCCGAAGGCGCCGCGCCGGTCGTTCGGGGCAATGCCCTCGATGTGCGCCGGGCGCAGGTTCACGGGCGCCTCCCCCAGCAGCACCACGCCGCCCCAGTCGCCGCTGCGCCGGGTGCCGGCGGGCTGGGCGCTGGTGAACACGATGGGCCGGTCCGGGCGGCCCCGGGCCAGCAGCCGGGCGCCTCGGGTCACCACCAGGGCGGAGCCGAATTCCCCCAGGATGCGCACGCCGGGTTCCACGGTCAGGGTAGACCCGCCTTCCACGAACACCGGTCCCTGCAGCAGGTAGTCCCGGCCGGAGCGCCAGGTGGTGTCGGTGCGGATGGAGCCGGTGACGGTCACCGTGGCCGCATGCTCGCCGGTCCCGGCCTGGATGAGCAGCGGCTGCAGCCAGACGAAACCCAGCATGGCGGCCATCAGCACCAGCGCCGCCGCGCTCATGCCGAGCATCAGGTTCGGGGGGCCGGGCCGGTGGCCGGCCGCAGCGCCGCCGGGCTCCGAAGCCGCCGCCAGCATCTCTTCCGCCTGGGCCCCGGAGAGCCGGCCGCGCCGCACGTAGGTGTGGTAGAGGCGCAGCCGCTCACGGTCCGCCAGGCCGGCCGGGCCCCGCAGCAGCTCCAGGCTGGCTCGAAATTCCCGCGGCCAGTGCAGTTGCGGATGGCCGAGCCGCTCCCGCAGCCGGCGTTCCAGCGCCAGGGCCTGGGAGCCGTCCAGGCCGGCGACCCGGGCGGTACGGTCCAGGCCCTCCCGCTCGGACACGGTGATCTCGCCGCCCGCCAGAGCCCGGGTCAGGGCCTCCTGGTAGACCTGCATGCCGGGCTGGGGAGTGGCAGCCTCGGCCGGGTCCGCCGATAGCGGCGCGCCGGGCCGCTGGCCGGCGCCCGCAGGCTCCGGGGCCAGCGCGCGGTCCAGGGCGGCGGCCAGTTCGGACATCTCGGGGTCGGCCAGCCGCCTTGCCTGCTCCAGGGCGCGGCGGCAGTAGTCCGCGTCCTCCATCAGGCGGATGTAGGACAGGGACTCGCCGGTGGCGCTGCGGTAGCGGGTGACGAAATTCCAGATCTGGTGCTGGCTGGGTCGCGGCATGACTCGGGTCCGGTCGGCGACGGGCGGCACCGGTCCCACCCGGCAAGGCTCCGCCACGGACACTAG
>CAZAQB010000215.1:0-4641 GCA_964487155.1 uncultured Ectothiorhodospiraceae bacterium
ACGCGCGACAGTGGCCAGGAACACCCCGAAGGCCGCAGCGGAGAAGAGATACAGGCCGGCGCCGGCGATGAACAGCAGCCGCGAGCCGGCGACGCTGACCTCCAGCACGCCTTCCAGGATCACCGCCATGGACAGCAGCGCCGCCAGCAGCACCATGGCGGAGTTGGCCAGGATCTTGGCGGCGGCGATGTCGAGCGGCGAGAGCGGCATGGCGAGCAGGTGCTCGATAGTGCCGTGCTCGCGCTCGCGCATCACCGCAGCACCGGTGAGCACCATGGCCATGATGGTGATGTGGCCGATCAGGGAAACCACGCTCTGGAAGCGCACCGTGTCGCGGTTGGGGTTGAAGGCGCTATGGGTGACCAGCTCCACGGCGGGCGGCCGGGCCAGATCCCGGCCCAGGGCGAAGTCCGTGATTTCGTCGGTCAGGATGCGGTTGATGTAGTGGCTGCCGATGCCGGCCTGCTCCATGGCGGTGGCGTCAATCAGCACCTGCACCTCCGGCGAGCGTCCCGAGCGCAGGTCCGCCTCGAAGCGCGGCGGCACCACCACCACGAACAGGTACTCGCCGGCATCCATGGCCGGGTCGATGCGCCCGGCGTCCAGGAACTCCACCCGCTGGAATTCCGGCGGGAAGAACGCATCCGCGAGCCGCCGGGACAGCGCCGAGCCGTCCTCGTCCACGAAGGCGATGGAGGCGTTGTTGACCGAGGTGGACGTGCCAGTGGCCTCCATCAGGATGGCCGCCGAAAAGGAGTACACCAGCAGCAGCAGCATCACGGTGTCGCGCCGCAGGCTGATGGCCTCCTTCAGTCCGAGCCAGAAGATGCGGCGCAGGCGCCTCATCGCTCCTGGCTCCGCAGGCACAGCACGGCGATCAGCGTGAAGACCGGCCCGAACACCGCCAGGGCCAGCAGGTCCGGGGCCAGCGAGGCCCAGTCCAGGCCCTTGGTGAAGGCCCCCACGCTGAGGTGCAGAAAGTAGGTGGCGGGCCACAACGAGCCGATCACCCGGGCGCCCCCTTCCAGGGTGGAGACCGGCTGCAGCAGCCCAGAGAACTGGATGGTGGGAATGAGCGCCGACAGGGTGGTGGCGAACACCGCCGCCACCTGGCTGGAGGTCAGGGTGGAGACGATCAGCCCGAAGGCGGTGGTAGCCCAGACATAGAGCGCGGCGCCGACGGCGAGCGCCAGGGCGCTGCCCTTCAGCGGCACGCCGAACAGCCATATGGTCATCGCCGCCAGCAACAGGAAGTTGAGGAAGGCGATGGCCATGTAGGGCGCCTGCTTGCCCGCCAGGAACTCCAGCCGCGTGGTGGGGGTGACATGGAAGTTGGTGATGGAGCCCAGCTCGCGCTCCCGCGCCACGCTCACCGCGGTGAGGATGGCCGGCAGCATGATCAGCAGCATGGCGGTCATGCCCGGCGCCATGGCGCGGATGCTCTCGAAGCTCTGGTTGTAGCGAAAGCGCGGCTCGATGCGCGCCAGGGGCTGGCCCACGGCGCCGGCGTCCCGCGCCCGGTCGGCCAGGAAGCGCTGGTGGATGCCCGCCACGTAGCCCTCCACGGTCTCGCCCCGGAATGGCAGGGCGCCGTCCACCAGGGCCAGCACCTCCACAGGGTCGCCGCGGCCCAGGTGCTGGCCGAAGCGCGGCGGGATTTCCACTACCAGAGCCGCCTCCCCGGACACCAGCAGCCGTTTCGCCGCCTCCGGCGATGCCGGCGGCGGGCGGCGCTCGCGGAAGTAGCGTGACCCCTCGAAGGCCGCCACATAGGCGCGGCTGGCGGGGCTGCGGTCCTGGTCCAGCACGGCGAAGGTGACGTCCTCGATGTCCAGCGACACGCCGAAGCAGAACAGCACCATCATCACCGCCGAGCCGAAGAAGGCGAACGCCAGGCGCACCGGGTCGCGCAGCACCTCCAGGCTCTCCCGCCGGGCGTAGGCCGCGAACCGGGCGGGGCTGAACCGGGGCGGCGGCGCCGTCTGCGCGCCGGATTCCGGCAGGGCCGCGGCGGCAGGCGCGGACGGCGCCTCGCTGGCGGCGGCGATGGCGGCGATGAAGGCGCCTTCCAGGCTGTCCTCCCCGGAGGCCTGCACCAGGGCCGCCGGCTCATCGCAGGCCAGCACCTCGCCGACGTGCATCAGCGCCACCCGGTCGCAGCGCATGGCCTCGTTCATGAAGTGGGTGGAGATGAAAATGGTCACCCCCTGCTCCCGGGAGAGCTCCACCAGGATCTCCCAAAAGCCGTCCCGGGCGTCCGGGTCCACCCCGGAAGTGGGCTCGTCCAGGATCAGCACCCGCGGCTGGTGGATGATGGCCACCGCCAGGGACAGCCGCTGGCGCACCCCCAGGGGCAGGGAGTCGGCGATCCTGTCCAGGTACTCGCCCAGGCCGAAGCGCTCGGTGAGCTCGTCGATGCGCTGGCGGCGGCGCTGCGCCGGCAGGTCGAACACCCGGGCGTGCAGTCGCAGGTTCTGGGCCACGGTCAGCTCGCCGAACAGGGAGAACGCCTGGCTCATGTAGCCGATCTGGCGGCGCGCCTCGCGGTGGCGGTCCCCCACCGGGCGGCCCAGCAGCGAGCCGCTGCCCTCGCTGGCCGGGAGCAGGCCCACCAGCATCTTCATGGTGGTGGTCTTGCCGCAGCCGTTGGAGCCCAGGAAACCGAAGATCTCACCGGGCTCGATATCGAAGCTGACGTGGTCCACGGCGGTGAAGTCGCCGAATCGCCGGGTCAGGTCGCGCACCGAGATCACCGGGCCGTCGGCCAGCGCCTGCCGCGGCGGCACGGTGAAGCCGGCGCGCCGGGCGGTACCGGGACGCAGCGCCCGGTAGGCCGCCTCGAGGCGGTCGCTGCCGGTGGCCTGCAGCAGGTCATCCAGGGTGCCGGCGGCCAGCACCCGGCCGCCGTCCATGGCCACCAGGTACTCGAAGCCCTCCGCCTCCTCCAGGTAGGCAGTGGAGGCCAGCAGGCTCATGCCCGGCCGCCCGGCCCGCACCTCCGCCACCAGGTCCCAGAACTGGCGCCGGGACAGGGGATCGACGCCGGTGGTGGGCTCGTCCAGCACCAGCAGGTCGGGATCGTGGATCAGGGCGCAGCACAGGCCCAGCTTCTGCTTCATACCCCCGGAGAGCTGCTCCACCCGGCGCTGGGGGAAGGGCCCCAGCCCGGTGGCCTCCAGCAGGTGGTCCATGCGCCGCTCGCGGCCGCCGGGCGGGCTGCCGTAGAGGCGGGCGAAGAACTCCAGGTTCTCGCGCACAGTGAGGGTCGGGTAGAGGTTGCGCCCCAGGCCCTGGGGCATGAAGGCGATGCGCCGGCACACCCGCCGGCGGTGGCCGGCGTCGGCCATGTCGCCTCCCAGCACCTGGATGCGGCCCGCCTGCAGGCGCCGGGCGCCGGTGACCAGGCCGAGCAGGGTGGACTTGCCCACCCCGTCGGGCCCGACGAACCCCACCAGGCGGCCGGCGGGCAGCTCCAGGTCGATGGCCTGCAGGGCGTCCCGGGCGCCGTAGCGGTGGGAGACCCCCTGGATGAGCAGGGTCCCGCCGGAGGTCATCGGAACAGGTCCGGCGGGATGCGCTGGTTCAACGCCTCGGGCCAGGCGAGGGACGGGCTGAGCTTCACGTAGGCCACGCCCCGCACGCCGGTCTTGACGTGTTCGATGCGCGAGCGCACCAGCTCCGGCGGCACCTTCACCCGCACCCGGAATACCAGCTTCTCCCGCTCCGAGAGGGTTTCCACCTGCTTCGGCGTGAACTGGGCCTCGGGGGAGACGAAGCTCACGAAGGCCGGGATGGCGTACTCCGGCAGCACGTCGAGCACGATGCGGGCCTCGTCACCGATGGCGACCCGGGCCGCTGCGTCGGCGGGCAGGAACACCTCCATGTAGACGTTCTCAAGGCTCAGCAGGGTCACCAGCGGGTCGCCGCCAGCCACCACCTCGCCGGGCTCCACCAGGCGGTACAGCACCCTCCCCTCCACCGGCGCCAGCAGGCGGCTGTCGTCGATGAGCGTCTGGATGCGGCGGGCCTCGGCCGCATGGGCGGCGATGCGCCGCTCGGCGGTGTGGACCGCCGCCTGGGCTGCGCGCAGGGTGGCGGCGGCCACGTCCCGGGCGGTCTCCCGATCCTCCAGGCTGGACTCGGAAATATTGCCCCGCGCCACCAGCGTCCGGGCCCGCTCCAGTTCGCGCTCGGCGAGGCGCAGCTCGCTGCGGCGCTGAACCACCACCGCCTCGGCCTCGGCGAGCTGCTCCCGGGCCAGGGCGGTCTCCGCTTCGGCACGGTCGTGGGCCGCCTCCAGCTCCGCCGTATCCATTGCCGCCGCCAGCTCACCGGCAGCCACCATGTCCCCCTCGGCGACGGCGATCGCCCGCACCCGGCCGGCGAGGCGGGCGGCGATATCTACCTGGTCCGCCTCCAGCCGGCCATTGCCGGACACGATCTCATCCGGCAGGCCGTTGCTGCCGGTCTGCCGCCAGGACACGGCAGCGTAGATGGCACCGGCCAGCGCCACCAGCCCCAGCAGCGCCAGAACCGCAGTCCGCTTGTTCATGGTCCACCTTGCCCTATACCCCGGGCTGTTCACGCGTCACCACGTATGTTGCGCCTGCACATAGGGCCCTGCTTTGCGCTCGGTCAAGC
>CAZAQB010000216.1:0-4628 GCA_964487155.1 uncultured Ectothiorhodospiraceae bacterium
TGCCAGGAGCAGCCGACCTACCGGCTGGCCTGGCGCCCTCGCATCGGTGACGCCGACACCCACGTTTCTTCGCAACGTGGGGCTACGTCTTGATCGGTGTTCATCTGTGGCTCAATTCCCCGTGCCTTGGAGACGCCGGATGCGCTTCGCTTATCCTGCCTACGCGGCTGCGGCCGGGTCGACTCAGCCGGTGGCGCCAGCGGCGAAGCGCTCGGCCTCGCCGGCGAACCAGCGCAGCTCCTCGCGCAGGCGCACCACCTCGCCGACGATGACCAGGGAGGGGGGCTTGAGCTCCTGCTCGGCGGCCAGCCGGGGCAGGCTCTGCAGGTCGCCTACCACCACTTTCTGGTCCGGCAGGGTGCCCCGCTGCACCAGGGCGGCCGGGTGGGCCGGCGCCAGGCCGCGGGCGATCAGCCCGGCGCAGAGCCGGTCCAGCCCGCCCAGGCCCATGTACACCACCACCGTCTGGCGGGGCTGCACCAGGGCGTCCCAGGGCAGGTCCAGGGAGCCGTCCTTGAGGTGGCCGGTGACGAAGGTGCAGACCTGGGCGTGGTCGCGATGGGTCAGCGGGATGCCGGAGTAGGCCGAGCAGCCCAGGGCGGCGGTGATGCCCGGCACCACCTGGAACGGCACCCGGGCCGCCTTCAGGGTCTCGATCTCCTCGCCGCCGCGGCCGAACACGAACGGGTCGCCGCCCTTGAGGCGCACCACCTGCAGCCCGCGGCGGGCGAGATCCACCAGCAACTGGTTGATGCGCTCCTGGGGCACCGGGTGGCGGCTCGCCTGCTTGCCGACGAACACCCGCTCGGCCCCGGCCGGCGCCAGGGCCACGAGCTCCGGGGCCACCAGTCGGTCGTAGACCAGCGCCTCGGCGCGGGCCAGCAACTCGCGCGCCCGCAGGGTGAGCAGCCCGGGGTCGCCGGGGCCGGCGCCCACCAGGTAGACGGTGCCGGTGCCGGGCGGGCCATCGGGCACCGGGCTGCCTGGGATCTCGCCCAGGCCCAGCGTATCGGGCAGCAGAATGGAAGACGCCTCTGGGCAGGCGGCAGCGTAGGCCAGCCGGCCGTCGGCGTCGGCCGCTGCCAGCACAGCGGCATCCCGGTCGGAGTCGCCGGTGGCGGCCACCACCAGGGCGCAGCCGGCCATCAGGCCCGGCTCGAAGGCGCCGAGGCGAAGCTCCCAGCCGCGGCGCTCCACCGCCCGGCGCAGCGCCGCCACCGGCCGGGCGGCGGCCACGCGCACGCCGGCGCCGGCCTCGGCGAGCAGCTGCCCGAGCCGCACTACTGCCTCGCCGTCGCCCACCACCAGGGCGCGGCGGCCGCTGAGATCCAATCGTGCGTTGAGATGGTTCATGCGCCGCCTCCCGCCGCTTCCCGCGGCGCGCTCCAGCCGATCTCCCGGTCGCTCAGGTAGCAGCCGGGATCCGCAGCCCACAGGTTACCGGTGAGCTGCCAGGCCCGCACCCGGGTGTTGCCGCCGCAGATGTCCCGGTAACGGCAGTCGCCGCAGCGGCCCTCCAGGGGCCGGGGCCGCTGGCGCAGGCCCGCCAGGACCGGGTCGGAGAGGTCGCTCCAGATCTCGGAGAAGGGCCGCTGGCGGACGTTGCCCAGCGTGTAGTGCCACCAGAAGGTATCCGGGTGGACATTGCCCAGGTTGTCGATGTTGGCGATGTTGATGCCGGAGCTGTTGCCGCCCCAGTCGCGCAGCATCTGCTCCACCACCGCCAGGCGCTGCGGGAAGCGCTCGGCTACCCAGTGGCGCAGGTAGACGGCGTCGGCGTCGTTGTTGCCGGTGACGTACTCCCGGGGCCGGCCGGCGCGCAGGTCCGCCAGACAGCGCTCGAACAGCAGATCCAGCGCCCAGCGGGTGCGCTCGTGGGCGGCGTCGCCGCGGCGGTTGCGGTTGCCCCGGCCGGCGTAGTTGAGGTGGGAGAGGTAGAACTTGTCCACCCCCTCGGCATCCATCAGCTCCAGCAGGCCGGGGAAGTCGGCGGCGTTCTCGGCGGCCAGGGTGAAGCGCATGCCGACCTTGATGCCCTGCTCCCGGCACAGCCGGATGCCCCGCAGGGCCATGTCGAAGGCGCCGTCCAGCCGCCGGAAACGGTCGTGGGTGGCCCCAAGGCCGTCCAGGCTGATGCCCACGTAGTCGTAGCCCACCTCGCGGATGGCCTCCAGGTTCGATTCGTCCACCAGGGTGCCGTTGGTGGACAGCCCCACGTAGAAGCCCATGGCCTTGGCGCGCTTCGACACCTCGATGATGTCGGGGCGCATCAGCGGCTCGCCGCCGGAGAGGATCAGCACCGGCACGCCGAAGCCGCGCAGGTCGTCCATCACCCGGTTCACTTCAGCGGTGTCCAGCTCGCCCTTGAAGTCGATGTCGGCGGAGGTGGAGTAGCAATGCTTGCAGGTGAGGTTGCAGCGCCGGATCAGGTTCCAGATGACCACCGGCCCGGAGGGCTGGCGGTAGCTGGGGGCCGGGCGGTCGTCCAGGGCGGCCTGCAGGTAGCGGGTGATTCGGAACATGGCGGCGGGCCTCGCGGCTAGCGTGGATTCGGTGACCGGCGCTCGCCCGTGCGCAGACCGGTCTTCTTTAGGATGCGGCGGCTGTAGAGCAGGTCGTGGCCGCGGCTGGCGGCGCCGAGCACCGCGGCGACCTGGGCCACCTGCCCCTCCACCTCGGCGCGGTCGGCGCCGTGGACCATGGCGAACAGGTTGTAGGGCCAGCGCGGCGGGTGGCGGGGCCGCCGGTAGCAGTGGCTGACGCAGGCAAGCCGCCCGACCCGGGCGCCCAGCTCGGCCACGCGGGCATCGTCCACGTCCCAGACGCTCATGGCGTTGGCCCGGTAGCCCAGGGCGTAGTGGTTGGGCACCACGCCGATGCGGCGGATGATGCCCACGGTCAGCATGCCCCCCAGCCGCCGGCGCACCTCGGCGGGGCTTATCCCCAACTGCTCGGCCAGCGCCTCGTAGGGCTTTGCCACCAGCGGCAGGCCGGCCTCGGTGGCGGCGATCATGCGCCGGTCCAACTCGTCGAGGACGGCGCTCATGGCCGGGCCTCCAGCTTCAGCTCGAGGAAGTACTCCTCTTCCTTGGGCAGGTCGTAGACCGTCAGCCCGGTGTCCCGGGCGATGTCGTCCAGCACCTCCGGCAGCCGGGCCGGGTCGTCCACCGCCACCACGAACCACATGTTGAGCGCGTGGTCGCGCTGGTAGTTGTGGGCCACCTCCGGGTAGGCGTTGACCTGCCCGGCCACTGATTCGAAGCGCTCTTCCGGCACAGCCATGGCGGCCAGGGTCACCGCGCCGCCCAGGCGCTCGGCGTTGTACATCGGCCCGAAGCGGCTGATCTCGCCGCGCTCGCGCAGTCCGGCCAGCCGCTCCAGTAGCTCCGCCTCGGTCAGGCCCAGGGGGGCCGCGGCGTCGGCGAAGGGCCGCTCGGAGAGCGGGAAGCCGCCCTGCAGGGCGTTGATTATGCGCCGGTCGGTGGCGTCCATCTCAGCAGGCCTCCAGGGCTCGGTAGCGGGCCCCCTGCTGCTTGTAGCAGCGGGTGCTGAACAGCAGCGCATGGGGCACGCCAGCGCCTGCCCGGCGCGCCAGCTCGGCCACCTGGCCGCGGACCTGGTCGCGTTGCTTGCCGTGGACCATGCAGAACAGGTTGTAGGGCCAGTGGGGAGCGCGGCGCGGCCGGCGGTAGCAGAGACTGACCCAGGGCAGGCCGGCGAACTCACGCCCCACAGCGTCCACCCTGTCCGCCGGCAGGTCCCAGACCACCATGGCGTTGGCCCGGTAGCCGAGCTCGCGGTGGCGCACCACCAGCCCCAGGCGGGCCAGCACCCCGTCCGCCTGCCACCGGGCCAGCCAGCCGAGCACCTCGCGCGGCGACAGGCCGGTCTGCCGGGCCAGCGCCCGGTAGGGTTTCGCCACCAGGGGCAACCCCCCCTGGGCCGCCGCCAGCAGGCGCTCCTGGCGCGGGCAGCAGACATGCTCCAGGCGCGGCGTCAGCCCCGTGGGCCGCCGGCGGGGGGACGCACCGGCAGTCAGGGGAAACCCAAGGTCGATGTGGTATTCGGCCTCCAGGGGCAGGTCCAGCACCGGCAGGCCGGTGGCCTTTTCGATGGCCTCCAGGCTCTCCAGCACGGCCTCGCGGCGGGCCGCGGTGACGACGAACCAGAGGTTGTAGTGATGCTCGCGCTGGTAGTTGTGGTTCACCTCGGGACGGGCGCTCACGCTCGCCGCCACCGCCTCCAGGCGTCCCGGCGGCACCGCCATGGCCGCCAGGGTGCTGGCACCGACGGTGCCGGGCCGGAACACCGGCCCCACCCGGCTCAGCACGCCCCGGGACGACAGCGCCTGCAGGGCCTCCAGCACCTCGCCCTCGCCGGCGCCCAGAGCCTCGCCCATGACGGCGAAGGGACGCTCCACCAGCGGCAGGTTGCGCTGGTAGGCCTCGATGAGGGCGGATTGGAGGGGGGTGAGGGGGGTCATGGTGCATCCCCTGGGAGTTCGGTGCGGCCTGACCGGTCAGGGGCTCCGATCCAGGGTCCTGGAAGAGGACTGGGGACTGGGGACTGAGGACTGAGTCGTTCGGCCCTGGCGGGCCTCCCGGGAATCGCGACCAACGCAACGGCAG
>CAZAQB010000217.1:0-4622 GCA_964487155.1 uncultured Ectothiorhodospiraceae bacterium
CAAGCTCGCCGGGCAGGGACGCCTGCAGGGCGGCGGCGTCCAGGGGCTCCAGGCCCCCCGGCAGGCGGTAGCCGCGCCCGCCCAGGGACTCCACCGGGTAGCCCTGGGCCCGCAGGGCCTGCACCGCCTTCCACACCGCCGCCCGGGTGACGCCGAGCGCCTCGCCCAGGGACTGGCCGGAGACAGTGCCCTGCCGGGAGAGCTGCTCCAGCACCCGCCGGGTGAGGGGGATACCGGGGGCGCCGGCGGGCTGCGGCGCACTCATCGGCGGAAGAACTCCGCCAGCAGCCGCAAGAGGTAGTCCTGGTCCCGGGCGCCGGCGCTCTCGCGCAGGCTGTGCATGCCCCACAGGGGCGTGCCGATGTCCAGGGTGGGCGCGCCCAGGCGAGCCGCCACCATGGGGCCGATGGTGCTGCCGCAGGGCAGGTCGTTGCGGTGGACGTAATGCTGGAACGGCACCCCGGCGGCTTCGCACAGGCTCTCGAACAGCGCCCGGCCGCGGCCGTCACTGGTGTAGCGGGCCTGGGCATTGACCTTCAGCGCCGGGCCGGCGTTCACGGCCAGACGGTGGCCCTCGTCATACACCTTCGGTGAGCCCGGATGGTAGGCGTGGGCCATGTCGGCGCTCAGCACCTGGCTGCGGGCCAGCGCCCGCTGGAGGTCGGCGCCGGTGCAGCCCAGGGCCTCGGCGATGCGGGCCACGGTGGCCTCCAGGAAGGTGCCGGCGGCGCCCCGGTAGGACTCGCTGCCCACCTCCTCGTGGTCGAAGAAGGCGCAGACCAGGGTGGCCTCGGGTGCCTCCGCCGCCAGCAACGCCTCCAGGCCGGCGTGGCAGGAGGCCAGGTTGTCCAGCTGGGGCGCGGCGATGAAGGCCTCGCCGGGGCCGTACAGCCGGGCCCCCTGGGTGTCGGCGAGAGCCAGGTCCCAGGCCCGCACCGCCTCTGCCGGCTCCCCCAGGCGCTCCCCCAGCCAGGCGCGGAAGTCCGGGTCGGAGGCACCCGCCTGGGTCGGCAGGAACAGGGGCAGGAGCTGGTCCTGGCGGTCCAGGCGCAGGCCCTCCTCGTTGACGGTGCGGTTCAGGTGGATGGGCAGGTTGGGGATGCGCACCAGGGGCTCGGGGACGTGAACCAGGCGCTGCGCTGTCCCACCGCCCTCTTCCACCAGCACCCGGCCCGCCAGGGTGAGATCGCGGTCGGTGAAGGTCGCCAGGATGGGGCCGCCGTAGACCTCCACGTCCAGGGCCCACCAGGGATCCCGGCGGCGCAGGGCGTGGGGCTTGACCCGCAGGCCGGGCGAGTCGGTGTGGGCGCCAGCGATGCGCAGGCCGGCCTCGGCCAGGGGAGCGGCGCCCACCCGGAACAGGATGATGCTGGCGTCGTCGCGCACCACGTAGCGGGCGTCGCCCGGCTGCAGGTTCCAGGGCTCGGCCTCGTCCAGGGGGCGGAACCCCCGGGCCTGGGCACGGGTGATGCATTCGGCGACGGCGTGCCAGGGGCTGGGGCTGGCGTCGATGAAGCGCGCCAGATCCCGGGCGGCGGCAAGGGGATGGTCGTTTTCCATGGCGGGCATGATAGCGCCGGGGGCGGGGGTTGACCCAGGGTGGTGGTGGCGGCGGCGGCGACAGGCACCGCCACGTTGCGAAGCGACTTGCCATCGGGCGCACGCATAGGCACCGAGGGGGATTGGGGAATCACCTGTCCCGGGTGCGGGGGCATCTGGTGGACCTCGCCCCCCACGTTTCTTCGCAACGTGGGGCTACGGCGGCTGCCGCCGCTCCCCCGAGGCTTGATAGGATACGGGAGAGCAACGGCGCCGAACCCTCCGTGGCGAGCCACCGTTTCCAGGAGTCGGACTGTGCCATCACGATCGACAGACTGGTTCGCCCAGGCGGAGCGCGATCTGGAACAGGCCAGCGCATCCCGGGACCAATACCGCCACGAATGGGCCTGCTTCGCCGCCCAGCAAGCCGCGGAGAAGGCGGTCAAGGCCCTGCACCTGTGGCATGCCCAGGAAGCCTGGGGCCAGATGGTCGCAAGGCTACTCTCGGAACTGCCCATGCCGGTGCCCGAAGAGCTCATCGACCAGGGCCGGGTGTTGGATAACTTCTATGTCGGCACCCGCTACCCGGACGCCCACCCTGAAGGCGCCCCCTTCGACCACTACGGCAAGCTGCAGAGCACCGAGGCCATTGCTCATGCCAGTGCGATCCTTGAATTCGTCCGTTCTCAAATGGCCTGGCCACCAGGAGGTGGATGAGGCGCTGCGCCGCTGGGCCCGGGCCCTGGCCGACACAGACCCCCAGGTGGTCCGGGTTGGCTACTTCGGATCCTATGCCCGAGGCGACTGGGGCGTGGGCAGTGACCTGGACGTGCTTGCCATCGTCCGCGAGTCCGCCGCGCCCTTCCAGAGGCGAGCCGCCGCGTTCGATACCCTTTCACTGCCGGTTCCGGCTGAACTGCTGGTGTATACCGAGCGGGAATGGGGCAACCTGCTGGCGCGCCAGGATCGCTTCGCCCGCACCCTGGCCACTGAGACCGTGTGGGTCGATTAGCCTCAGTGCCATTGGGCGCGCGCATGGGCACCGCGGGAGGGTTGGGGAATGACCTGCCCCGGGTGCGGGGGCATCCGGTGGAACTCGCCCCCCACGTTTCTTCGCAACGTGGGGCTACGGCGGGCGGGTGAAATTCGTTGGTCCCCCTCTCCCCCAGCCCCTCTCCCGCGAGGGGAGAGGGGAGCCGGAGGCCTCGCCGGGCGCCGGCCGCGCGGGCCTGGCCGGCATGCTACGTTACGCGCCATGCATATCCACGTTCTCGGCATCTGCGGCACCTTCATGGGGGGGCTCGCCCTGCTGGCCCGGGAGGCGGGCCACCGGGTCACCGGCTCCGACGCGGGGGTCTATCCGCCCATGAGCGACATGCTGGAGCGCGAGGGCATCCCCGTGCATGCCGGCTACGACCCCGCGTCGCTCGACCCCGCGCCGGACCGGGTGGTGGTGGGCAACGCCCTGGGCCGCGGCAATCCGTGCGTCGAGCACGTGCTGGACCAGGGCCTGGCGTTCAGCTCCGGCCCCCAGTGGTTGGCGGAGGAGGTGCTGCGCGGGCGCTGGGTGATCGCCGTGGCCGGCACCCACGGCAAGACCACCACCGCCAGCGCGGTGGCCTGGATCCTGGAGCAGGCGGGGCTTGAGCCGGGCTTTCTCATCGGCGGCATCCCGGGCGGCTTCGGGGTGTCGGCGCGGCTGGGCCGCGGCCCGTTCTTCGTGGTCGAGGCGGACGAGTACGACAGCGCCTTCTTCGACAAGCGGGCCAAGTTCGTGCACTTCCGCCCCCGGACCCTGGTGATCAACAACATCGAGTTCGACCACGCCGACATCTACGACGATCTGGCGGCCATCCGCCGGCAGTTCCACCACCTGGTGCGCACCGTGCCGGGCGCGGCGCGGATCATCGCCAACGGCGACGACCCGGAAGTGGCCCGCACCCTGGCCATAGGCTGCTGGACACCGGTGGAGACCTTCGGCTGTGCGGCCGACAACACCTGGCGGATCCAGGCGCGCGCGCACGACACCCGGCTGCGGCTCACCGGCGAGGGCACCGACCAGGCGCTGGACTGGCCCATGCCGGGCCTGCACAACGCCCGCAACGCCACCGCCGCGCTGCTGGCCGCCCGCCACGCCGGCGTGCCCCTGGCCCAGGGGCTGGAAGCCCTGGCGCGTTTTCCCGGCATCCGCCGGCGCCTGGAACTGCGCGGCGAGGCCGGCGGCGTGCAGGTCTACGACGACTTCGCTCACCATCCCACCGCCATCGCCGCCACCATCGCGGCGCTGCGGCCCCAGGTGCGCGGCCGCATCCTGGCGGTCACCGAGCCCCGCTCCAACACCATGCGCGCCGGCGTGCACCGGGACACCCTGGCCGCGGCGCTCGCCGGCGCCGAGCGCATTCTGGTGCTGCAGCCGGCGGACCTGCCCTGGGACCTCCCCGGCGCCCTGGGGCCGCTCGGCGGCCGCGCCAGCACCCACGCTGACGTGCCGGCCCTGGTGGCCGCCGTGGCGGCCGAGGCCGGGCCCGGTGATGCGGTGCTGGTGATGAGCAACGGCGGCTTCGACGGCATCCACGACCGGCTGCTGGCCGCCCTGGAGACGGCGCCGGGGGCTGGCGCGTGACCGCTTCCCGGGATGCGATCACCCTGGCCATCACCGGCGCCTCCGGGGCCGCCTACGGCCTGCGCCTGCTGGAATGCCTGCTGGGGGCCGGCGTGGCGGTCCACCTGCTGGTGTCCGACGCCGGGCGACTGGTGCTCAAAATGGAGAACGATCTGGCGCTGCCCGGCCGTCCCCGGGACATGGCCGCCGCCCTGGCGGAGCACCTGGGGATCGATACCGGCGGGCTGCGGGTGTTCGGCAACACCGAGTGGACGGCGCCTGCCGCCTCCGGCTCCGGCGCCCCCCGGCGCATGGTGGTCTGCCCCTGCACCACCGGCACCCTGGCCGCCATCGCCCAGGGGCAAAGCGACGGGCTGATCGAACGGGCGGCGGACGTGGTGCTCAAGGAGCGCGGCCGGCTGCTGCTGGTGCCCCGGGAGACCCCGTTCTCGGAGATCCACCTGGAGAACATGCTGCGCCT
>CAZAQB010000218.1:0-4565 GCA_964487155.1 uncultured Ectothiorhodospiraceae bacterium
GCGGCCAGCCCGGCAGCCAGTGCCAGGGCCCGGAGCACGCCCCCCGGATGTTGCTCGGTAATACGTGTGCTGATGGTCATAAGTCGTTCCCCCGACCTGTGCTGTGTGGTGCTGATTCTCGAGTTCTGGGTTCTCAGGTGCTGTTGTCAGAATCCCGCCACTACGTTACTCACGCCGCGCCGGGCGGGCCTTGATCGATGTCAACGCAGCCTGTAAGCCATTGCTTACATCGCCTCGGCGCCCCGGCCCCAGGGACCCTGCGCTCGGACGCAGATATTATCCCTGTCTGCTGAAGTTGGACGGCGCTGCGCCGAATTACAACTGCCCTTGCGCCGCAATTTGCTGGACGGAAGTACAGGTGGCATGCCCCTGGTCGTCAGTCCAGGGCAACCCGCAGGGCCGCGGCGGTCGCCGCCGGCGTCAATGTAATGGCGGCCACGCTCATGGCAGCAAGCAGCATCAGGTGGCCGCGGAACGGAAACTCCGCCGCCGCGGCACCCACCGCCCCGGTGGCGAAGATGATCACCGGCACGTAGAGCGGCAGCACCAGCAGGGACAGCAGCACCCCGCCCCGGGGCAGTCCGACGGTGAGGGCCACCCCCACCGAGCCGATGGCGCTGATCACCGGCGTGCCCAGCAGCAGCGCCGCCTCCAGCACGGCGATCAGCCGCGCGTCCAGGCCCATCTGCACGCCCAGCAGGGGGGTCACCAGCAACACCGGGATGACGGTCACCAGCCAGTGGGCCAGCACCTTGGCCAGCACCAGCAGGGCCAGGGGCTGGGGGCTCAAGGCGAACTGCTCCAGGGTGCCGTCCTCGAAATCGGCCCGGAACACCTGATCCAGGGACAGCAGCGCCGTCAGCAGGGCCGCCACCCAGACCACCGCCGGGGCGACCCGCGAAAGCGTCTCGACCGGCACCGCCAGGCCGATCGGGAACAGCACGCCGATCAGGGCAAAACCGGTCAGCGGATAAAGCACCTGGCCCGGCGAGCGGAAAGCCAGCACCAGGTCCCGGCGCAGCACGGCCAGGAAGGCGGGGCCCATGCGCAGTTCATCCATTGCCCAATTCCAGGTGCTGCACAGCCTGCTCCGGCAGGTCAAGAGGATGATGGGAGGTGAGCACCGCCATGCCGCCGGCGGCGGCATGGGCCGCCAGCAGCTCCTCCACCAGGCCCACGCCGGCCCGGTCCAGGGCGGTCAGTGGCTCGTCGAGGATCCACAGCGCGGGACGGGTCAGGGTCAGCCGGGCCAGGGCCACCCGGCGGCGCTGGCCGGCCGACAGCAGCCGGGCCGCAAGATGGCGGCGGCTGCCCAGCCCCAGGCGCTCCAGGACCTGCTCCGGTGCATCGGGACCCGCACCCGCCGCCAGCCGCAGCATCAGGGTCAGGTTCTCCAGCGCCGAGAGGTGGTCCTTGATGCCGGGCCGGTGGCCCACGTAGGCGAGGCTGGCGTTGAACGCCCAGCGCTGGCTGCGAATCGGACGGCCATCCCACAAAACCTCTCCCTCGGTGGGCAGGGACAGCCCGGCCAGGATGCGCAGCAGACTGGTCTTGCCGGTGCCGTTGAGCCCCCGCACCCAGAGGATCTGTCCCGGGGCGACAGCCACTTCGAGTTCATGGAACAGCAGGCGGTCGCCCTTCTCGCAGGTGAGCTCCAGCGCCTGCAGCCGGGGCCCGCCGGACTGGCGTGGCAGGGGAGCCGCTGCTTCGGGCACGGGTCGATCCTCGCCTCGGAAAGCCGTGGCGGCACGGGCAGGAGGGCCGCCGGGGCGCGCTATCTTCCCGTATCGACTGGACTGCGGCAACCGGGCGCCGTGACCTGCATCAAGGGACGATCATGTGGAGGCAGAGACAATAGCTGTCCTGTGGCGGAAGCCGTAGTCCCCGGCAGACGGCTGCGGCCGGCTGGATGCCAGCCGGCGCCCGGCGGGCCCCAACGCCGAAGGTGGACACACGGACATGGTCCCGCGACGCGGCGCCAGCAGCCTGTCGGACTCAGGTGCCCGTCGCGAGCCGAGTGGGAGTAGTGGCGCGAGTTTTTTGATCGTTTGAGGCGAATAGCCGTCGCTATTTGACGAAAAGGATCGCGGTGGGACCGCTATCCCACCGGCGCAGTAGGAGCAGCCTAAGTCCTACGGGCTGCCAGACGCCGAGGAGATTGCACCAGCGTGGCACTTCAGGGCTCTGCGGGGTGGGCCCGGATCTCGGGCTGGTACCTGCTGTTCGTGACCGGCTACCTTCTGTTCCTGGCGCCATTAGTGTGGCCCATGGTCCGCGCCGAGGCCTGGGCGCCGGCAATGGCCCTGGCCGGCCTGTCCCTGCCCTGGCTCTGGCACGCCTACCGCCGGGGCGTCAGCGAGACCCCGGCGCACAGCGCTGGCGCCGTTGCCCGCGTGTCCCAGCGCTGGCGGGAAGAAGCCGCCTGGTGGTGGTGGTCCCCCGGCAGCGGGCACATTCGCTATGCCCGCCACGGCCTGCAGCGGCTGGGCCTGGAGACCGCCTGGGCTCGCCGGTCGTTGCGCCAGTGGCTGCGCCGCGTGCACCCCGCCGACCGCCACCGGGTGCTGGTAGCCGCCCGGCTGCACCTGCGGGGTGATCTCTCGCTGTTCCAGGCGGTACACCGGCTGCGCGACGGGCGCGGCCGCCAGCGCTGGTTCCTGGTGCGCGGCCACCTGGGCCGGGGCCCGCGCAGCCGCGGCGCCCTCGTGGGCCTGCACCAGGAGATCACCGGCACCTTCCTGGCCCTCAACACGGTGTTCGAGCAGACCTCCGAGGGCGTCATGTTCACCGATCCCGAGGGCCGCATCGTCTCGGTCAACCAGGCGTTCCAGCGCATCACCGGCTACCGGGAGGAACAGGTCCTGGGCCGCAGCCCGGCGATGCTCAGTTCCGGGCGCCACGGGCCTGAGTTCTATCACCGCATGTGGCAGTCCATCGACGCCGAAGGCCTCTGGTCCGGGGAGATCTGGAACCGCCGGCGCGACGGCAGCATCTACCCGGAGTGGCTGTCCATCACCCGGCTCGGCAACGGTGACGGCGAGCCTGCCGGCTTTGTCGGCGTATTCTCCGACATCTCCCGGATCAAGCAGTCCGAGGAGATGCTCCACTACCTCACCAACCACGACCAGCTCACTGGCCTGCCCAATCGCATGCAGCTGCAATCGCAGCTGCAGTACGCCATCAACAGCCCGCGGGGCGCCGCCGCCCCGGCGCTTATCAGCATCGACCTGCTGCGCTTCAAGGCCGTCAACGACGGCTTCGGCCACGTCTACGGCGACCGGGTGCTGCGCGAGGTGGCGGCCATGCTGCGCCGCCAGATCGGCGCCTGGGGCAGCGTGGGGCGCTTCGCCGGGGACCGTTTCGTGGTCCTGGTGCACGGCACCTCCGGGGCGGTGGCGGCCGGCGCCATGGCCCGGCAGCTGCTTGACCTGTTCCACAGCCCCATTCGGCTGGAAGGCAGCCACGTGTTCCTGCAGGCGAGCGCCGGGGTGGCGCTGCACCCGGAGGACGGCGAGTCCGCAGCCGAGCTGATGAGCCACGCCAACACCGCCCTCGAGGAGGCCAAGCAGGCCGGCCCCGGAACCATCGGCTTCTACCGCCGGGCCCTGTCGGAGGAATCCGCCAGCCACCTGCGCCAGGACGCGGAACTGCGCCTGGCCCTGGAACGCGGTGAACTGGAAGTCCACTACCAGCCCCAGGTGCGCCTGCGCGATGGCCGCGTGGAGGGTGCCGAAGCCCTGGTGCGCTGGCGCCACCCGGAGCGCGGCCTGCTGGCGCCAGGCCAGTTCCTGGCCACCGCCGAGATCTCCGGGCTGCTCGGCGAGATCGACCGGCAGGTGCTGCTCGCGGTGAACCGGGACGCCGGGCGCTGGGCCCAGAGCGGTCGGCCGGCGGTGCGCTTTGCAGTGAATCTCTCCAGCAGCCGCCTGGCCGGCCCTGGCCTGGTCCAGGAGTTGGATGAGCTGCTGCGCTCCTGGCCGCTGAACCGCGCGGACCTGGAACTGGAGCTCACCGAGGGCATGCTCATGCAGACACCGGAGGCGGCCGCGGCCACCCTCGAGGAGCTGCGGGGCCTGGGCCTGAGTCTGGCCATCGACGATTTCGGAACCGGCCATTCGAGCCTCGCCCACCTGAAGCGCTTCGCCGTCCACCGGCTGAAGATCGACCGCTCCTTCGTGGCCCAGGTCACCGCCGACGCGCGCGACCGGGCGATCTGCCAGACCATCGTGGAACTGGGGCACAATCTGGGCCTGGAGGTCGTGGCCGAGGGAGTGGAAACCTCGGAGCAGGCCTGGCTGCTGGCCGACCTGGGCTGCGAACTGGCCCAGGGCTACCTGTTCGGCCGCCCCGCCCCCCTGGAGAAAATGATCGAGAGGCAAGGCTCATGACGACCCAGCATGACTGCATCGCCATCGCCGGACTGCTCTCCTCGGATCCCGACGCCCTGCTGGCTCCGAGCCTGCGCGGCGCCTCGGCCGGCAACGCCGCCGGCGCCCGGCCGGTGGTGCTGGGATTGAACCACGACAGTGCGCCGGTGGAGGTGCGCGAGCGGGTGGCGTTGGGTG
>CAZAQB010000219.1:0-4431 GCA_964487155.1 uncultured Ectothiorhodospiraceae bacterium
ACTCATGGGCGTCGTCTCCACCGCCCGCCGGCCGGCTCAGGATGCGATCGCCGGTTCCGGCGGGATTCTCAGTGCCCGCGCAGGGCCCGCGTAAGGCTCTGTATCTCTTCCTGGGAGGCGCTCACCAGGCCCTGGCAGCCGGCTGCGTCCAGGTCCAGGCGCCGGCAGCCAGGGCCGGGGTCCTGGGTCGGCGGTGCCCTGCCCTCCCGGGACTCGGCCAGCCAGTTGGCCACCCACACCACGTCCGTCAGGCTCGGCGGGCCGAACAACCCGGCGCGGTCGTCGTGGTGCCCCTCAGCCGCCGCGCAGACAGCCTCGGAGAAACCCCAGGCCTCGAGGATGGCGCGCCCGATGCCGGTGTGCCAGTCGTAGGCAAGGGCCTACAGGTCGTCCGGCTGCGCCGCCAGCGCGGGAAAGTCCCGCGCCCGGGCGTGGACGTAGAGCCGGCCGATGTCGTGCATCAGTCCGGCCAGCAGCGCCTCGTCCCGGTTGACGCCGCGGCACTGCCCGGCCAGCACGTAGGCCAGGGCGGAGACCGCCACGCTGTGGCGCCAGAGCCGCTCCAGTTCGGCGCGGATGTCCTGGTGCTCCCGGCCCAGCAGGAGCTGCTCCACGGCCACGGCAGTCGCCGCGTTGCGCACCATGTCGAAGCCCAGCCGGGCGATCGCGGTGCGCAGATCCGTCACCGGCGGCCCGCCCCGGTTCAGCAACGCCGAGTTGGCCACCTTCAGGAGCCGGGCGGCAAGCGCCGGTTCCGAATGGACTACCCGGGCGAGGGTGTCGGCGGTGCAGTGCTCTGCCTCCAGGGCCTGCCGCACCCGCAGCGCCACATCGGGAAACGACGGCAGCACCAGGCGCCGTGAGTTCAACTCGTCGGCGAGCTGGCTGATGAATCGGAGTTCTTCCTCGCTTGCCATGCTGCGACCTGCTCCGCTCCGAGCCGACAGCTTACCCGCCCGCGCCGCGCGGTGCAGGACTGCTCAAGCCGAGCCGGGCCGGCGCTCCGGCTCTCAGGCGAGCCACAGCACCAGGGTCATGGCCGGCAGGGCGAACAGGTTGCTGAGCACGATCATGCTGGAGGCCAAGGCGCTGTCCCCGCCGAGCTGGCGGGCCAGTACGAAAGAGGCGGCGGCGGTGGGACAGGCCAGCAGGATCAGGGCGATGCGGGTGTGCTCCGCGCTCAGCCCCAGGGCCCAGGCCAGCCCCAGGCCGGTGGCCGGCACCAGCAGCACCTTGATCAGCGCGCCCGCCGCAGCCAGGGCCAGCCGGCCCCGGATCCGGGTAGTGCGCAGGGTGCCGCCGATCCCGAGCAGGGCGAGCGGCAGGGCCATCTGGCCGATGGCCGCCAGGGTGCGGTCCAGCATCTGCGGCAGAGCCACCTCGCCGAGGGCCAGCAGCAGGCCTGCCAGGCAGCCGATGAGGATGGGATTGGTCAGCAGCCCGGTGACCGCCTGACGCAGCGCCCCGGCCTCGAACCCCCGGCCCGGCAACAGCAGCACCGCCACGGCGGCCACGTTGTAGATCACCACCAGGGGCCCGAACGCGAGCAGCGCACTCGCCTGAATGGCGCTGGATGCCTCGCCGGCACCGCTGAAGGCGTACATCACCACCGGCAGCCCGATGAACGCCAGGTTGCCCCGGAACACCCCCTGGGTGAACGTGCCGCGCAGCTCCGGCGCCAGGCCCAGCACCCGCCCGCAGAGCACGCCGAGGGCGATGGCAACGCCGGTGGCGCCTACGGTCACCGCCAGCAGCCCGGCCACCGAGGCCACCTCCGGCGGCGCCGCCGCCACCCGGTGCAACAGCAGGCAGGGCAGCCCCACCCAGTAGGTGAGGCTGTTGAGGTCGCGCAGCGCCCGCTCCGAGAGGAAACCCACCCGGGTGAGCAGGTAGCCCAGGGCGATGACGGCGAAAACCGGAACCAGGATGTCGGCGATCGCGGTCAGCGGACGGCCTCCGGCGCGGCAGGGCCCCCGAGCATAGCCGTCAGGCGGCTGCGCCGCATTTTTCTCCCCGGTCGGCTAGCAGCCTGTCGGACTTAGCCCGACAGGCTGCCAGGTATTGACGCCGGACGCAGCCACAGGCCGGGTTTCGCAGGAATCCTCAGAGCCCCGGGACCAGCCGTTCCCAGAGCAGCAGGCCCCAGACCAGCCCGGCCAGCAGCAGGCTGACGAACACCGCCGCCGAGCCCAGGTCCTTGGCCCGGCCAGCCAGGTGGTTCGGTTCCTGGCCGATGCGGTCCACCACCGCCTCCACGGCCGTGTTGAGCAGCTCCACCACCAGCACCAGCAGGCAGCAGCCGGCCAGCAGGGCGCGCTCCACGGCGCTCTGGCCGACCCATAGCGCCGCCGGCACCATCAGCAGGCAAAGACCGAGTTCCTGGCGGAAGGCGGACTCGTTGCGCCAGGCGAACAACAGGCCGTGGTAGGAATAGCGGGTGGCGTAGGCAATGCGGGCGAGGCCGGTGCGACCGGGCTTCACTGAGGATCCTCTCGGCTTGCAGGGTGGGGCAGGCGCTCCCGCACGCGGCCATGACCGGCTCTGCGGGCAACGTCAACGGTGCGGGTCGGCTCAGAGTTCGGTCAGCTGCAGCCCCAGCGCCGCCACCAGGGCCCCCAACAGAGCGCCTACCGCCACATCGGTGGGGTAGTGCAAACCCAGGACGACCCGCGACAGCGCCACCAGCACGGTGAACGGCACCAGCACCACCGCCAGCTCCGGATGGTAGGCACACGCCACCAGGGAGAAGGCCACGGCGTGCAGGGTGTGTCCGGAGGGGAAGCTGTACAGATCCAGAGGGGCCGCGCCGAGGTCGATGCCGGTGCTGGCGGCGCAGGGACGCGGGCGGGCCGCCCGGGGTTTGATCAGCCTGTACAGCAGCAGGCAGACGCCGGAGACCGCCAGCATGTGGAGCGATGTGCGCAGCGCCTCGGGTCCATAGACCAGGGGCAACATCACCATCAACGTATACCAGAACACCCCATTGCCCAGGCGGCTCACGGCGGCGAACATGGCCCGCGTTCCGGGCCAGCGGCAGATGCCGTTGGCCGCATGGCAGAGCCGCAGCTCCGCACCGCTGAAGCGATCCCACAACGTCGCGGTCTTGGCCTGCACCATCGCCTCCGGATCCAGCCCTGGCCAGGGTGCCCGCCGCTGATGGCGAATCGGTGACCCGCCGATGAAGGTTTTGTGAGCGAAGCGGTGGGGGAGACGGCCCCGGAGCACACGTTCCGGGACGCGTGCCTAATCGGCAGACGGCATGCAGCAAGGTGCAGGGCAGGGGCAGGTGGGGCTGCTGGAGGGCCGCTGGCACCGGCGTCAGACCCGGCGGCTCAGTGCCGTCCCAGGTCGCGGCCCAGCCGGTCGATGGCGGACATCAGCTCCCGTTCGGCGGCGCTATCCAGCAGCAGATCCAGGTCCTCGGGCATGGCGTCGCTGCCGCGTACCGGCGGGTGCAGCAGGGACGGCTCCCAGAGCCGGGCCCGGATCAGCATCAGCGGACGGTAGGAATTCACTGGATCGGCCCACTCCTGGGGCGTGATGGGACTCAGCGCCACCCGCTCCGCCATCGCGCCGCTGACGTCCATCCAGGCGCGGGTGGTGACGTCCCCCCAAAGCGCGATCACCACCCCCACCTCCGGGCGGGCTCCGACCCCGCGCAGCAAGCGGGCGTCCCGGGCCTGGCTGCCGAGCCGTGCGCGCAGGGCGTGGACCGCCAGCTCGACGGCCGCCCGCGCCGGCGGCGCGAGCTGGATCGGCTCGACCTGCGCGAGACCTTCCAGCAACACTTCCAGCACCCGGCGGCAGCCGGCGGTGGTGTCCATCAGCCGGCGCGGGGGTACGTTATCGAGATCAGGATGGGGCAGATTGAGCCAGCCGGGCCCCTCCACCCCGGGCCTGCCGGAGGCGAGGATTTCCGCCACCCGATGGCCGGGACACAAGGTGCTGATGCGGTCGAATATGTGCTGCACCCGGCCGTTGGAGCCGCACACCGCGCAGGTGCGGGCGGAGCGGCTCACCATCTCTTCGATGAGATCCACCACGTGGTCGGTGGCCCCCTCGCAGCGGGCACTCAGCACGCCCTGGCAGCTGCCGAGCGCGGTCCAGCGGAAACGCCGCCGCTGGCCGGCGTCGAGAGACAGGCGCGCCCGGGCCAGCAACTCCGCCAGCAGCCCCGACCAGCCCGGCGGGCAGTCCACTGGGGAAAGCCCGCCGGTCGCCGGCGCCACCTCCGGGAAGGTCTCCTCGAGCCGGGCGCGCATCGCCTGCTGGCGTGCTCGCCAGGCGTCTTCTGCTACGAACCAGTCCCTTGCCATTCCCTCGCAGTCTCCCCCTCGCCGGCACCCGCTCGACCGGCGCTCATCCCTGCCGACAGACTGCTAGCCCGAAGATTTCACAAATTTGCACCGATCTCGCTTGTCTCTTGGCCCC
>CAZAQB010000220.1:0-4392 GCA_964487155.1 uncultured Ectothiorhodospiraceae bacterium
TCGGTGGCCTGTACTTCAACTGCGGCTGGGGCACCGGCGGTTTCAAGGCCACGCCGGGCTCGGGCTGGACCTTCGCCCACACCGTGGCCCAGGACCGGCCCCACGACATCAACGCGCCGTTCTCCCTGGAGCGCTTCACCAGCGGCGCACTGATCGACGAGCACGGCGCCGCCGCCGTCGCCCATTGAATAGAAGGACTGAGTGCTGAGGACTGAGGACTGAGTGGGGCCCTGCCGGGTAATAGGTGCGGGTTACGGGGACGGGCCGGGGTTTCGGCACGGCCTTGGGTGTGCTTCGTACCCGGGACATGATGCAAGGACTGAGGACTGAGGACTGAGGACTGAGGACTGAGGACTGAGTTGGGGGCTTTCGGCAATCCCGCCGGTCAGGAACCGCGCCTGTAGCCGTTGACCGCCCTTCGATTTGTACTGGGTACCGGGTACGACGTACCAACGAGGCCGTGCCAAGACGCCGGCGTCTCGGAGTACCCAGTACCTCGCACCCAGTAAAGCCCCACTCAGTCCTCAGTCCCCAGTCCTCAGACCTCAGTCCATCCGTAGCGAAGCGAAGGATCAAAGACATGCTGTTGATCGAATGCCCCTGGTGCGGGCCCCGGGACCAGAGCGAGTTCGCCTGTGGCGGCGAGGCCCATATCGACCGGCCGCGGCAGCCCGAGTCACTCACCGATGCGCAGTGGGCCGACTACCTGTTCTTTCGCACCAACCCCAAGGGCTGGCACCGGGAGCAGTGGCACCACGCCCACGGCTGCCGGCGCTGGTTCAACGTGGAGCGTGACACCGTGAGCTACCGCATCCGCGGCTCCTACCGCCTCGACCAGCCGCCCCCCGGCGCCGAGGAGGCCTCATGAACCAGCCCATGCGGCTTGCCGAGGGTGGCCGGGTGGACCGCTCCCGCAGCCTCTCCTTCAGCTTCAACGCCACTCGCTGCCAAGGCCACCCGGGGGACACCCTGGCCTCGGCTCTGCTCGCCAACGGCGTCTCCCTGGTGGGCCGCAGCATCAAGCTGCACCGCCCGCGGGGCATCGTCGGCGCCGGCGCCGAGGAGCCCAACGCCATCCTCCAGGTGGGTGAGGGGGCCGATACCCTGGCGGACCAGCGTGCCACCCAGGTGGAGCTCTACGAGGGCCTTGCCGCCCGGGCGGTGAACGGCTGGCCCAGCCTGTCCACGGACCTGATGGCGGCGCTCGGCTGGTTCGGCCGGCTGATGCCGGTGGGCTTCTACTACAAGACCTTCATGTGGCCGCGGCGGGCCTGGCCGTTCTACGAGAAGCTGATCCGCCAGGCCGCCGGCAGCGGCATGGCGCCGGAGACGGCGGATCCGGACGTCTACGACCGGGTCAATGCCCACTGCGACGTGCTGGTGATCGGCGCCGGCCCGGCGGGGCTGGCCGCCGCCCTGGCAGCGGGCCGCGCCGGCGCCCGCGTGATCGTAGCCGACGAGCAGGCGGAGCCCGGCGGCTGGCTGCTGAGTTCCCGCGCGTCCATCGACGGCCGGCCTGCCATGGACTGGGTGGCCGCGACGCTGGCGGAGCTGGCCGGCATGCCGGAAGTCACGCTGCTGCCCCGCTGCACCGTGTTCGGCGCCTACGACCACGGCTTCTACGGCCTGCTGGAGCGCTGCACCGACCATCTGGGCCCCGGCGCCGCCGGCCCACGGCAACGCTACCACCGGGTGCGGGCGGCCCGGGCGGTGCTGGCCAGCGGTGCCCTGGAGCGGCCGGTGGCGTTCGGCAACAACGACCGCCCGGGGGTGATGCTGGCCTCCGCCGTCACCAGCTACCTGCAACGCTACGCCGTCGCCCCGGGCCGCCGGGCGGTGGTGTTCACCAACAACGACAGCGCCTACGCCGCGGCCAGCGCCCTGCTGGATGCCGGCGTGGAGCTGGCCGCGGTGGTGGACGCCCGGGAGGCTCCGAGCCCGGCCGCCGAGGCCCTGCGGGCCCGCGGTGTGGAGTGGATCGGTGGCTCGGCGGTGGTGGACGCCGCCGGGCGGCGGCGGGTGGACGGCGTGACCGTGGCGGGTCTTGCCGGCGCCACCGAGCGGCGCATCGACTGCGACCTGCTGGCGGTGTCGGGGGGCTGGAACCCGGTGCTGCACCTGCATGCCCACAGCGGCGTGCGACCCGCATACGACCGGGCGATCGCCAGCTTCGTGCCGGGCCCGGGCCGCCCCGAGATGCACCCGGCCGGAGCCTGCCGGGGCAGCTTCGGCATAGCCGCCGCCCTGGCGGACGGCTTTGCCGCCGGCACCGCCGCCGCCGGCCATGCCAGCCACCGGACTGAGGTATCCCCGGCACCCGCCGTTACCGGTGAGGAGCCGGCGCCCGGCGAGCTGCGGGTGCTGTGGCGCTCGCCGCCCCCGCGCCGCGGCCACGCCAAGGCCTTCGTGGACCTGCAGAACGACGTCGGTGCCGGCGACGTGGAACTGGCGGTGCGCGAGGGCTACCGCTCCATCGAGCTGGTGAAGCGCTACAGTATCCTGGGCTTCGGCACCGACCAGGGGCGCCTCGGCAACATCATCGGCGCCGGCATCGCCGCCGAGGCGCTGGGCGAGGATCTCGGCGCGATCGGCACCTCCACCTTCCGGCCTCCCTACACCCCGGTCACCTATGGCGCCCTGGTGGGGCCGGACCTTCGCGATCTGTTCGAACCGGTGCGCACCACCCCCATGCACGCCTGGCACGAAGCCCACGGCGCCCGCTTCGAGGATGTGGGCCAGTGGAAGCGGGCCTGGTACTACCCGCGGCAAGGCGAATCCATGGAAGAGGCCGTGCGCCGGGAGTGCCTGGCCACCCACCAGGGGGTGGGGGTGCTGGACTACTCCACCCTGGGCAAGATCGACATCCAGGGACCGGACGCCGCCGAGCTGCTGGACCGGGTTTACACCAACGGCTGGAGGAAGCTCGCCGTGGGCCGTTGCCGCTACGGACTGATGCTGGACGAGAACGGCATGGTGTTCGACGACGGCGTCACCGTGCGCCTGGGCGAGCAGCATTACCTGATGCACACCACCACCGGCGGTGCCGCCCGGGTGCTGAGCTGGCTGGAGCGCTGGCTGCAGACCGAGTGGCCGGATCTCGACGTCTACCTGACCTCGGTCACCGACCAGTGGGCCACGGTGTCCCTGGCCGGTCCCCGCAGCCGGCAGCTGCTGGGCGAGCTGTGCCCGGACGTGGATCTCTCGGCGGAGAATTTCAGGTTCTTCTCCATGCAGCAGGGCACGGTCGCCGGCGTGGCGGCCCGCATCCTGCGGGTGAGCTTCAGCGGCGAGCTGTGCTTCGAGGTGAGCGTGCCGGCGGACTACGGGTTGTACCTGTGGGAGGCGGTGATAGCCGCCGGCGAGAAGCACGGTGCTACGCCCTACGGCACTGAGACCATGCACGTGCTGCGCGCCGAGAAGGGCTTCATCATCGTCGGCCAGGACACGGACGGCTCGGTGACGCCCATGGACCTGGGCATGGGCGGCATGGTCTCCGCTCACAAGGACTGCCTGGGCAAGCGCTCCCTGTCGCGGCCGGATCTCACCCGGGCCGACCGCAAGCAGCTGGTGGGCCTGCTGCCCGAGGACCCGGAGCGGGTCATCCCGGAGGGCGCCCAGCTGGTGCGCGACCCCGACCACCCGGTGCCGCTGCCCATGGAGGGCCACGTCACCTCAAGCTACTACGGCGCCCGGCTGGGGCGCAGCTTCGCCCTGGCCATGGTGAAGGGCGGCCGCGAGCGCATGGAGGAGCGGCTGTTTGCCTGGACCCCCGAGACCGGGCCCCTCGCCGCCCGCATCACCTCCACCGTGTTCTTCGACCCCGAGGGAGAGCGCCAGAATGTCTGATACCGCCGTTGCGCGCGGGGCGCTGGATTCGGCCGCCGCAGTGGAGGGCCCCGGGTTGCGGGTGGCACCGCGGCCCGCCGCCGCCGTGGTGAACCTCCGGGGCCGCCTGGAGGATGCCGGCTTCGCCGAGGCGGTTGCCGGGGTGCTGGGGGCAACGCCTCCCGCCGAGCCCAATACGCTGGCCTCGGAGGGTCAGATCGACCTGTTCTGGTGCGGCCCCGACGAATGGCTGGCGGTGGCCTGGCAGGGGGATCCCGGCGAGCTGGCCCGGCGCCTGGCCGAGGCCCTGGCCGGCCGCCACGCGGCGGTGACCGATGTCACCGCCGGCAACGCCGTCCTCGACCTGGCCGGCCCCGGCGCCCGGGCCCTGCTGGCGCGCGGCTGCCCGCTCGACCTCCACCCCCGGGTATTCCCCGTGGGGCGCTGCGCCCAGAGCGTGCTCGGCCACGCCAGCGTGCTGCTCCACCTCCGGGACCCGGAACCGGCGTTCACGCTGCTGGTCCGGCGCAGCATGGCCGGCTATCTGTGGCGCTGGCTGGAGGTGGT
>CAZAQB010000221.1:0-4229 GCA_964487155.1 uncultured Ectothiorhodospiraceae bacterium
GTGCCGGGCGTGCCGCCTGGGCGGGTTCAGGTTCTGCGCGGGGAGGGGCGGTCTCCGGCGCGGGTTCGGGCTCCGCCGGGCGTGCCGCCAGGGCGGGGGCGGAGCCTGCCAGGGCCGGCGCCGGCTCCGAAGCGCGCGCCGCGGTCGGTGGCGCAGCGGCACGTGAACGGGTCGGTTGCGGTGACCTGGGGCGAGCGGCGTCGGGTTCGGCAGGTTGCGGCGCCAGCGGCGTAACCCGCCGAATCGGCCCGGCCTGCGGCGGGCGCTCGGGCTCCACTGCCCGGGCCTGCAAGAGGGGCTCGGCAACGCTCTCCGGGGGCGGCGGCTGGCGGGCGGCGCTTGCCTCGGGAGGGATCGGCGACGGCGCCGCCGCCGGCGGCTCCCGAGTCAACACCTGATGCTGGGAAGGCCGGGCCGCCTGAGTGGCCGGCTGGCGCAATTCCGCCTGTGGCGGCGACTGGCCGGGGCCGGGAGACGCGGGCGCGGGGCGCGTCTCTACGGGCTGGCTGCGGCGGCTCGCCGTGGGCTGCACCGGGCCCATGGCCGGCGGCGCGAGCAGCCCGACCTGGGTCCGGGGTCCCGGGCGCGATGGCTGCTGGCTGGGCCACAAGATCAGCACCAGGGCGATGGCGTGCAGCACGCTCGCGGCAAGCGCGGCCAACGCCCAGTGCCGGGGGCGCGGCTTGCGCACCGGCAGGCCGGCGTGGGGAGCCGCCCCGGGTGCCGCTCGCCCGCAGGTGCCGGCAGCGGGCGCCACCGGCGCCGTATCGTTCATGGCCAGGTGCCTCGTCGCGCAGAAGAGATGGGACGGTACAAAAATCCACCTTCAGCCGCCCCCTGTAGGAATAGACGATCACCAGCGCGCCGGGGTTTCCGGTCCCGTCACCCGAGCCAGGCGCCGTTGGGCACCGCCAGATCGGGTACCGCCAGCACAACGGCGCCGTCCTCCCGGTGGAAGCCGGTGACCAGGCATTCCGAGCGCATCGGACCGATCTGCTTGGGCGGGAAGTTCACCACCGCCAGCACCTGCCGGCCCACCAGGGCCGGGGGCTCGTACAGGTCGGTGATCTGGGCACTGGATTTCAGCACGCCCACCTCCGGCCCGAAGTCCACCGCCAGGCGGTAGGCCGGCTTGCGCGCCTCCGGGAACGGCTCCGCCGACACGATGGTGCCCACCCGCAGCTGCACCTTCTCGAAATCGCTCCACTGGATCCGCTCCATCAGCGCCCTCCCCGGCGTCGACCGCCCTGCATGCCGAATCAGGATAGGCCGCGCGGAGGGCTTGTGCCGCCGCAGGGCGGCAGCATGTACCGTGGACGTGGGGTCCCATCCAGGGGCGCAGCCTCATCCAGGAGTCATGGTGAGCGAAACCACTGTAACAGCGCCAGCGGAGGTTCTCGCCCAGGTGCAGCAATGGCTGGAGGCAGGCCAGGGCGTCGCCCTCGCCAGTGTCGTGGAGACCTTCGGATCGTCGCCGCGGCCGGTCGGCAGCCTGCTGGCCGTGTCGGCGGCAGGCGAGTTCGCCGGCTCGGTATCCGGCGGCTGTGTGGAGGGGGCGGTGATCGAGGCCGCCAGCGAACTGCTCGCGGCCGGCGGCGGCCGGCGGGCGCTGGAGTTCGGCGTCAGCGACCAGCGCGCCTGGTCCCTGGGCCTGTCCTGCGGCGGCGCCATCCGTCTGCACCTGGAGGTAGTTGAGCGCCGGGCGCTGGAGCCGGCACTGGCCGCCTGCCGGGCGCGCCAGCCGGTGGTCCGGGTACTGGAACCGGGCTCCGGTGCCGCCGCCCTGTTCGGCCCCGAGGCGGGTCTGGACCCGGTGCGGGAGGAATTCGGCCCGGCGGCGGCGGATGCGGCCGCCGCCGCGCTGGCGGCTGATCGCAGCCAGGCCCTCGACGTGGACCGGCGCCGCCTGCTGTTCCAGGTGCTGTCCCCGGCCCGGCGGCTGCTGGTGGTGGGCGCCGGCCACATCGCCCAGCACCTGGCGCCCCTGGGGGTGGCCACCGGCTTCCGGGTCACCGTCATCGACCCCCGGGGCGCCTTCGCCACGGAACGGCGTTTCCCGGGGATCCCCCTGGACCGTCGCTGGCCGGCGGCGGCGCTGGCGGACCCGCCCCTGGACCACCACTGCGCGGTGGTCACCCTGTCCCACGACGCCAAGCTGGACGATCCGGCCCTGGCCGCCGCGCTGGATTCCGACGCCTTCTACATCGGCGCCCTGGGCAGCCGCCGCACCCAGGCGGCGCGGCTGGAGCGGCTGCGACAGCAGGGCTACGCCGAATCCCGCTTGCGGCGCATCCACGGCCCCGTGGGCCTCCACCTGGGGGGCCGGGAACCGGCCGAGATCGCCCTGGCCGCCATGGCCCAGATCGTCCAGGTGCGCCACCGCGGCTGACTCCCCGGGGGCGGCGCCGGTCGCTGGCGGTCCGGGCCCGGGGTTGAAATCGAACGCCGGCGCCTCAAGTCCCTGGTGGTACGGCGGCGAGGGGCGTCATCGCCCCTGGCGGTCACCCGCCATTCGAGAGGAGGAGTCGATATGGCTGTTGCGAAGACCATCGAGATCAGCGCGGACTCCACCCAGGGCTTCGACGATGCGATCCGGCAGGGCGTGGAGAAGGCCAATGCGTCGCTGGACAACCTGAAATCCGTCTGGGTGAAGGACCAGGAAGTCCTGCTGAACGACGGCAGCATCGCCGGCTATCGGGTGCACATGAAGGCCACCTTCGCGCTGTCCTGACCGGCGTGACCGGGCCGGCGACCCGACCCCCGGATGATCGCCGGTACCGGTCACAAGCAAGCGCCCTGAAGTGGCGTGAACACGGCAACGGGGTCCCTTGCGGCCCCGTTGCCGCGTCTGAGGGCGCGCTAGCAGCCTACAGCGCCCACAGATCCACGAACTCGTGGACCGGCATGGCCGCCAGCCGCTCGGGGTCGTCGCAAGCGGCCTTGATGCGCTCGGCCTGGCACAGGGCGAACCGGGTGGCCAGGGCAGCCTCGAACTTCTCCACCAGCACCGGGATACCCTCGGCGCGGCGGCGGCGGTGGCCGATGGGGTAATCCACCCGCACCCGCTCGGTCCGGGAGCCGTCGTTGAAGAACACCTGCACCGCGTTGCCGATGGCCCGCTTGTCGGGGTCCAGGTAGTCCTTCGAGAACTCCTCGCTCTCCAGCACCTGCATCTTCTCGCGCAGGGCGTCGATTCGGGGGTCGGCGGCCACCCGGTCTTCATAGTCAGCGGCGGTCAGCCGCCCGAAGATCAGCGGCACGGCAGTCATGTACTGGATGCAGTGGTCCCGGTCGGCGGGGTTGTTGAGCGGCCCGGTCTTGTCGATGATCCGCACGCCGGCCTGCTGGGTCTCGATGACGATCTTCTCCACCCGGTCGAGCCGGTCTTTGACCTCCGGATGCAGCGTCATGGCCGCCTCGCAGGCAGTCTGGGCATGGAACTCGGCGGGGAAGGAGAGCTTGAACAGGATGTTCTCCATCACGTAGCTGCCGTAGCCCTGGGTGAATTTGAGCCCGTCGCCGTTGAACAGCACGTCCTGAAATCCCCAGGTGGGGGCGGACAGGGCCGCCGGGTAGCCGATCTCGCCCCGCTCCACGATCAGCGCCAGGCGCAGGCCCCGGGCGGAGGCGTCACCGGCCGCCCAGCTCTTGCGCGGGCCGGCCTGGGGGGCGTGGCGGTAGGCGCGCAGGGCGCAGCCGTCGATGAAGGCGTGGGAGGCCACGTTGGCGACATCGTCGGCGTCACCGCCCAGCAGGCCCATCGAAACGCACGCCGAGGCAATGCGCACCAGCATCACGTGGTCGAGGCCCACCCGGTTGAAGCTGTTGGCAAGCCCCAGAATGCCCTGGATCTCGTGGGCCTTGATCATGGCGGTGAGCAGCTCGCCCATGGTCATGGGCGCCTTACCGGCCGCCAGGGCCCGGCGGGAGCGGTGGTCGGAGAGGGCGAGAATGGCGCCCAGGTTGTCGGACGGGTGGTTCCACTCGGCGGCCAGCCAGGTGTCGTTGAAGTCCAGCCAGCGCACCATGGCGCCGATGTTCCAGGCGGCGGTGACCGGGTCCAGCCGGTAGTGGGTGCCCGGCACCTTCACGCCGCCGGGCATGTCAGCGCCCTCCACCACCGGTCCCAGCAGCTTGGTGCAGGCCGGGTATTCCAGGGCCAGCATGGCGCAGGCCAGGCTGTCCATCAGGTCGTAGCGGGCGGTCCGGTAGGCCTCGGCGGAGCTGAT
>CAZAQB010000222.1:0-4219 GCA_964487155.1 uncultured Ectothiorhodospiraceae bacterium
GTGGGGCCAATAGACAAGCGAGATCGGTGCAAATTTGTGAAATCTTCGGGCTAGACCCCAGGCTCAGAAATCGAAATGGGCACCGGCGAAGAACCCGGAGATGTCCACGTCCACATCCACGTCGTCGACTTCGTCCACGTCTACCACCAGCGTGCGGTAGCCGACCTCCAAACCCAGACCGAAGAAGAAGGTGTAGCGCAGCCGGGCCAGGGCGTCGAAGGCCTTGCTGTCGGAGTACGCCAGTCCGGAAATCTCGGCCTCGGCGCTGAGCCCGGTCAGAGGCAACTCCGCGGCGACGGCCGCGTACAGCAGGGGCAGCGGCGCGGTGAAGTCCACCCGATCCTCGCCGGTGGCGTCGCTGCGCACCGTGGCGTTGCCGTCCACCAGCTTGACGTTGAGGCCCAGGTCCAGGCTCACGATGTTATCCAGCACTTCGTAGTAGAGGGCCGTGTCCAGCATATCCATGTCGAGGGTGGAATCCACGTTCTCGCGCACGGCGAAGGTTCGGTCGTCGAAGGTGATCTCGCGGCTCAGGGTTTCGTCGCCCTCGATATCGAGCGGCGTATAGCGGACCTTGATGTTGGGCAGGATGGGCACCGGATGCTCCAGCCGGGCCCAGACGAAGCCGGTAGTCTCGCTGCCCATGCCCAGGTCGTCCTCCACGTCGATGCGGGAGTTGTCCTCGACCTGAAAGTCGCCGTCGGGCTCGGCGTCCCAGGCCGCCGCGCCCACCGCGAAGCGCAGCACGTCCGCCTGGGCGGGGGCCGCGACAAGGGCCACCGCGGCGGCCAGGATCCATGCTTGGGTTGTGCCTCGGGCCATGCTCCGCTCTCCACTGCCAGCCTCATGGGGCGAGTCCCGCGGCGCAGTCCGGGGCCTCGAAAGCGCATGCTACGACGGGCCGGGCCACGCAAGTTGTGAAGGAATGCGCCCTTCTGGCACTGCCCTGCTGGCGGGAGTAGAGTTGGGGCCCGCCCGACGCGGGCCGGGCAGCCCAATCCAGCCGCGAGACGCCATGAGCAAGACCAGCAAATTCGCCGGCCGCGAACGCGCGCCCATCAAGGATTCGCTGATGACCCGGGAGTCTTGGAAGATCTTCCAGGTCATGGCCGAGTTCGTGGAGGGATTCGAGCGCCTGGCCCGCATCCGGCCCTCTGTGAGCATGTTCGGCTCCGCCCGCACCGCGCCGGAGCACCCCTACTACGGCCTGGCCGAGGAAATCGCCCGGGCCCTGTCCGACGCCGGCTTCTCGGTGGTGAGCGGTGGCGGCCCCGGCATCATGGAAGCCTCCAACAAGGGCGCCTACCACGGCAAGTCCCCCAGCATCGGGCTCAACATCGAACTGCCCCACGAACAATCCGGCAACCCGTACCAGGATCTGTCCCTGCACTTCCGGCACTTCTTCACCCGCAAGGTGATGTTCGTGAAGTACGCCTCGGCCTACGTGGTGCTGCCCGGCGGCTTCGGCACCCTGGACGAACTGGCGGAGATCCTCACTCTGGTGCAGACCGGCAAGACCCGGCGCATCCCCATCATCCTGGTGAAGTCGGCCTTCTGGGAGGGCCTGATATCGTGGTTCCGGGACACCCTGGCGGCCGAGGGCACCATCGACCCCGAGGACCTGGACCTGTTCCAGGTGGTGGACGAGCCCCAGGCGGTGGTGGACGCGATTTTCGACCACTTCGAGGGCCGCAGCTTCGAGCCTTCGGAGCGGGAGCAGGAGATCCTTCTCGACCTGTGACGGAGCAAAGCCCCATGCCCCGAAAGCGCGCATCGCGCCGGGCGGCACTGCTGGCCGCAGCCCTGCTGGCGCCGGCCCCGCTGCCGGCCCAAGACGACGGCGGCGAGCCGCCCCACGTGCCGCCGCCGCCTCCCGAGGCCCTGACCCAGGGCGAGCCGATAGAACCCCAGGTGTCCATCGTGCGGCGCGACTGGGCCACCATCGAGGAGTACAGCGTCGGCGGACAGGTCTACGCGGTGCGCGTGACGCCCAGCGTCGGACGCCCCTACTGGATCTATGACTCCGACGGCGACGGCAGCCTGGAGACCCGGCGAGACTCGTTCTACGACACGCCACAGCCCCACCGCTGGAAGATCCTGACCTGGTGATGGGCCGGCGCGCCGCCCCGCCGTTCCGGTAGAGTCAATTGAGCGCAGTCCGCACCCTGATCAAGCTGATCGACGGCCTCAACGAGCACCTGGGCCGCACCCTCGCCTGGCTGCTGGTGGCCCTGGTGCTCGCTCAGTTCAGCGTGGTGGTGGCGCGCTACGCGTTCAGCGCCGGCAGCATTGCCTGGCAGGAATCCGTGCTCTACCTCCACGTCATGGTGTTCATGGGCGCCGCCGGCTACACCCTCAAGCACAACCGGCATGTGCGGGTGGACATCTTCTACAACCGCATGTCGCCCCGCGGGCGGGCGGCGGTTGATCTATTCGGCAGCCTGTTCCTGCTGCTGCCCACCTTCGGCTTCATCCTCTACCAGAGCTGGGCCTACGTAGGCCGCTCCTTCGCGCTGCAGGAGGCCTCGCCGGAGGTGGGCGGCCTGCCCTACGTGTACGTCATCAAGGGCTTCATCCTGGTGCTGGCGGTGACCATGATCCTGCAGGGCATCGCCCAGGCGGGCCGCAGCCTGCTGGTACTCAGCGCCCGGGAGGGCGCCCCGGCCGGCGCGCAGCCGGGCAGCCGCGACTGAACGGCGGGCGGCCTGCGCCGCCGCTACGGGGGGAAGCGCATGGAGTGGATGGCGTTCGCCATGTTCGTCACGGTGTGCGGCGTGCTGCTACTGGGCTACCCGGTGGCCATGACCCTGGCCGGCGTCTCCCTGTTCTACGCCGCGCTAGGCCAGGCGGCCGGCCTGTTCGACTTCTCCCTGCTCACTGCCCTGCCCAACCGGCTGTACGGCATCGAGACCAACGAGACCCTCATCGCCGTTCCGCTTTTCATCTTCATGGGGGTGATGCTGGAGCGCTGCCGGGTGGCCGAGAACCTGCTGGACACCATGGGCCTGCTGTTCGGGCCGATGCGCGGCGGGCTCGGTATCTCGGTCACCGTGGTGGGCATGCTGCTGGCCGCCAGCACCGGCATTGTCGGCGCCACGGTGGTCACCATGGGGCTGCTGTCCCTGCCCACCATGCTCAAGCGCAACTACGATCCGGCAGTGGCCTGCGGCACCATCTGCGCCTCCGGCACCCTGGGCCAGATCATTCCGCCGTCCATCATCCTGGTGCTGCTCGGCGACGTGCTCTCCTCCGCCTTCCAGCAGGCGCAGCTGCAGATGGGCAACTTCTCCCCGGAGACCGTCTCGGTGGGCGACCTGTTCGTGGGCGCCCTGGTGCCGGGCCTGCTGCTGGTGGCGCTCTACGTCGGCTATCTCGCCGCGTTGGCGATCCTCCGCCCGGGCAAGGTGCCGGCCCTGCCGGTGGCCGAGCGCCGGGCCATGGACCGCAGCGGCCTCGCCCTGCGGGTGCTGCTGGTGCTGGTGCCGCCGCTGCTGCTCATCGTGGCGGTGCTGGGCTCCATCATGGCGGGCGCGGCCACCCCCACCGAGGCCGCCTCGGTGGGCGCACTGGGGGCGGTGCTGCTGGCCGTCGGCCAGCGCGAATTCACCCTGGCCCGGCTGGCAGAGACCGTCCGCCAGACCACCCTGGTTACCTGCATGGTGTTCCTGATCTTCGTCGGCGCGGCAGTGTTTTCGCTGACCTTCCGGGGCTTCGGCGGCGACGAGGCGGTGCACCGGCTGCTGAACGACCTGCCCGGCGGCGTTTTGGGCGCCATGCTGGTGGTCATGGCGCTGATGTTCCTGCTGGGCTTCATCCTCGACTTCATCGAGATCACCTACGTGGTGGTGCCCATCGTCGGCCCGGTGCTGCTGGCCATGGGCCTGGACCCGGTCTGGCTGGGGGTGATGATCGCCATCAACCTGCAGACCTCGTTCCTGACGCCGCCCTTCGGCTTCGCCCTGTTCTACCTGCGCGGCGTGGCCCCGGCGCAGATCCGCACCGGCGACATCTACAAGGGGGTGATCCCCTTCATCGCCATCCAGCTCGCCATGCTAGGCATCCTGGCGCTGTGGCCGGGCCTGGTGACCTGGCTGCCGGGGGTGGTGTTCGGGCCTTGAGTGTTTGGCCGCGAAATGGACATAAAATGGGCAAATAGCAGCAGCTGACGGCGGGTTGAGGGGACGCCGCTCGCGGTCGCTCACGCGCCCCCGTCTGAGCC
>CAZAQB010000223.1:0-4203 GCA_964487155.1 uncultured Ectothiorhodospiraceae bacterium
GGGGCCCTGGCTTCGGTGTCAGGGCGTCGCGTGGCCCCCTCTCCCCCAACCCCTCCCCCGTGAGGGGGGCGGGGGGCCGGGCTTCTCTCATAACCTCGCTGGACAAATTGCCGGCTGGCGACCTGCCTGGGCGCTGGGGCGGGGCGGTAGGTCGGCTGCTCGTGGCAGCCGACATCTCCACCCACGGCGGCTACGGTCTGGCCGGCTGAGCCCAGCCAGCCTGTCCGCTGCGGCGCGGCGAGTTGTGGTTGCTTTCCCCCTCTCCCCCAACCCCTCCCGCGAGGGGAGAGGGGAGCGAGATGTCGGACGGGTGCGGCAGGTGCGAGGCGGCCTCAGGAGAAATCCCGGCTCTGCACGGTGAGTTCGCCCAGCAGGGGGCTGTGGTCCTCCAGGCGGCCGGCGATGAGGTGGCTGACGCCGTCGCGGCGCTCCCAGGTGCCGATCACTCCCAGCAGCCGGGCGCCCACCACGGCGGGGCGGAAGCGCTCGGCCGTGCGCTGCCAGACCACCACGTTCACGGTGCCGGTCTCGTCCTCCAGGGTGAGGAAGGTCACGCCGCCGGCGGCGGCGGGGCGCTGGCGGGTGATCACCAGGCCCGCGTGGCGCACCAGGCGTTTGTGGGGGATTTCCGCCAGCTCGGCGGCGCTGCGGTAGCGGCGCCGGCGCAGTTCCTCCCGCAGCAGGGCCAGCGGGTGGCGGCCCAGGGACAGCCCGGTGGCCTGGTAGTCGTGAACCAGATCGTGGCCCTCGCTGGGGGGATCGAGATCCGGCGGCTCGTCCCGGATGGCAGGGAAGCCCAGGTGGACAGCTCCCGATTTCCCCGGCAGCCGGGGTCGGTCTGCGCCTTCTCCCAGCACCTGCCACCAGGCGGCCCGGCGGTGGCCGGCGAGCGGTGCCAGGGCGCCGGCGTCGGCCAGGGCCTTGAGGTCGCGGCGGTCCAGGCTGGCGCGCCGGGCGAGGTCCGGGACGTCCTGGAACGGCGCGGTGGCCCGGGCCTCCAGCAGCCGGCCGGCGCCGGCCGCGGACAGGCCCTTCACCAGCCGCAGGCCCAGGCGCAGGGCCAGGGCGGGGATGGGGGATCCCGCCTCCAGATCCGAGTCCCAGCCGCTCACCGTGACATCCACCGCCCGCACCTCCACACCGTGCTCCCGGGCGTCCCGCACCAGCTGGGCGGGGGCGTAGAAGCCCATGGGCTGGCTGTTCAGCAGGGCGCAGGTGAAGGCCGCCGGCTGGTGGCGCTTGAGCCAGGCGGAGACGTACACCAGCAGGGCAAAGCTGGCGGCGTGGGACTCCGGGAAGCCGTACTCGCCGAACCCCTGGATCTGGCGGAACACCCGCTCGGCGAACTCGGGCGCGTAGCCGCGCTCGGCCATACCCCTGAGCAGCCGCTCCCGGAACGGGCCGAGGCCCCCCTTGCGGCGCCAGGCGGCCATGGAGCGGCGCAGGCCGTCGGCCTCGCCGGGGCTGAAGCCGGCGGCGGCCACGGCGAGCTGCATCACCTGTTCCTGGAAGATGGGCACGCCCAGGGTGCGCTCCAGCACCGCCTGGATCTGCGGGCTGGGGTAGGTCACCGGCTCCAGCCCCTGGCGGCGGCGCAGGTAGGGGTGGACCATGTCGCCCTGGATGGGGCCGGGGCGGACGATGGAGATCTCGATCACCAGGTCGTAGAAGTTGCGGGGCTTGAGGCGCGGCAGCATGGCCATCTGGGCCCGGGACTCCACCTGGAACACCCCCACGGTGTCGGCCCGGACCAGCATGTCGTAGACCGCCGGGTCCTCGGCAGGGACGCTGGCCAGGCTCAGCTCCAGGCCCCGGTGGCGGGCCAGCAGGTCGAAGCAGCGGTGGATGGCGCTCAGCATACCCAGCGCCAGGCAGTCCACCTTGAGCAGCCCCAGGGCCTCCAGGTCGTCCTTCTCCCACTGGATCACGGTGCGCCCCGCCATGGCGGCGTTCTCGGTGGGCACCAGCTCCGCCAGGGGGCCCCGGGAGATCACGAAGCCGCCCACGTGCTGGGAGAGATGGCGGGGGAAGCCGAGCAACTGGTGGGTGATGTGCAGCACCCGGCGGATCACCGGGTTGTCGGGGTCGAAGCCGGCCTCCCGCAGCCGCGCCGGCTCGATGCGCTCGCCGTCCCACCACTGCAGGGTCTTCGCCAGCCGGTCCACCTGCTGGGGCGCAAGGCCCAGGGCCTTGCCCACGTCCCGCAGGGCGCTGCGCGGCCGGTAGCGGATCACCGTGGCCGCCAGGGCGGCCCGGTGGCGGCCGTAGCGGGCGTAGACGTACTGGATCACTTCCTCCCGGCGCTCGTGCTCGAAGTCGACGTCGATATCCGGCGGCTCGTTGCGCTCCCGGGAGATGAAGCGCTCGAACAGCAGGCTCATGCGGGCCGGGTCCACCTCGGTGATGCCCAGGCAGAAGCACACCGCCGAGTTGGCTGCCGAGCCCCGGCCCTGGCAGAGGATGCCCCGGCCCCGGGCGAAGGCCACCAGGTCGTGGACGGTGAGGAAGTAGGCATCAAAGTCCAGCTCGGCGATCAGGGCCAGTTCGTGGCGGATCTGGTGGCGCACTCTCTCGGGCACGCCGTCGGGCCAGCGCCGCCGGGCGCCCTGCTCGGTGAGCCGGCGCAGCCAGGAGGCGGGGGTATGGCCCTCGGGCACCAGCTCCTGCGGGTACTCGTAGCGCAGTTCTTCCAGGGAGAAGCGGCAGTGCCGGGCCACGTCCACGGTCTGTGCCAGCCATTCGGCGGGGTAGAGGCGGGCCAGCACCTCCCGGGGGCGCAGGTGGCGCTCGCCGTTGGGCTGCAGGCGCCGGCCCATGCGGGCCAGGGGGAGGTTGGCGTGGATGGCGCTGAGGGTGTCCTGCAACGCCCGGCGGCCCCGGCGGTGCATCAGCACGCCGCCGCAGGCGAGTGGCACCAGGCCGGTGTGGTTCGCCAGAGCCCGGGCCCGTTCCAGCCGGGCCGGATCGTGGCCGTCCCGCAGCAGGCTGACCCCCAGCAGGCCCTGGTGGCCGAAGTGCGCCGCGAACCAGTTGGCTTCATCGTCGGTGGTGCGGTGATCGGTGAGCAGCACCGCCGGGGTGCCGGGGACGGCACCCTCCAGGTCGGCCCGGGTGAGGTGGTAGCGGCCCTTGGGGGCGGCGTTGCGGCCCAGGCTGATCAGCGCGCAGAGCGTCCCATAGGCGCGCCGGTCCGGAGCCAGCAGCACCAGGGAGGGGCCGTCCGCCAGGTGCAGCTCGGTGCCGACGACCAGCGGCATGTCGTGGCGGCGGGCCGCCTGGTGGGCCCGCACCGCGCCGGCCATGGAGCACTCGTCGGTGATGGCCAGGGCGGCATAGCCGAGCCGCGCCGCCCGGGCCACCAGCTCCTCCGGGTGGGAGGCGCCACGCAGGAAGCTGTAGTTGCTGAGACAGTGGAGTTCGGCGTAGGGGGGCAGGGACATGGCGCCAGAATAGTGTATGAATAAACAGTATTCTGGCCGGCAGGGGAGGCGCCGCACAAGGGCCGGCAGGGCATCGCCGCGGGAAGATCTCCGCGTCTTACCAAGCTCCCTCGCTGTCGACCCCGGGAAAGAGGAGGGTGCGTTGCCTGCGGCCTCTGCGTAGACTGCGCGGCTTTCACGCCAGGACAGGCCGCAACGTGATTCCGACGACCAGCCATCCCCGCCGCGATGCCCCTTCGATGATGGGCCACATGACCCCCATCCATGAGCAGCGCCTCGACCACGTCTTCCAGCGGATCAAGGCTACCGGCGCCCGCCGGGTGCTGGATCTGGGCTGCGGCGAAGGGGCGCTCCTGCATCGCCTGGTGGGAGACAGCCAGTTCGAGCGCATCGTCGGGCTGGAGCCCTGTGGGCAGACACTGCGTGCCGCTCGGGCGCTGCTGGTTGAGCCCCTCATGGGGGCGGCGGGCGCTCGCCTGGAGCTGGTCGCGGGATCGCTCACGGAGCCTCAGCCGGCGCTCGCCGGCTACGACGCCGCCGCCTTGGTGGAGACCATCGAGCATGTGCCGCCGCGGGATCTCTCCCGCCTGGAGCAGAACGTGTTCGGCCAGATGCGCCCGGGCTCGGTGCTCATCACCACGCCCAACCACGACTACAATCCACTGCTTGGTCTGGCGCCGGGAGAATTCCGCGAGGCTGACCACCGCTTTGAGTGGGGCCAGGCGCGCTTCCGGCGCTGGGCGCAGCGGCTGGCCGCGCGCCA
>CAZAQB010000224.1:0-4178 GCA_964487155.1 uncultured Ectothiorhodospiraceae bacterium
GTCCTCAGTCCTCAGTCCTCAGTCCTCAGTCCTCAGTCCTCAGTCCTCAGTCCCCGGTCCCCCCGGGCTCCGGCCCGGCCACCACCGGCAGCTCCGGCGTGTTGCCCCACTCCGACCAGGATCCCGCGTAGGCGCGCACCCGCGGGTAGCCCAGGTGGCGCAGCACGAAGAAGGTATGGGCGGAGCGGTGGTGGGTCTGGCAGTGCACTACCACTTCCCGGTCGGGGGTCACGCCCCGCTCGGTGAGCAGGGTGCGCAGGCGCTCGGCGGGCAGCAGCCGCAGGGAGCGGGCGCGGTCCATGGCCTCGGTCCACTCCAGGTTCACGGCGCCGGGGATGTGGCCGCCGCGCTCGGCCCGCACGTCCTCGCCCCGGTACTCGGCCGGCGAGCGCACGTCGAGCACCACCGTGCCCGGATCGCCCAGGTGCTCCAGCAGCCACTGGCGGTCCGCCAGCACCTCCGGGTGGCGGAGCTGCGCCGGGTAGTCGGAGGGGGTGGGTTCGCGCACGCCCGCCTCCAGTGGCAGGCCCTCCGCGGCCCAGGCGTGGAGCCCGCCGTCCAGCAGCGAGTAGCCCGGATGGCCCAGCGCCTCCAGGGTCCACAGCAGACGGGCCGCCCGGCCGTTGCCCTCGTCGTCGTAGCCGATCACGTGGTGGGCCGGGGTGAGCCCGATGCGGGACAGCACCTGGGCCAGCTGGTGGGCTTCCGGCAGCAGGCCCATGGCCGGAGGCTCGGCCCGCACCAGCTCCGAGTAGAGCAGCGGCACCGCACCCGGCACATGGGCCTGGGCGTGCACCTGGGGCCGGGACAGGTCCACCACCAGCAGCCGCGGATCCCCCAGGCGCTGGTGCAACTCCGCGGGCTCAAGGAGCAGGGGCAGGGAAGAGGTCATGGGGGCTCCGTGGCGTGAGGGTTCGGCCCGTTGGCGGCTCAGGCCGGGCGCACCTGCAGCAGCTCCACCCAGTGGCGTACCGGCGTGCCGGTGCTCTCCGCCAGGTGGGTGAGGCAGCCGATGTTGGCGGTGGCGATCAGTTCCGGGGCGCCGGCGTGCAGCTTGTCCAGCTTGTCGCTGCGCAGCCGCTTGGCAAGTTCCGGTTGCAGCACCGAGTAGGTGCCCGCCGACCCGCAGCAGATGTGGGGATCGGCCACCGGGGTGAGCTCGAATCCTACCTTGCGCAGCAGGGCGTCCACCCGGCCGTTCAGCCCCATGGCGTGCTGCAGGGTGCAGGGGGTGTGGAAGGCGATGCGCCGCGGGGCGTCCGCCGCAGGCTCCAGGCGCTCGGCATTTTCCTCCAGCAGCTGCACCGGGTCGCGGGTCAGCTCCGAGATGCGCCGGGCCTTCTCCGCGTAGGCCGGGTCGTGGGCCAGCAGGTGGCCGTACTCGATGAGCTGGGCACCGCAGCCGCTGGCGTTCACCACCACCGCCCGGGCGCCGGCCTCCACGTGGGGCCACCAGGCGTCGATGTTGCGGCGCATGTGTCCGGCCGCCTCGTGCGGCGCTCCCAGGTGCTGGGAGACGGCGCCGCAGCACTGCACGGCGGGGGTGCGCACCACCTCCAGGCCGAGTCCGTCCAGCAACCGCGCGGTCTGCGGGTTGATGGGAGGCTCCATGGCGGGCTGCACGCAGCCCTCCAGCATCAGCACCCGGGCGGAATGGCCGCGGGCCGGCCAGGCCGGCGCCGGCCGCCGGGCCGGCACCTTGCCCTTGAGGGGACCGGGCACCAGGGGCCGCAGCGCCTGGCCGAGGCGCATCAGCGGGCCGAACAGCGCGGGACGCGGCAGCAGGTTGCGCAGGGCGCCGCGGGTCAGCCGCTGCGTGGCAGAGCGCGGCACCTCCCGCTCGATGAGCTCCCGGCCAATGTCCGCCAGCCGGCTGTAATGGACCCCCGACGGGCAGGTGGTCTCGCAGGCCCGGCAGGTGAGGCAGCGGTCGAGGTGCAGCTGGTGGCTCGCGGTGGGCGCCTCGCCCTCCAGCAGCTGCTTGACCTGGTAGATGCGTCCCCGGGGACTGTCCAGCTCGTCCCCCAGCAACCGGTAGGTGGGGCAGTTGGCGAGGCAGAAGCCGCAATGGGTGCACTTGCGCAGGATGGACTCGGCCTCGCGGCCCTGGGGGGTGTCCTTGATGAAGTCGGCCAGATGGGTCTGCATGGGGGATTCAGCGGCTCACAGCGCGGTGTAGAGGCGGCCCGGGTTGAGTATCCCCTGGGGATCCATGGACTGGCGCAAGCGGCGGTGGATGCCCAGCAGGGCGTCGTCCAGGGGGTGGAACACCTCGCCTTCCCGGTCGCCACCCCGGAACAGCTCGGCGTGGCCGCCGAGGCGCCGGGCGGCATCCCGCACGGCGGCCGGGGCGGCGTCGCTGCGCAGCCAGCACTGGCGCCCGGCCCAGTCCAGCAGGCGTTCCCCCTCCACTTCGGGCAGCGGGGCTGCCGGAGGCAGGGCCAGGCGCCACAGAGGGCCCTCACCGGCGAAGAACGCCAGGCTGTGGTCGCGCAGCCCGGCCCAGAAACCGTCGGCGTCCGGCAGGGGGCTGCCGCCGATGCGCCGCGCCCCGTCGGCTACGGCGGACTCGGAGCCGGACAGCCGCACCAGCAGCCGCTCGCCGTCGTGGGCGGACGCCGACACCGGCACGCCGGCCCGCAGCCAGTCCTCGGTGAGGGCGTAGAGGGAGTCCGGCGCCGCCTCCAGGGCCAGGGAGGCCTCCGCCTCGCTGCGCGGCAGCAGCCGCAGGGAGACATCCAGCAGCACGCCCAGGGTCCCCAGGGCCCCGGCGGCGAGCCTTGAGAGGTCATAGCCGGCGACATTCTTGATGACCTCGCCGCCGAAGCGCAGCACCTGACCCTGGCCGTTGACGATGCGGGTGCCCAGGACGAAGTCCCGCAGCGCGCCGGCGAACGGCCGCCGCGGGCCGGACAGCCCGCTGGCCACGGCGCCGCCGAGAGTGCCTCCGGCGCCGAAGCGCGGCGGCTCGAAGGGCAGCACCTGGCCGCCGTCGGCGAGGGTGCGCTCCAGTTCGTCCAGCGGGGTGCCGGCCCGGGCGGTGATCACCAGCTCGCTGGGCTCGTAGCTGATCACCCCCCGGTGGCCGGAGAGATCGAGCGGCTCACCCCGGGGCCGGCGGCCGTAGAAAGCCTTGCTGGCGCTGCCGCGCAACTCCAGGGCGGTGCCGGCCTGGCCGGCCTCCGCCACCCGGGCGGCGATGGATTCGGTCTGGTCGCTGTCGCTTGTCACAGGCTCTCAGTAGCGCTCCAGTTCGGGGTGGGGCAGCTGCCCCTTGTGTACGTGCAGGGCGCCGAACTCGGCGCAGCGGTTGAGGGTCGGGATGGCCTTGCCGGGGTTGAGCAGGCCGGCCGGGTCGAAGGCCGCCTTCACCGCGTGGAACTGCTCGATCTCCTCGCTGCTGAACTGGGCGCACATCTGGTTGATCTTCTCGATGCCGGCGCCGTGCTCGCCGGTGATGGTGCCACCCACCTCCACACACAGCTCCAGGATCTTGCCGCCGAGTTCCTCGGTGCGCTCCAGCTGCCCCGGCTGGTTGCCGTCGAACAGGATCAGCGGGTGCAGGTTGCCGTCGCCGGCGTGGAAGACGTTGATCACTTCCAGGCCGTATTCCCGGCTCATCTGCGCGATGCGGGTGAGCACGCTGGCCAGCACGCGGCGGGGCACGGTGCCGTCCATGCAGTAGTAGTCGGGGCTGATGCGACCGGCGGCGGGGAATGCCGCCTTGCGCCCGGCCCAGATGCGGGCGCGGCTCTCGGCGTCCTCCGCCACCTGGACGCTGTCGGCGCCGTGCTGCTCCATCAGCGCGCGGACCCGGGCCATCTGGTCGGCCACCTCGGCCGCGGAGCCGTCCAGCTCGCAGATCAGCAGGGCGGCGGCCTCCACCGGATAGCCGGCGTGGACGAAATCCTCGGTGGCCTTGATGGCCGGGCCGTCCATCATCTCCAGGCCCGCCGGCACGATGCCCGAGGCGATGATGGCGGCCACCGCCCGGGCGCCGTCGGCCACGCTTGCGAATGCCGCCATCAGCACCTGCTTGGTGAGCGGGTCGGGCAGCAGCTGCACGACGATCTCCACGATCACGCCCAGCATCCCCTCGGAGCCGGTGACCAGCGCCAGCAGGTCGTAGCCGGGGCTGTCCGGGGCCAGCGAGCCCAGGGTCAGCACCTCGCCGTCCA
>CAZAQB010000225.1:0-4169 GCA_964487155.1 uncultured Ectothiorhodospiraceae bacterium
AGCCCCGTTTGCCGCCGCCGCAGTAGATCATCCCTAAGTCCGACAGACTGCTAGGCGTCAACACTCGGACCAGCGGCGCACCAGGTTGTTGTAGAGTCCGGTGAGGCGTATCAAATCAGGTTCATCGTCGCCATACCGCTGTCGCAAGGCCATCAGGGCCATATCCATGTCAAACAGATGGCGGCGATGCTCGGTGTCCTTCACCAGGCTCTGCATGAACATGTAACAGGCCAGCCGTTCACCACTGGTGACCGCCGTGACCTCATGGATGGAGCCGGAGGGATACACGACCAGACTGCCGGCCGGCAGCTTGACGCGGTGGTTGCCGTAGGTGTCCTCGATCGAGAGTTCCCCGCCCTGGTATTCCTCGGGCCGTGAGATGAACAACGTGGCCGAGACATCGGTACGCAGGTAGCTGCCGTCAGGCAAAGGTCTCAGGGTGCTGTCCGTATGCAGGCCGTAGCGGTTGGTGGCGCCGGTATAGCGATTGAAATTAGGGGGCAGGATCTTGTAAGGCAGGGCCGCAGTAATGAGCAGGGAACTGCGATTCAGAGCCCGCATCACAGTGGCCCGAAGCTCCGGCAGGATGGGCGAGTCCTCCGGCAGTTGCTGGTTCTGTTTCGCCAGCTTGGCCTGGGCTCCGGCGCTGATCCCCTGAGACCAGTTTGCCTTGCGCAGCCGGCCGCGCAAGCTGGCCAGCTCTTCCGGAGTCAATACGTTGTCGATGGTTACGACCATGACACTAGCCTACAGCCTGACGCCGCGTCTCAGCTGGTGGGCTGATTGAGGCTCAGCGACATTCCGCAACGCCCGATCAGCCCGGGGGGGGCGGGCCTCCCATAGTGCCCGCCCCCGCTGGACTGCGACGCCCTCGCCAGGATGCCCGATTCGGCGCAACGAGGGGCAGAATTGAGACAGTCGCGAAAACACCGCCTTCATTTCCCCTTCTCTTGGCGACGATCCCCTACATCCGGCAGGCGGCTAGAAGTCGTAGCGCAGGGTCGCGATGACATGCCGGGCCTTGCCCGGGATCCCCTGGGCCCCGCCCTCGGCCAGCTGAGAGATGTATTCCTTGTCAAAGATGTTGAAGGCATTGACCCGGATCTGGGCGTTGCTGGTCAGCTTGTAAGTGGTGTAGAGGTCCACCACGGTGTAGTCGTCGATGGACACGTTGCGCCGCCGCGGCGGCGGATCCAGCACCGGCTGGGGTGCACTGATCTGTTCAGCCACATATTGCAGGCCTCCCCCGAAGGTGAACCGGGGCGTGACGTCGTAGGTGGTGAAAAGATTGAGGGAGTGCTCTGGCGTACCGCCCAGATCCTGCCCCTCGATCTGGGGAAAGGCCGCCGACTCACGGACCTCGGAGTCGAGAAAGGTGTAGCCGCCGAAGATGCGCCACTTCGGGGTCACCTGGCCAGCCACCAGCAGCTCGAAGCCCTGCACGCGCTGTTCGGTATCCAGCACCGAGGGGTCGTCGGCGCCAAGTCCCGGCAGCCGGGCCTTGTCCTTATCGGTCCTGAAGAGGGCGGCGTTGACGTCTAGGCCCTCCAGCACCCGCCACTTGGCGCCGATCTCGAAGGCCTCGGTCTCCTCCGGAGGCACGTCGAACAGCTCCGGCGTGGTAATCCGGCTGCCGGAACCGCCGGCCAGCTGGATCTGGTTGCGATCAAAGGTGCCGGAGATCTCGAAAGCACTGCCGTAGGCCGCGTAGAGAGACATATTGGGTATCGGCTTGTAGACGAGGCCGACGCTGTAGCTCCACTCCCGGTCAATACGATCCAATGAAATGGCGTCGGGACGTCCCTTCTCCCTGGCCTCGGCCTTCACGCGGTCCCAGCGCACACCGGCATTGAGTTCCAATTGAGGCAGGATCTGCAGGGTTTCCAGGACAAAGAACGCCAGCTCCTTGGTCTCGAACTCATGAACGGTGCTTTCGTTGGGATCGGACGCCTCCGCAAAGGGGGCAGACGGCCGGGCGCGCCGCTCGGGATCGAGCAGGCTGGTACGGGGCCCATTGACGTCGGGTCGACGACGGTTTTCGAAGGTAAAGCGTCCGAACTCCGCTCCCGCGACCAGGTCGTGGGTCATACCCAGAGTGTCGAAGTTGAACACCACGTCCGTCTGGTTGAAAATTCCCTCGTCTTCCTGGTCCCGAGGCTTGAGATCACCTTGGACTTCCGCAACGGAGAAATCCCCTGAGCCATGGAATTCTTCCGGCACCTTGATGCGGGGCGACGACGTGATGGAGTCGTTTTCCACCAGAGAGTAACGGAAGTTGTTGCGGACCAGTACGCTGTCTCTGACGGCGTGCTCGACATTGAAGTTCAGGATATCGACCTCGATCCTCTGGAAGTCGTCGACATGGCCGAAGAAGTCGCTGAAATCGATGCCGTCAGGCAACTCGCCGGTGGCGAAGCCGTCACCGCAGCGCTGATTACCGACCCTGCCTTCCCGTGGGTTGTCGGCCTGGTCGCATTGCGCCTTGTCCCCGGTGAATCCTTCCCGATCGAAGGGTAGGCCCTTGTCCTCGATGTTGTCCTGATTGGTGTGCAGCCAGTCGACTGTCACCAGGGTATCGCTCCTGAAGCCCCAGGTATAGGCGCCGAACACGCCCCACCGCTTGTCGTTGACCACATCCCGCCCCGGGACGTCCGCCCGATGGCCCATCAGGTTGATGCGAAAGGCACTGTTGTCATTGAGGGGCTGGTTGATGTCCGCGGTAGCACGCCTGAATTCGTCTGTTCCCCCGCTGGCCTCGATGCGGTTGAAGGGTTCCAACCTTGGCTTCTTGGTCACAAAGTTGATGGTGCCTCCGGCGGAGCCGCGACCGCTAAAGGCGGAGTTGGGGCCCTTCACGACCTCCAGTTGCTCCACATAGAAGGGATCGCGGAAATAGTTCCCCAGGTCCCGGATACCGTTGACGTTGATGTCGTCACGGGCATTGAAGCCGCGAATCTTCAGCTGATCGCCCCCGGGCGGGTTGCCTTCACCCGCCTGCAGGCTGATGCCTGGGACGTTGCGCATGGCATCGCGCAGGGAGGTGATGTTCTGTTCTTCCAGCAGGTCCTTCGGCAGTACGGTGATGATGCGCGGTGTATCAAGCAACTCCCGGGTATAGCGCGGACTGTTCATGCGCTCGCCGCGAAACTCGATGACGTCGATGGTATCCAGCACCATCGGAGCCCCCTCGGCACTACCCTCCGCACCCTGGGCCACTGCCAGCCCGGGGTGGGCGAGAGCAGTGCCCAGCAGGCCGGAGATTGCAAGGCTGATGGCATTACGGCGGCAGGGAAGCGGCGTGACGTCGGAGCACCGTTGCGTCGGCCAGGCTACGGGACGTCCGATGCCCCCGCCGGTGACGGGGCCTCCCCCATGGCCATCGAGATGCCCGCTCGGTGCTGGCTCCAGGCTGGCCTGTTCCAGGCAGCAATCGCTGGACTGTCTGAAGAAGAACATCCTGATGGATCTCCTTGTGATGGGCGTCAGGGAACTGCTGGGCCATCCCGCGCGGCTGCGTGCAAGGCGGCGCCAGCACCTGCCAGGCCTTTCCCAGGCACAGTGGATCGCCTTCGCCACCACCTCCCCCAGACGGACCCGAACACCGGAGGATGAGCTTCGGCCAGGGAAAACCTAACACGGCTAAGAACAGTACTTGGACTCAGACTCATTCGCAACACCAAGTAGGCAAGATTAAGTGAAAAATTCGTATTCCTGCTGCAGGATCTGCAGAAACACGCGAAAAAACAAAACCATATTAGACCCACTGCACAGCCCGTTGCCCAACCCCTGCCGGCTGACCTACCGGCCTGGGGACGGCCAAGGCCTTCCTGGGGTCACCGGCGTGCCCAATCCTCCGACGGCCGAAAATACCGAATGCACTTCGGTTATCCCGCTACGCGGGGCTTGGTCCGACCACCTGGCAGCCTGGGCGAAGGGCGAAGGGTGGGTGGAGCGAAGTGCAACCCACCATCTCGGCGATATACTGGATCAGGGGGCTGGTCAGGGAAGCGTCGTGTCAAAGTCGCTGGGCTCTGCTGCATCCTGCCCACCTATCAAGCCCAGCGAGCCGGCCCCGACACTGCCCCCTGCGAACCCGCGCCACCTATACTTGGCCTGTCCCGGCCGGGAGCGGGACTCGTGCCGAGCGGCAGTTCACAGGGGGCAGCCAT
>CAZAQB010000226.1:0-4148 GCA_964487155.1 uncultured Ectothiorhodospiraceae bacterium
CTAGTTGTCCTCCACCACGATCTTCGGGAAGCGGCTGCTGCCGGCGGCCTCCCGGCGGGAGAGCAGGGCCGCGGTGCGCAGGGCGGCGTCCCGGTAGAGCTCGGCGGCGCGGCTGTCCGGGTCGCTCACCAGGGTCGGCTTGCCGCTGTCGGCCTGCTCGCGGATGGCGGTGTCCAGGGGCAGTGAGCCCAGCAGGGCGACGCCCTCCTGCTCGGCCAGGCGGGCACCGCCGCCGGCGCCGAAGATGTGATCCTCGTGGCCGCAATGGCCGCAGATGTGGATGCTCATGTTCTCCAGCACGCCGAGCACCGGCACGTTCACCTTCTGGAACATGCGGATGCCCTTGCGGGCGTCCAGGGTGGCGATATCCTGGGGCGTGGTCACCACCACGGCACCCGACACCGGTACCTTCTGGGACAGGGTGAGCTGGATGTCGCCGGTGCCCGGGGGCATGTCCACCACCAGGTAGTCCAGGTCGTCCCAGCGGGTCTCGGTGAGCAGCTGGGTCAGGGCCTGGGTGACCATCGGCCCGCGCCAGACCATGGGAGTGTCTTCCTCCACCAGGAAGCCGATGGACATGATCTGCACGCCGTGGTTGTAGAGCGGCGTCACCGTCTTGCCGTCGGGGCTCTCCGGCCGCCGGCCGGCCACCCCCAGCATGCGCGGCTGGCTGGGGCCGTAGATGTCGGCGTCCAGCACCCCGACCCGGGCGCCCTCGGCGGCCAGCGCCAGGGCCAGGTTGGCGGCGGTGGTGGACTTGCCGACGCCACCCTTGGCGGAGGCGACGGCGAGGATGTTGCGCACCTTCTCCAGCGGCTTGAGGCTCATCTGGACCTGGCGGGAGGACACCTTCCAGGCCACTTCCACGTCCACCGTCTCCGCGCCGGTGGCCGCGGCCACCACTTCACGCACCTGGCGCTGCAGCCGGGAACGGTAGCGCTGCACCGGGAAGCCCAGGGACAGGCGAACCGTGACTTTCAAACCCTCCGCATCGATGGATTCCACCGCCCCGGCGCTGACCAGATCGGTGTCCAGGTAGGGCTCGTGCCAGCCGCGCAGGGCCTGCTCGACGCTCTGCCGGGTAATGGCGGTCATGGGTGCAACCTCGCTCGCTTGGGATCTCGACAGACCGGGATTCTACCGGCACGCTTGCGCATCTGACCATGTGCGAGTGTCCCGGCGGATGCCATGAGCGAAACCCTCCTCGTCATCGGCAACTGCAATTACTCCTCGTGGTCGCTGCGGGCCTGGCTGGCCCTGCGCAGGGCCGGCGCGGAATTGCGCCTCCTGCTGGAGGACTTCGTCCGCCGCCTTGACCTGCGCCGCCAAGGCGCCTGAATCCGGTCCAGGCTCGCATGGACCTCGCCGCCCACCCGGAACTGATGCTGGCCATCCTGGCCGCCGGCGCCCTCGCCGGCTGGGTGGACTCCATCGCCGGCGGCGGCGGGCTCATCGCCCTGCCGACTCTGCTGCTGGTGGGGCTGGATCCCCTGGCGGCGCTGGGCACCAACAAGCTGCAGGGCACTGCCGGCACACTCATGGCCGCCGCCAACTACGCCCGCCGCGGGTTGCTGGTGCGCCGCCGGCTGGGCTGGCTGATTGCCGGCAGCTTCCTGGGCGCGGCGGCGGGCACCGCCCTGGTGCAGCAGATGGATCCCGGGCGGGTGGCCGCCGCCATCCCGGTGCTGCTGGTGGCGGTGGCGGTGTACTTCCTGCTCTCGCCCCGGGTCAGCGACCTGGATAGCCGGCCGCGCCTGGGACGGCGCGCCTACGCCGCCAGCGTCGCGCCGGCCATCGGCTTCTACGACGGCTTCTTCGGCCCCGGGACCGGCTCGTTCTTCACCCTCACTTCTGTCTCCCTGCTGGGAGGCGGCATCGTCCAGGCGGTGGCCCTGACCAAGGTGCTGAACCTCACCAGCAACGTCGCCTCGCTGGGCCTGTTCCTGGCCGGCAGCCATGTCGTGTGGCTGGCCGGGGGGCTGATGGTGGCGGGCCAGCTGGTGGGCAGCTGGCTGGGCTCGCACATGGCGATGCGCTCCGGGGCGCGGCTGATCCGTCCGCTGATGGTGGCGGTCTGCATCGCCATGGCGCTGCGGCTGCTCTACGAGCGACTGGGCTGACCGCGGCCTGGCGGCTACCCTGCACTCGGAGTGACAACGTCCCGGGAGGGGGATCCACGTTGGCTGGCAACGACCGGAACTTGCAGCTGCGCCCGGCGGCGCCCGGGGATGTGGAGCTGCTGCTCGCCATGATCCGGGAGCTGGCGGACTACGAGCAGCTCAGCTCCGAGGCGGTGGCGGACCCGGAGGTGGTCAGCAGCCACCTGTTCGGCCCTACGCCCCGGGCCGAGGCCCTGGTGGCGGAATGGGCCGGCGCCGCGGCCGGCTTCGCCCTCTATTTCCACAGTTTCTCGACCTTCCTGGGCCGGCCCGGCCTGTACCTTGAAGACCTCTTCGTGCGCCCGGCCTACCGCCGCCGGGGCATCGCCCGGGCCCTGCTCGGCCGGCTGGCGCGGATCGCCATGCAACGCGGCTGCGGCCGGATGGAATGGTCGGTACTGGACTGGAACGCTCCGGCGATCGCCTTCTACCGGCAGCTCGGGGCCCGCCCGATGGACGGCTGGACCGTGTACCGGCTCACCGGCGCGGCGCTGGAAGCCCTGGCGGCGGAGGGCTGAGACGGTGACCGAGCGGCGCAACGTGGTGCTGATCGGCATGCCCGGGGCCGGCAAGAGCACCATCGGCGTGCTGCTGGCAAAGCGCCTGGCACTGGCCTATGTGGACACCGACCTGCTGATCCAGGAGCGCGCCGGCTGCACCCTGCAGGAGATCGTCGACCGGGACGGCCACCTGGCCCTGCGGCGCCTGGAGGAGCAGGTGCTGGCGGAGCTGGAACTGGACCACCACGTCATCGCCACCGGCGGCAGCGCCGTCTACAGCGACGCCGCCATGCAGGCCCTGGCCCGCGGCGGCCATATCGTCTACCTGGAGGTGGACCTGCCCACCCTGGAGCAGCGGGTCAGCGATCTCGGCAGCCGCGGCATCGCCCGCCCGGCCGGCCAGAGCTTCGCCGGCGTCTATGCCGAGCGAGTGCCGCTCTACGAGCGCTGGGCGGAAATCCGCATCCCCTGCACCGGCCGCTCCCAGGAACAGATCGTGGACGCCATCATCCAGGCCCTGCAGCGGACCGGCGCCTCATGAGGGCACCTGCCGCCATCGCCGGCTATCAGGAGACCGGCTGGGCACAGGTGCGCGGCCACCGGCTGCGGCTCGCCCGGCTGCGCAGCGCCGGCCGCTGGCAGCCGGATCGCCCAGCGCTGGTGCTGCTCCACGAGGGCCTGGGCTGCATCGAGCTGTGGCGGGACTTCCCCCACCGGCTGGCGCAGCGCACCGGCCTCGACGCCCTGGTCTACGACCGCCCCGGCTACGGCGGCTCGGACCCGGACCCCCTGCCCCGGGGCGCCGACTACCTGCACCGGGAAGCCACCGAGCGCCTGCCAGCGCTGCTGCAGCGCGAAGGTATCCACGCGCCGGTGCTCGTGGGCCACAGCGACGGGGGTTCCATCGCCCTGCTGCATGCCGCAGCCCACCCGGTGGCCGCCTGCATCACCATGGCCGCCCACGTGCTGGTGGAGGAGATCACCCTGGAGGGCATTCGTGCCGCCCGCCGCGCCTGGCAGAAGACCGACCTGCGGGAGCGCCTGGCCCGCTACCACGGGACTAACACCGACCGGGCCTACCGCTCCTGGGTGGAGACCTGGCTGGCCCCCTGGTTCCGGGACTGGAACATCGAGGCGGAGCTTGCCGGCATCACCGCTTCGGTGCTGGCCTTGCAGGGCGAAGCCGACGAATACGGCAGCCGCTCCCAGGTCGAGCGCATCGTCGCCGGCTGCGCCGGCCGCGCCGAGCCCTGCCTGCTGCCGGACTGCGGCCACAGCCCCCACCGGGAGCAGCCCGAGGCGGCGGTGGCGGCCATCGCCGGCTTCCTGGAGCGCCACGGCATCCATGCGTAGCCGCGTAGGGTGGGCAGAGCGCAGCGAAGCCCACCGTCTCGGTTGATGCTGGATTACGCGGCGCTCCATCCCAGCCTACGCGCTGAGGACTGAGGACTGAGGACTGAGGACTGAGGACTGAGGACTGAGGACTGAG
>CAZAQB010000227.1:0-4140 GCA_964487155.1 uncultured Ectothiorhodospiraceae bacterium
GGACACTAGCCGCTGCCGATGACGGGAGGGTGACAGGCGCCATTGCCGACCGGCGTTCTACAGTGAGTTGCCGCGCCGCTGCTTTGATCCCGGCGTGCCCGGGGCTATGGTGAGAATCCTGAACCGATTCCAGACAGGGAGGCACGATTCATGGCCCGTGTTCTGATCCTCTACTACAGCATGTACGGCCACGTGGAACGCCTGGCCGAAGCGCTCGCCGACGGTGCCCGGGAAGTGCAGGGCACCGAGGTGAGTGTCAAGCGGGTGCCGGAACTGATGCCCGAGGAGGCCGCCCGCAATGCCGGCGCCAAGCTGGACCAGGCGGCGCCGGTGGCCGATCCGGCAGAGCTGGCCGACTACGACGCCATCGTGGTCGGCACCCCCACCCGGTTCGGCAACATGGCCGCCCAGATGCGTAACTTCTGGGATCAGACCGGCAAGCTGTGGTTCGAGGGGCGGCTGATCGGCAAGGTGGGTAGCGCCTTCTGCAGCACCGGGAGCCAGCACGGCGGCCAGGAGACCACCCTCACCTCCATCCATACCACTTTGCTGCACCACGGCATGGTGGTGGCGGGGGTGCCCTACAGCAATCAGGAACTGATGAACATGGAGGAAATCACCGGCGGCACCCCCTACGGCGCCACCACCCTGGCCGGCGTGGACGGCAGCCGCCAGCCCTCGGAGAACGAGCTGGCCATCGCCCGGGCCCAGGGCCGCCGGGTGGCGGAGCTGGCCGCGAAGCTGGGAGGCTGACCATGGGCCTGCTGGTGGACGGCGTCTGGCAGGACCGCTGGTACGACACCCGGAAGACCGGCGGGCGCTTCGAGCGCCCCCAGACCCAGTTCCGCGACTGGGTGCGCCCGCAGCCCGACGCGGAGTTTCCGGCGGCCGCCGGGCGCTATCACCTGTACGTGTCCCTGGCCTGCCCCTGGGCCCACCGCACCCTGATCGCCCGCCGGCTGAAGCGCCTGGAGGACGTGATCTCGGTGAGCGTGGTGCATCCCCACATGGGCGAGCAGGGCTGGCGGTTCGCCACTCCCGGCGACGACTACCCGGGGGCCGACGCCGACCCGCTCCACGGCAGCCGCTACCTGCACCAGGTCTACACCACCGCCAAGGCCGATTACACCGGCCGGGTCACCGTGCCGGTGCTCTGGGACCGGCAGCAGGGCACCATCGTCAACAACGAGTCCGCGGACATCCTGCGGATGCTGAACCGCGCTTTCGACGCCTTCGGCGACGCCTCGGTGGACCTCTACCCGGAGCCCCTGCGCGGCGCCATCGACGAGGTCAACGCGCGGGTCTACGATGCGGTGAACAACGGCGTCTACAAGGCGGGCTTCGCCACCGCCCAGCAGCCCTACGAGGAGGCCGCCGGCGAGCTGTTCGCCGCCCTCGACGAGATGGAGGCATGCCTCGCCCGCAGCCGCTACCTGGTCAGCGGCGACGCCCCCACCGAGGCGGACTGGCGCGCGTTCACCACCCTGGTGCGCTTCGACCCGGTATACGTGGGCCACTTCAAGTGCAACCTGCGCCGGCTGGTGGACTATCCCAATCTCTGGGGTTACACCCGCGAGCTCTACCAGTGGCCCGGCGTGCGCGAGACCGTCAGCTTCGACCACATCAAGCGCCACTACTACACCAGCCATCCAACCGTGAACCCCAGCGGCATCATCCCGCTCGGCCCGGAGCTGGACTTCGACGCCCCCCACGGGCGTGACCGCCGCTGACTCGGTGGCTGCCTGTAAACAAGCCACAGATGAACACAGATTAAGCGGATAGTTTGTGGCTTGTTCACCGGTGTTGCCGAACGGGCTCTCAGGCGCTGCGTGGCACCCATCTGAGTCCATCCGTGTTCATCCGTGGCTACCCATGGGCCCATGGGCCCCGGGCCAGGCCGCCGTGGTATCGTGCTCGGCTACCAACGTAGCGGGCCCCGGATGTGGCGATGACGATGGAACCGGGTCAGAAGGGTGACAGGCAGAACGAGGCCTCCGGCGTGCGCCGCGTGGCCGAGGCGCGCCTGCCCACCGACTGGGGCGAGTTCCGTGTCGCCGGCTTCACCGAGGCCGGCGGCCAGGATCACCTGGCGCTCGCCATGGGCAATCTCGCCGAGGCCGACACGGTACTGGTCCGGGTGCACTCCGAGTGCCTCACCGGCGATGCCCTGTTCAGCCGCCGCTGCGACTGCGGGCCCCAGCTGCAGGCGGCCCTGGCCCGCATCGGCGAAGCCGGCCGCGGCGTGCTGGTCTACCTGCGCCAGGAGGGCCGGGGCATCGGCCTGCTGAACAAGATCCGCGCCTACGCCATGCAGGATCTGGAGGGAGTCGACACCGTGGAGGCCAACGAGGCCCTGGGCTTCCATGCCGACGCCCGGGACTACTCCGTGGCCGCCGCCATGCTGGAGTCCCTGGGAGTCTCCCGCGTGCGGTTGATGACCAACAACCCCCGCAAGCTGGAGGGCCTGCAGCGCTGCGGCATCGAGGTGGTCGAGCGCCTGCCCCTGCTGGCCGGACGCAACGCCCACAACGACGCCTACCTGGCCACCAAGGCGGCCAAGTTCGGCCACCTGTTCGAGTGAGCCGCCCGGCCCGCGTGAAAACTGTTTCAACCGCGAAGTGCACGCGGAATGCGCGCCAGATTCAAGAATGATTTAGCCACAGATGAACGCGGATGGGGACATTGTGTTCGGTTGCCGGGGTGCAATCCCGTGCCGGAAGCTGCGCAGCGCGCCAACGCCTGAAGGCGGCGTCGAGGTTGACCATTAAAAAATCCGCGTTGATCCGCGTTCATCTGTGGCCAATCTCGCCTTTGCCGCCAGTTCGCGCGGGCGGCGGGCCTGACCCCGATGCGCTTTGCTTATCCAGCCTTCGCTGCCTGCCAGGCGCCGTGGCGGAGTCCGCGTAGGCCGGATAAGGCGCGCAGCGCCGCATCCGGCGATTCCCCGACCGCTGGCCGCGGCAGGGGCTGCCGTGTCGCTCGGGGGGGCGCGGCCCGGCGTCTGACCGAAGATGCCGGATGCGCTTCGCTTATCCGGCCTACGCGGGTCCGGGTCCGGCGCCCTGGCAGGGGAGCGTAGGCCGGATATGGCGCATAGCGCCGCATCCGGCGTTCCGAGGTCCGCCGCCTTGCGGGCTCCCGCCGCCGGGCCCGCCCCCCGCCTCAGTACCGCAGCCCGTAGGGAACCCACCAGTGGCGCGGCTTGTGTTGGCGGCCCTTCCAGTGCCTTGGCTTGTGGTGATGCCGCTTCCAGTGACCATGGCGGGAGCGGAACCGGGGCGGGGCGTAGTAGCGATGTCCGTCCCGGAAGCGGTGCTTCCCCCGGTAGTCGTGGCGGCGATGGTCTCGGTGGTGGTCGCGGTGGTAATCGTGCCGGTGGCCGCCTCGGTCCGATCGGTGGCCGTGGCGTACCTCCTGGACCTCGGCCCGGAAGCCGTCCGGCTCGAAGCTTGCCCGCCGGCCCTCGGCGGCCTGGGCCGCGCCCACGGCGCCGGCCAGCAGCAGCGCCGCCAGGGCGGCGCCTCCCGTCTTCAGCAGTCCGCTCTGGGTGTTCATCTGGTGACCTCCCGTGGTTCGTTCCAACGTGAGATCACCGTATCCCGCCAGCCCTGAACCGGCGCTGAATGGGCTCTTCAGCGCGGTTTGCCGATATCCAGGGCCCGCCCCAGGGCCTGCAGGGGGTGGGGCAGCCGGCGCCCGGTGAGGCGGTGGACCTGTTCCCGGCAGGAAAAGCCGGTGACCACGACGGTTTCGCCGGCCGCTGCAGCGGATTCCCAGCCGGCAGCGAACAGCTGCCGGCTGTGGTGGGCGTGTTCCGCTTCGTGGCCGTAGGCGCCCGCCATGCCGCAGCAGCCCAGGCGCGGTACCTCCAGGGTCACGCCGAAGGCGGCCAGGGCCTGCTCCCAGTGGACCTGGAAGCGGGGGTCCTGGGTGCGCTCGGTGCAATGGGCCAACAGGCGCCAGCGCTGGTCCAGCCGGGCCGATCGTGACTCCAGCCGCCGGGCGAGCCAGCCGGCCACGGACTCCACCGGCAGTCCGCGGCCGCCGTCCACGGCGTAGTCGTCGGCGAGCAGGTGGCGCTGGCTGGGCTCCAGGGACACCAGGGCCAGGCCCTGATCGGCCCAGGGGGCGAGCAGGGCG
>CAZAQB010000228.1:0-4093 GCA_964487155.1 uncultured Ectothiorhodospiraceae bacterium
ATGCCCTGCCCCGCACCCGCCGCCCGGTGGGGGCGCGGCTGAACCTCACCTTCCGTCGCATCCTGGCTTGACCGGCGGGCCGGAGGCCGGATTCCGTGCCGGGTTAGCGCGCCCCCATCGTGTCACTGTCGCAGCCGTCGCCGAGGCAGGCGCCGGGCCGGGCGGGGAAGTGGCCCGAGGTCGGGTCTGGCGCAGGTACTGGCCCGCAGCGCCACGGTGTCTTGCTCGGAGTCGATGGTCACCGAGTAGAGGTGGATATCATCGCCGTCCGGGGTCCCCAGCAGGTCGTAGACCCGCTTCAGGGAGGCGGTTTCCATGGGACGGACGTCGTTTCTTCGTCCCGCGATGGCGTCGTCGCCACCAAAACCGGATACCGGCACCGATCTGCGCGGCCAGGCACAATGCCATGGCCAAAGCCAATATCCTGCCCGGCGCGCCAAACACCGCGCCGGTGTGCAGCGGCAGCGCCAGCAGCTTCAGATGTACCGCGCCGCTTGCTGTCATCCAGCCATCGCGCCCGAGCAGCGCGCCATCCTGTGCTGCAACATACAAACGCTCTTCCGGCCAATGCCAGAATCCATCCGTCGGAGCATGGGCCAGATCGACCCGATAGCGGCCCTTGCCGGATTCATGGCGGACCTCAGTGATGCGGTAATCCCGGCCCCCCGGCGGCAACAGGGCGCGGGCAGCGCCGGCGGCGGCAACGAACCCTCGAGGTGCTTCCCCCGGCGAGTGCTGAGCCGGCGTGACGGCCGGGTCGGAAAACAATGCGTCCTCGAATGCCAGCAGGAACGCCGTGGCGCCGAACAGCATCGCGACAGCTGACAGCCACAGTCCACCGCCCCGATGCAACTGGAAGCTGTTGTGCATGCCGCGCAGCCGCCAGGCGTGGCACCACCCTGCGATACCTCGGGCGGGCGGTAGAGACAGGACGATACCCAGCGATCCAGTGACCATCCACAACACTGCCGCGATACCAAGCAACGTCTTTCCGACATCACCGGCCAGCAGCTTGGAGTGCAGCCCATCCGCCAGGGGCATCAGGTAACGCAGCGACCAGCCCAGTGTCTTGTGACCACGCTCACCCAGCACGGCACCGCTGACTGGATCGACGAAACGCTCGATCTCCGTCTCAGCCCGGTTTCCCGCCATCAGCCGTACGCGGGCTGGGCGTCCCGGGCGAGAGCCGAGATTGATGCGCTTGACGCGTAAGGCCGTTGCGTTGCCCTGCCCCACCAGCCCGCCAGCGGCGCTTCGGGCCAGCGCATCCAAACCCAGGACTCTGGGTGCTGGTACGGCGTCCGCGGGGGCGGCTTCAAGCCACAGCCCGTCGATCTCCTCTTCGAACAGCAGCAGCGAGCCAGTCAGACACTGCAGCAACAGAATCGCAAACAGTGCCAGGCCTGACCAGCGGTGCAGCGTCGCGAGGCGGCTGCGCCCGGGGCGTCTGGATCGACTGGCGCCGGTAGCCGTCAGTATGTCCATGTGAGTCGTGCGAACACCGCACGATAGGTCGGTTCGCGGGTGCGGGTGCTGGAGACGGGGGCACCGCTGTCATCCAGAACCCTATCGACGCGATCTTCGGTCTGGCCGAGCAGATTGGTCAGGCTCAGGGTCAAGTCGAGACCATGGGGCAGTTCGGTACGACTGGACAGGTCCAACCGGGTGCGCGACTCGATCGACTGATCGAGAAAGCCGCCATTAGCCAGGCGCTGGGTCTGATCGATCGAGGTGGTGCGATTCACGGCGATGCCGAAGGTGGTGTTCCAGGGAGCGGCAAAGTAGTCGAGGCCGAGGTTGGCGACGGCGCCCGGCTGATCGAGAAAAGACCGGGAACCGCCGGCGATTTGGTCGACGCGGGAGTCTGTGTAAACCGCATTGCCCCACAGGGTGAAATCCTCAAGACCAACCCCACCCAGTGGCAGGCGAGCTGAAATTTCGACGCCCGCGGCACGGGCATCGCCGACGTTCTGGGGGCTGGCGACGAAGCGCCCGCCGCGATCATCTGTAACATTTTCTATTTTGTCTTCGAACAGCCGCCCAAAAAGGTTAATAGAAACATGGCCGCGATCATTCGCAAAATACTGGTCCAGACCCACATCCAGACCCCAGATCGATTCCGGATCCTGGTTGGGATTGCCCTGAATATCAGGATCTGCGGGCGTACCGTCGTTCTCATCGATGGCGGGCGACAGGGTACGAAGATCCGGGCGCCGCAGCGTGCGCGCCACACCCAACCGTAAATCGGTTTGCGGCATTGCATTGAACACGAAGTTGAAGGACGGTAACAGGAAAGTGGCGTCATTCGAGGTCGACGCGCCGAAGAAATCAGTGGTCTCGGTTTCCGAGTCCTCGAGCCGCAAGCCTCCAGTGGCCTTCAGCCGCTCTGCCGCCTGCCAGACATCTTCGGCGAACGCAAATAGCACATCCTCGTCAATGTCGAAGATACGATCCGCGCGCGGATCCCGGGGCGACCCATCGCGGATCTCCGCGTTGGTCTCGTCATGCTCGCGCAGCTCGGCACCGAGACCAAAGCTCAGCGCGTGGGCACCGGCTTGCAGGTCCAGCATCGCCTCTGGTCGCGTCAGTTCCAGATCGATTCGTTCCGAGCGCTGGCGCTCACGATCCACACTGCCATCGGCGTTGAAGCGCGTCTCGTCGCGCTCGGTATCGGTCTCGCCCCGTTGCCAGTCGAGGTTCAGGCGCAGCCGTGCAGACGAACCCACAGATTGCTGCCAGCCGGCACGAAAGCCGTAACTCTCCCGCACCCGCTCACGGTCTTCGTTGCTCACCCTGTCGCGGGTCACCTGATCCGCTTCCAGTTCGGTCTCGATATCGTCACGAAACTCTTTGGTGCGCAGGTAGAACGGGTCCAGCTCGAAGCGCCCCAGCTGGTCGGTCTGCAGCGCCAGGCGCGGAATCAGATTGACCTGGTCGAAGCGCCGCTCATTGAGTTCGAGGACCCCGCCGTCGGGTGCGCCACCGGCATCAAACTCGAACTCATCTTTGCTCTCGTTGCGCCGGAAACGCTGCAGCGAGCCGGCCAGCATGATTTCCAGTGGACCTGCCGTGGTAGCGGTCGTGAAGGTGAGTTCGCCCTGCTCATCGTTGTCTTCCAGATAACCGGCGCCGATGGAAACCTGCGATTCAGGCATTCGTTCGACGCCGCTCTTCAAAACGATGTTCACGGTGCCTGCCGCGCCCTGGCCCGGAAGGCTGGCCCGGGGCGACCGAGTTACTTCGACCCGCTCAACCAGTCCGGTGGGAATGCGGTCGACTTCGAAGTTGCGACGCGATTCGCCGTCAACCAGCGGCCGGCCGTTGATCAGCACTTGGGTGTACTCTCCAGGCAGGCCGCGCAAGCGGATCTCGCGGGCGCGATTGGCACCGTCGAAGGTGATGCTGGGAACGCGCCGCAGTGCATCACCCAGAGCCTGCTCATTGAATTGCTGTAACTGCTCCGACGTGATGACCTCGATCGCATTGGGCGCCGCGGCCTTGAGTTGCGCTGCCCGCGCAGCCGAGTTATCCACCTCACCATATACAGAAATCGGCTTGAGGACGACAGCTTGCGACGTTGGCTCCGCTGGCGAGGAGGGAGCCTGAGCAAGCGCGAGTTGGTGATGGCCAGTGATGAGAATTGGCAGCGCGACGAGCGAGGTGGTTCGGGCAGAGCGCAGTAGGATATCGAATGTCATGATTCTACCTTGTTTGTGAAACCGATATGAGAATCACTCGCCTTTCGCAAGGCCACCGGGCGGGAGGATACTGGGGTGGTTTTCGGAGATCAAGCGGCGTGGCGCGCCGACGCTGGGAGGGGCTGCTCGGCACCGGGCGCGCAGCTTCGCTGCTGGCCTGCGTTGCTGCAGCCCGCCGCCGGTGATCGCCTCGGTGAGCCTGGGGGCACAGCGCCGCTTTCTGCTGCGGCCCCGCCGCAACGGGGATCACCCCGGCCTGGCCGTGGCCCTGGGCCACGGCTCGCTGCTGGTCATGGCGGGCCCCACCCAGCGCCACGCCCTGCCCCGCACCCGCCGCCCCCTCTCCCCCAGCCCCTCTCCCGCGAGGGGAGAGGGGTGTTGGGAGGCGGTCTCAG
>CAZAQB010000229.1:0-4072 GCA_964487155.1 uncultured Ectothiorhodospiraceae bacterium
GCCTCCAAAGGGGGCGAGGCGAGCAGATTAGGCCGCGGCGGACGCGGCGACAATCCTCGGCGGTGGGAGAGAAAGATCAGTTAGCCGCGAGATGCACGGGAAATGCACGCGAGATCGGGAGAGGAGAAAGTAGCCGCAGATGGACGCAGATGAACACAGATGTTTTGTGCTGGATTGCCGCTCGGCCACGCGGGGGGCCTCTACGGAGCGGCCAATGCTACAGCCAAATCCAGAGAAAAATCGGCGTTCATCTGCGTCCATCTGCGGCTACTGATGCCTTCATCTCCGGTCCATTTCGCGGCTGACTCTCCCCAATATCTGCATTCGCTCACAGGCGCCGGGCGTGCAGGGTGACTTCCTCGCGGTCGTGGTAGAGCTGCTTGCAGGCCAGATCCAGGGGGACGTCCGCCGCCCGATCGCGGAGCAGTTCCAGGCATTCCGTCACCGCCCGGAAGCGCCGGCGCATCGGCAGCTTGAGGTTCACCATGGCCTCCCGGCAGTCGCCGCGCGCCAGCCACTCGGCAGTGAGCTTTGCGACCCGGTGGGGCTGTTCCACCATGTCGCAGACCAGCCAGTCCACTGGCCGCTCGGGCCGGTAGCGGAAGCCGTCCGCCCGCAGGTGGGTGACCCGGCCGGCGGCCAGCGCCTGGGGGGCCAGCGGGCCGTTATCCACCGCGGTCACTTCCAGCCCGCGGCGGGCCAGCTGCCAGCTCCAGCCGCCGGGAGCGGCGCCCAGGTCCACGGCCCGCATGCCCGGGGCCAGGCGGCGCCGGCGGGCGGGTTCGTCGAGGAAGCTGAGCCAGGCCTCCTCCAGCTTCAGGGCGGAGCGGCTGGGAGCCTGGCGGGCGAGCTTGAGACGTGGGATGCCCAGCGGCCAGGGCGCGCTGTCGGCGGGGGGCGTGGTGGCCAGCCAGGCATGGTCTCCGTCCAGCAGCAGGACGTGGAGCCGGGGGGCCTGCGTCTGGGGCGCCAGGGCCACCCCCGCCCGGGCCAGGGCGCCCTTGAGGGGGCCTTCCAGGCGCCGCGCGAGCCTTGCCAGCTCGCGGCCTTCGGTGGTGTCGGGGTATTCCACCCAGAGCGCGGAGACCTGTGTCAGGTGTACAGCCGCGGCGGCGGCCAGCGGGCCGGCCCGGTCCGCCGGCGGCAACCCGGGGCACTCGGCGATGCGCCACAGCCGCTGGCGGGCGAACACCAGCTGCCGCCAGGAGGTGGCCTCCCACAGGCGGGCCGCGTCCCCGGGCGCCGACTCGTGGAAACAGACCCAGCCGCCGGAGGGCACGGCCCGGCAGTAGCCGGCCGCCCCTGCTTCGCCAGCCCAGGCAGCCAGCTCGGCGGCGCAGTCGTCCTCGAATCCCGCGCGGCAGTAGGCGAGCAGGGCCCCATCCGTATCCGGTTTCCCCCCCATCCGGCGACGGCGTTATGCTGCGGGGAGTAACAGGCCAACCGGCCCGGGCGTAAAGGAGAGAGCAATGCTGGGCGGAGTCATAGGCATACCGCTGCTGGTGGTGATCGGCGTCATCCTGGCGCTCATTTTCGCCTCGTTCCGCATCTTCCGGGAGTACGAACGCGCCGTGGTGTTCCTGCTGGGACGGTTCTGGAAGGTCAAGGGCCCCGGCCTGCGCTTGGTGATCCCGGTGATCCAGCAGGCGGTGAAGGTGGATCTGCGGCTGATCACCATGGACGTGCCCAGCCAGGATGTCATCTCCCGGGACAACGTCTCGGTGAAGGTGAACGCGGTGCTGTACTTCCGGGTGGTGGACCCGGAGCGGGCCATTATCCAGGTCGAGGACTACATCGCCGCCACCAGCCAGCTGGCCCAGACCACCCTGCGCTCGGTGCTCGGCCAGCACGAGCTCGACGAGATGCTGGCCGAGCGCGACAAGCTGAACAAGGACATCCAGGAAATCCTCGACAGCCAGACCGACGCCTGGGGCATCAAGGTAGCCAACGTCGAGATCAAGCATGTGGATCTGGACGAGAGCATGATCCGCGCCATCGCCCGCCAGGCGGAGGCCGAGCGGGCGCGGCGGGCCAAGGTGATCAACGCCGAGGGCGAGTTCCAGGCCGCCGAGCAGCTGGTGAACGCCGCCCAGCGCATCGCCACCCAGCCCGAGGCGCTGCAGCTGCGCTACCTGCAGACCCTGGCGGACATGGCCTCCACCACCCAGAACGTGATCATTCCCCTGCCCCTGGATGTGCTGCGCATCCTGGGCGGTGGCGAGGGAGGCAAGAAGGGCTCCGACTGATGGCCGCCGACGGCCATGACGCTGTCGTGGAGCAGTTCCTGCAGGCCCTGTGGCTGGAGCGGGGCCTGAGCGCCCACACCGTGAGCGCCTACCGCAGTGACCTCAGCGGCTACGCCCAGTGGCTGGCGGGCCGCGGCGAGAGCCTGCTGGGCGCCGGCCGGGAAAGCCTGCTGGCCTACCTGAGCCACCGGGCCCGAGGCGGCGCGCGGCCGCGCACGGCGGCCCGGCTGCTGTCCAGCCTGCGCCGCTTCTACCGCTACCAGGTGCGGGAGGGACGCCTGGCGGAGGATCCCACCGCCCGGGTGGACGCCCCCCTGCTGGGCCGGCCGCTGCCGGGCACCCTCACCGAGACCGAGGTGGAGGCGTTGCTGGCGGCGCCGGACGTCGCCGAGCCTCTCGGCCTGCGCGACCGCACCATGCTGGAACTACTGTACGCGACGGGGCTGCGGGTCTCGGAGCTGGTGGGCCTGGTCCCCGGCCAGGTCAACCCGCGCCAGGGGGTGGTGCGGGTGCTGGGCAAGGGCCGCAAGGAGCGCATCGTGCCGCTGGGGGAGGAGGCCGCCCACTGGCTGGAGCGCTACCACCGGCAGGGCCGGCCGGCCCTGCTGGAGGGGCGGCCCGCCGCGGCCCTGTTCGTGACCCGCCGCGCAGCGGGGCTCACCCGCCAGGCGTTCTGGTACCGGGTCAAGGCTCACGCCGCCGCGGCGGGCATCCGCACCGCGCTCTCGCCCCATACCCTGCGTCATTCCTTCGCCACCCACCTGCTGAACCACGGCGCCGACCTGCGGGTGGTGCAGCTGCTGCTGGGCCACAGCGACCTCTCCACCACCCAGATCTACACCCACGTGGCCCGCGAGCGCCTGCGGGAGCTGCACGCCAGGCACCATCCCCGGGGGTAGGCCCGCACCGTCGGGTCTTCGGGCACGGGCCACGGGCGGCTTCAGCCACGGATGGACACGGATGAAAGGGATTGCCGGGCGCGCCTCGGCTTGACCCTACCAAGGGGTCGAGCGCGGAGCCGAATCGGGCGCAGCGGCCGGAACCGCCGGGGCTGTGCTAATGTCGGAAACCTGTCCATCCCTTCTCTGTCGAGGTTTCCATGATCCAGCGACTTCTGGTGCCGGCGCTGCTCGCCCTGGTGGCCGTGACGGTGGCCGCCCCCGCGGCGGCCCAGCAACTTCCCGATGCCCCCATCAAGGCGGCACTCCAGGGCCTCAGCCCGGACCTTGAGGTGGGCGAGGTACGGGAAACCCCGCTGTCCGGCATCTACGAGGTGATGATCGGCGGCAATATCGTCTACGTCAGTGGCGACGGGCGCTACATGTTCCAGGGCGAACTGCTGGACCTGGAGCAGCGCCGTTCGCTCACCGAGCCCCGGCGCATGAGCAACCGGGCGGAGGCGCTGGACGCCCTGGGCGAGGCCAAGATGCTGGTATACGGCGATGAAGATTCCAGCCAGTACCACGTCACCGTGTTCACCGACATCGATTGCCCCTACTGCCGCAACTTCCACGAGCAGATGCAGGCCTACAACGAGCGCGGCATCCGGGTGCGCTACGTGCTGATGCCGCGGGCTGGCATTGGCTCGGGCTCCTACGACAAGGCGGTCTGGGCCTGGTGCGCCGACGATCCCCACCAGGCGCTGACCCGGGCCAAGCGGGGCGAGTCCATTGCCGAGAAGTCCTGCGAGAACCCGGTCGAGGAGCACTACAACCTGGCGTTGAGCCTGGGCATCCGGGCCACGCCCACCATCGTCACCGAAGACGGCTCGGTGATCAGCGGCTTTCGTCCGCCGGAGGTGCTGGAGGCCCTGCTCGCCCAGCAGG
>CAZAQB010000230.1:0-4071 GCA_964487155.1 uncultured Ectothiorhodospiraceae bacterium
TCTTTGGCTCAGGGCGATCCGGGTATTGCCGAAAGTCCGCCGCGCCCCACACTATTGCAGTACCCAGTACCCAGTACCCAGTACCCAGTACCCAGTACCCAGTACCGCAACGCTGGATGCTTCAACTGCGCCCGTCGCTCGCCGCAGCCTCCCACTCAGTCCTCAGTCCCTCAACCACCGCCCGAGCGGGCCGCTTCGGGAGGCTGGCGGGCCCCGTAGTGCCGCTCCACGTAGGTCTCCACCAACTCCTGGAACTCCTCGGCAATCCGCTCGCCCTTCAGGGTCACGGTCTTCTCGCCGTCCTCGTAGACCGGCGCCACGGGCTTCTCGCCGGTGCCGGGCAGGCTGATGCCGATGTTGGAATGGCGGCTCTCTCCCGGGCCGTTCACCACGCAGCCCATCACCGCCACCGACATGCTCTCCACCCCGGGATACTGTGCCCGCCAGGCGGGCATGCGCTCGCGCAGATAGGCCTGGATGCGCTCGGCCAGTTCCTGGAAGTAGGTGCTGGTGGTGCGCCCGCAGCCGGGGCAGGCGGTGACCAGGGGGGTAAAGGCTCGCAGACCCATGGTCTGGAGGAGTTCCTGGGCGACGATCACCTCCCGGGTGCGGGATTCCCCGGGCTGCGGGGTCAGGGAGATGCGGATGGTGTCGCCGATGCCTTCCTGGAGCAGCACGGCCAGGGCGGCGGAGGAGGCGACGATGCCCTTGGAGCCCATGCCGGCCTCGGTGAGGCCCAGGTGCAGGGCGTAGTCGCACCGGGCCGCCAGGTCGCGGTAGACCTGGATCAGGTCCTGCACGCCGCTCATCTTGCAGGACAGAACGATCTGGCTGCGGGGCAGGCCCAGCGCTTCGGCCTTCTCGGCGCTGTCCAGGGCGGAGCGTACCACCGCCTGCTTCATCACCCGGGTGGCGTCCTCGGGCACCGCCCGGCGGGCGTTCTCATCCATCATGCGGGCCAGCAGATCCTGGTCCAGGCTGCCCCAGTTGACGCCGATGCGCACCGGCTTGCCGTGGTCCCGGGCGATCTCCACCATGGTGGCGAACTGCGGGTCCCGGCGTGCGCCCTTGCCGACGTTGCCCGGATTGATGCGGTACTTGTCCAGGGCCTCGGCGCAGGCGGGGTTGTTCTGCAGCAGCTTGTGGCCGTTGAAGTGGAAATCCCCCACCAGGGGAACCTCCACGCCCATGTCCTGCAGCCGGGATCGGATGGCGGGCACGGCGGCCGCCGCCGCCTCGGTGTTGACGGTGATCCGGACCAGCTCCGATCCGGCCCGGGCCAGATCCGCCACCTGGATGGCGGTGCCCACCTCGTCGGTGGTGTCGGTGTTGGTCATGGACTGGACCACCACCGGGGCGCCACCGCCCAGGGTGACCCCGCCGATCGGCACGGGTACGCTCACACGTCGCTGGTAACCAGGAATCTCGGTCATGCTCCACCGTCAGGCTCTGGGATCGCGGGGCGGGGCAGGCCCCGCCGGCCACCCATGATAATGGATCGGGCGCGTGACGCCATGAGGACATCCGCTATCCTGGCCAGGAGTCCGGACTCAATCCACTGCGACCCGCCTCCCGGCGAGGAGACCCAGCAATGATCGATCTCTACTCCTGGTGCACGCCGAACGGCCACAAGGTGCATATCGCCCTGGAGGAACTGGGCCTGGCCTATCAGGTGCATGCCATCAACATCGGCAAGGGGGACCAGTTCGAGCCGGAGTTCCTGCGCATCTCGCCGAACAACAAGATTCCGGCCATCGTCGACCGCGATGGGCCCGGCGGCGGCGATTTCCACCTGTTCGAGTCCGGCGCTATCCTCATCTACTTGGCGGAGAAGGCCGGGGCCCTGCTGCCCGAGCAGCCGCGCGAGCGCTACCGGGTGCTGGAGTGGCTGATGTTCCAGATGGGCGGGCTCGGCCCGATGCTGGGCCAGGCTCACCACTTCCGTCAGTACGCCCCGGAAACCATCGACTATGCGGTCAGGCGCTACACCAACGAGACGGCCCGGCTCTACCGGGTGATGGACGCCCGTCTCGGGGAATGCGCCTACCTGGCCGGGGACGATTACACCATCGCGGACATCGCCTGTTTCCCGTGGATCCGCTCCCACGACAAGCAGGGCCAGAAGCTGGAAGACTTCCCCCACCTGGAGCGCTGGTTCGAGGCCATCGAGGCTCGGCCTGCGGTGCGCAGGGGAGTGCAGGTGCTGGAGGACCAGCGGGCCGACTTCGATGCCGGCGCCAAGGACCTGCTGTTCGGGGAGGGTCAGTATCGCCGGCGCTGAGGCGTCGGCGCCCGCCTCAGCTGCGCGGCACCGGACGCAGGCCCTGTTCCAGGAAGGACTGCACGGTGTCGATTATTTCTTCCGGGGGCATGCGGTGCTCCCAGGCGGCGTAGCGCTGGCCGAAGAAGTAGTTGATGCCCATCAGCAGCCAGGCCAGGGCCTCCGGATCGCCGTCGCGGATTTCGCCGGCCTGCTGGGCCCGGACCAGGCGTGGCACGTAACCGCTCATGAGGCGCTGGTAGTGTTCCTGATACAGCTCCGGGTCGATGAACTGGCACTCCAGCAGAATGCGGTAGAGGTTGCTGTGCTCCACGGCCAGGCTCACGAAGTGCCGGAAGGCGGCCTTCTCGACGGCGACGCGGTCCGGCAGGCCCTCGGTCAGGGCGGTGAGGCTGCGGCGCAGGGTGGTGCCCATCTGGCGCACCAGGGCGCGCAGGATCTCCTCCTTGGAGCGGAAGTAGATGTAGAAGGTGCCCTGGGCCACTCCGGCGCGCTGGGTGATGCTGGTGATGGAGGCGTTGTGGAAGCCCTTCTCCCCGAACTCGCACTCTGCGGCATCCAGCAGGCGCTGCCGGGTCTGCTCGCCACGGGCGGTGGCGGGTGTGACCGGTTCAGCCACGGCTCCTCCCCGATATCTTGTTATGCAGCGATCAAAACAGCGCGCACTTCGCCGGTGCCGCCATCTCTTTCATTCTGGATTGATACCCGAGTCACGTCCAGTTTGGTGCAGTGCGCCGTCGCCGGGCAGGGCTGCGCGGCAGCGCCGGCCGGAGCTGCCTGGTGAGCTCGCCGGGCGATGCCATGGAGGAGCTGCTGGCGGTGATGGACCGGCTGCGGGACCCGGACACCGGCTGCCCCTGGGACCTGGCTCAGGATTACCGCAGCATCGTTCCCCATACCCTGGAGGAGGCCTACGAGGTGGCGGAGGCCATCGAGTCGGGGGATGTTCCGGCGCTGCGCGACGAACTGGGCGACCTGCTGTTCCAGGTGGTGTTCTACGCCCGGCTGGCGGCGGAAGAAGGGCACTTCGCCTTCACCGATGTGGCACGGCAGATGGCGGCCAAGCTGCGCCGCCGCCATCCCCATGTATTCGGCGATGCCGAGGAATCCGACGCCGCCAGCCAGTCCCTCACCTGGGAGGCCATCAAGGCCCGGGAGCGAGCCGCCCGCGGCGGACCGTCCGGCGCCCTCGACGGCGTGTCACGCTCGCTGCCGGCGCTGTCCCGGGCCGCCAAGCTCCAGCGCCGCGCCGCCCGCGTCGGCTTCGACTGGGACAGCGTGCACCCGGTGCTGGACAAGGTCCACGAGGAACTCGACGAGCTAACCGAGGAGTTGGACGGCGGCGCCGACCCGGCCCGGGTGGAGGAGGAACTGGGCGACCTGCTGTTCGCCTGCGCCAACCTGGGCCGGCACCTGAAGGCGGACCCGGAACAGGCGCTGCGCGCGGCGAACCGCAAATTCGAGCGGCGCTTCGCCCAGGTGGAAACCATCGTGCGCGAGCGGGGCCAGGACCCGCAGGCGGTGGGCCTGGAGGAGCTGGAGGCCGCCTGGCAGGAGTCCAAGCGCCGGGAGTCGCAGCACGACTGACCGGGGGTGGCACAGGCTAGCCACGGATGAACACAGATGAACGAGGATGGAGAATTGGTGCGCAGCGTGGTTCCGTGTAGGAGGCCCTATTCGGTCCCGGGGGCGCCTATGCTCCCACGAACTCCGCTGCGTTTATCCGTGTTCATCCGTGGCTGATATGCGGCGCGGCGCGACGTGGTCCGAGCCTAACCCAGCAGCAGCAC
>CAZAQB010000231.1:0-1061 GCA_964487155.1 uncultured Ectothiorhodospiraceae bacterium
GTGGCCGTGAACAGCCAGTCGTTGCAGCAGCCGTTAACCGAAGGTTCATTGGTCTCCCAGGACACGTCGCCGAAATCGCCAGGGGTGGAATTGAAGGTGCCGTGGTCCAGCCAGCCCCAGCCGGAGATTCCGTTGAAGCCTCGATGCCCGCCGCCCCCCTCGTCGCCGAGTTGGAAGGAAAGGCCCGTGGCACCGCCACTGTTCTTGCCGTGGTCACGCAACGCGACGACGGCGTTGTCGGACTGGCGGGTAATGGTGCCGAAATCGTTGAGGCCGCCAACGTCCCGCGTGTCGTCCAGGCCGCCGTTGGCGACCTCGGAAACCCCCGCGTAGGTGAAGTCGATGTCGAACAGATCCACCGTTCCGGCGTCATAGCTCGCGCCGAGGTCCACGCCGCCCAGGCTGGTCCCGAAAATCCGCAAGCTGCCGTCCGGGTTGTAGCGCAGCGACATGCTGCTCTGAGCGTCGCTGAAGTTGAATGTCCACACGTTACTGGCCGGGCCGAACAGACCGTCGAGCCTCAGCCCGTAGGGCGGTGGACTCTTCGCGGCATCCGGATGACTGCCCAGCTGGTAGAGCCCGAACGGTACCGCCTGGGCAGCGCCGGCACAGGCCAGCAGTGCCATGGCCAGCAGCCCCCTCATACCGCGTACAAGTGCTCTGTCACTCATTGCGTCACCCCATAGAAAATAAGCATTTTATGAATTGAAAATCGCGTGTTGCATAGCGTGTTTAGCAAGATTCAGGCCGCATGAAAATAAACATATTTATTATCAGTTATCTACGGCCACGCCGGCCGCCTTCCAGCAGTTTCGATTGAGGCGAGTGTAAAGAATTCAAGACAACCCGGCTCAAGCCGGGGTAGCCGGGGGGGCACCGCCGCGGCGTCAGTCCCGCGCCTGGGACCCCGCCCCGGTGCCGAGACCAGCGCCCGATGGCAGGTTTCTTCGTAACCTGCCCTACGGCGGGCTTCGCCACGGCGCCGCGGCAGAGGACGCGCGGTGGACCGCACCCGCCGTAGCCCAATGGTGCGAAGCACCGTTGGGTCTTCGGGCGGGCGG